>CAVYBX010000009.1:0-110239 GCA_963766835.1 uncultured Bacilli bacterium
TTCGCTTTTAAATATTGCACTTTGCCATCGACGATCTAGTAGATTTTTTGCATCTTCTCTACCCATTTCCTTTACTTTTCCTGTTCTTAGTTGTTTCACAAACGGCTGACCCATCGATATAACCTCACTTCAAAATTGTTTACGTACATATCGTAACAGTAGTCGTTCATTTAAGTAAAGTATATCTTTTAAAGTTTATAAAAACGCAGAAAAGACCGCTGATATGATCATCAACAGTCTTTTCCTTGATTACGATAAGTAAATGAAGTACAAGATAAAAATAATCGCTAAACCGTACATAACAGGATGTACTTCTTTCGCTTTTCCTTTCATGATCATCGTAATTGGATAAAAGATAAATCCGATCGCGATTCCAGTCGCAATACTATAAGTTAATGGCATACAAATAACCGTTAAAAATGCAGGTAAAGCAATTTCAAATAAATACCCAATTCACTTGTTTAAGTGCTGAAGCCATCATGACGCCACCGACGATAATAAGTGCTGGAGCAGTTACTTCGACTGTAATCACCGCAAGTAACGGTGAGAAAAATAATGCAAGTAAGAAAAATCCAGCCGTAACGACGGAGGCAAATCCTGATTTACCACCGACACCGACTCCTGCAGTTGATTCGACGAATGATGTCGTCGTTGATGTTCCAACGATCGAACCGACGACTGTCGCTGACGCATCGGCAAATAACGCCTTACCAGCACGTGGTAATATTTCTTATCTTTCATTAGTCCTGCCTGTGTCGCAACAGCAACGAGCGTTCCTGCTGTATCAAAGAAATTCTACGAATAAAAACGTTAAAATGACAACGAGCATCTCCAACGTAAAAATATCACCGAAATTGATAATTGCTTGCCCAAATGTAGAAGCGATGCTCGGCGCTGGACTAACGATATCACTTATCCCTTTCGGCGCTTCAATCAATCCGAAAATCATCCCAACGATCGCTGTAATGATCATACCATAAAAAATTCCACCGCGAATATTCAAACTTAATAAAATAATTGAGACGACTAAGCCGAAAATTGCGAGTAATACATACGGTGAAGATAAGATCACCGAGACCGACTAAAGTCACTTCATTCGCAATGATAATCCCTGCATTTTGAAAACCGAGAAACGCGATAAAAAATCCGATCCCTGCACCAACAGCTAATTTTAAATCAGCTGGAATCATATTAATAATTTTTTCGCGTAAACCTGTAAGGGTAAAGACGATGAAAATAAGTCCTGATGCTAACACCCCAGCTAATGCTGTTTGCCACGGAATTCCGTACCCTAATACGACCGTATAAGCGAAAAACGCGTTAAGTCCGATTCCTGGAGCGAGGGCAACTGGATAACGAGCGAGAACACCCATCACGAAAGTTCCCACTGCCGCTGCAATTGCTGTCGCTGTAAAGACAGCACCTTGATCATCCATGACCAGTAGCACCTAGAAAACATTTGGATTAACGAACAAAATGTATGCCATTGCTAAGAAAGTCGTTAACCCAGCCATAAATTCAGTGCGATAATTCGTACCTAATTCTTCGAAGCGGAAATACTTCTTCAACATGTATCCTCCTTCAAATTTAGCTCTGCATCCACCAATGGGTAAAGTTCTACGTTTCGCTATACTATTCCCTAAAAAATCGACAATCAATGCTGAAAATGAATAAAAAATAAAAAAAGCACCCTTTTAAAAGAGTGCTACCTTAAGACTTGACAGATGGAGATCTTACCCAATTTTTAAAACAAAGGGTATAAACATAGCGATTGCTATGCTTATTTCAACCTCTGCGTAGTCAGACTATTTACGGTAGTCCGGTAGAAACTCTAAAGCCCATTCTTTAGATTATACGCAAAGCTATATGATATTTTTTCAATCTTTATCATACTTCTAATTTAACAATTCGTCAATATAAAATACTTTACTTTATTTTTTTACAAATTAATCGAGTAACCGATTATTTTCATCGACTGCTAAAATTTCCGCTTCCTTATTCTCGATTCTTTTTCCCTGTACCGCGACAAACGCTACAGCGGTATTGCCAACCTTCATCATCGGCTAACATCCCAGTTCCTTCACACGCTCGACAAATTTCTTCCCTCATCGCCTTCCCTCCTTCGCAACTTTCACCCAGTTAATTAATCCACCAGCTAAAATGATGTCGATTTGTCTCCTAGAAAGGGCATGTTCAGCAAAGAGCATTTGATTTTTCCCTTTTACTTCAATTTCAATTTTGTTGCTTCTCTCAATTTGATTCCGGATATCTTTAAGGAACGAATACGTCTCCTTGTGCTAACAAGTCGTAGTCGGACACATCCGAAAAAGTCAACGGTAAAATCCCGAAATTGACTAAGTTTTTCCAATGGATTCTAGCGAAATCTTTCACGAGCGCTACTTTCAACCCTAAATATCGCGGAGCTAATGCGGCATGTTCTCTGCTCGATCCTTGTCCATAGTTATAACCGCCAACAATTGCATGGCCTCCTCGTTTGTCAACTTTCTTTCGCCCGTTCATAGTAAGTCGGATCGATAATTTCAAACGTGAATTTACTTATTTCTGGTAAATTACTGCGGAACGGTAAGACTCGTGCTCCACCTGCTAAAATTTCATCAGTCGAAATGTTATCTCCCATTTTCAACAAAATTGGGACTTCTAATTGATCAGGCATCTCATCCATTTCAGGAATAGATGCGATGTTCGGTCCTTTATGCAACGAAACATATTTTGCTTTTTCTTTCGGTAAAGGTGGCTCCAATAAATTGATATCGACAGAGACTTGTTTCGGTTCTTCCACTTTCGGTGCACGGATTCGCCGAGTGTTCTCGGGTCTGTAATCACACCTGTAAGTGCTGAAGCAGCTGCCGTTTCTGGACTGCATAAGAAAACATTATCTTCTTTCGTCCCCGAACGTCCAGGAAAATTACGTGGTGTAGTTCGTAAACTATTTCTTCCTGTCGCCGGAGCTTGTCCCATTCCGATACAACCGTTACATCCAGCTTGATGGAGTCTTGCACCCGCTTGAAGCAAACTGGCAATATGTCCAGCGCGCACTAAATCCGTCAACATCTGCCTTGAAGTAGGATTAATATCGAACGATACTCCAGGTGGCGATATGTTTATCTTTCACAATTTCCGCAGCGATCGCAAAATCTCGAAATCCTGGATTTGCTGAAGAACCGATATACGATTGATAAATCGGTGTTCCAGCAACTTCAGAAACAGGGACGACATTGCCTGGGCTCGATGGCTTTCGCAATTAAGCGGTTCGATCGTCGAAAGATCGATTTCTTCATATAAATCATATTCGGCATTTTTATCAGCTTTCAGTTCGATCCAGTCTTCCTCTCGTCCCTTGTTGTTTTAAAAACCGTCTTATTTCTTCATCTGACGGAAAAACAGTTCCAGTTTCTCCCAGTTCTGCTCCCATATTCGCAATGACGTGTCGGTCCATCGCGCTTAAATGTTCTAATCCCGGACCGAAAAATTCAATCACTTTTCCGACTCCACCTTTTACATCGTGACAGCGTAAAAATTCTAAGATGACATCTTTCGCACTTACCCAATCTGGTAATTTTCCGGTTAATTTAATCCCCCATACTTTCGGCATTTTTACATAAAACGGCTCACCGGTTATCGCCATCGCGACATCGATCCCACCTGCCCCCATTGCGAGCATCCCCATACAACCGTTCGCACACGTATGGCTATCAGAACCTAATAACGTTTTACCTGGTTTCGCAAGCCGTTGCATATGTACCGGATAACTTACACCGTTTCCAGGACGACTATAGTAAAAACCGAAATCGTCTCGCTGCACTTTGTAAAAATAAGTGATCATCGGGGTTTTTATGGTCGACTTGGATTAAATTATGGTCGACGTACTGTGCGGATGCTTCCGTTTGTACTCGTCGAGCCCCATCGCTTCTAACTCGAGCATGACCATCGTTCCTGTCGCATCTTGGGTTAATGTTTGGTCGATTTTCAGGCCGATTTCTTTTCCAGGAATCGTTTTCCCCGAAACTAAATGGCTTTCGATTAATTTTTGTGTGACGTTAAGTCCCATGATGTTTCCTCCTGATAAACTTGTTTTACGCTTATGTTTTCCAAAAAGTTAGTTTCTTATGCCAGTAGTCACTCCAGCCTCCAAGAGGTCTTCCACTTTTTGTGGAAGATAAGTGGTCTTCTTATGTTCTGCAAAAAATGGTGAACCAAACGGGAGTGCATTAGGGATTAACAAGCTTATTTTTTTATCAACAGACAAAATGCTGGTTATTATTTTTTTGTGTGAGTAGTTATTTTTGGCTTAACCTTCAAACCGATAAGGGGATAATCGGTAGAAAGATTGAAAAATAATGGTGACTCATTTAAACTTTAGATTAGATTTTTTGTTTGAATAGAAGGTGACAGCAATGTACAGAGAAGATATTTTTAACTATGCAAAAAGAAAATATAATACAGATCCTGATTATCCTTGGGCTAAATTTCCAGACTATGCTGTGCTCAGACATGGTGAAAATAACAAATGGTATGGATTGCTTATGAATGTTGACAGAAATAAATTGAATATTGAGGGAAATCGTGAAACGGATATATTGAATGTTAAATGTGATCCAGCATTATCCGGTATTTTAAGAAAGGAAAATGCAATCTTACCCGCTTACCACATGAATAAGGAACACTGGATTAGCGTTGTATTGGATGGTTCTGTTCCAGATGAACAAATCTTCCACCTCTTAGATTTAAGTTATGATTTAACAAAGTAAGAAAACTTTTCGAGTAGTAGACAGTTATTGTTTACTACTTTTTTTGTGTCTATTTTTAAGGAAAGGAAGTGAAATGATATGGAAATGCAAGTTTTTATAACAAATCTAGGTAAGTATAATGAAGGCGAAGTTAATGGAGCATGGTTTACACCACCCTTTGACTTTGAGGATGTGAAAGAACGTTTTGGTTTAAATGGAGAATATGAAGAATATGCCATCTTTGACACGATTTCTTTACTGGTTTATATTGAGTGACAGTGTAATTTGAAACCAGTCCATGTTTTTTCATGATGTTACTTATTTCTTTTGCGTGATGCTATTATCCCTTGTTTTTCAAGTTACTTTTATTTTTCTTTGACCATATATATTACGGCTATCTTTAAATATTTGAACAACTAAGTTCGGATACTCCGTCATCGGTATATTCTCGTTCTTTGGCTTGATAATAATAAGTACTTCTAGGAATTTGTAGGACTTCACACATTGCTGATATAGGGTATTTATGAGCGTTATTACGAATCACATCTACGCATCAACCGATGATCAGCGCGGCTTGCTTTAAAATATCATTTTCCATGGCAAGGCGCTTATTTTCTTTTCTGAGTTTAATTAATTCTTCTTGTTCTGGAGTGCGATTAGCTTTTTCTGTAAATGATCCAGATTGTTTATATTGATTGATCCATCTAGTTAAGGCGGAAGGTGTCAAATCATATTCTCTAATAATTTCAGCTCTAGGTTTTCCGGCTTCATACAGTTGAACAGACTTGTCCGTTTATTCTGTACATTGGTGCTAAGTGGAATATCGACTAGTCGATATTCCACTTAGCTGGACAGTTTACGTTAAGGTCATATAGACTTAATATACTATTTATCGAGAGGAAGAATGAAATGATTAATAAAAGAAAAAACGAATGTTCACGGAAGCTAAACGGCAAGTTGCGCAAGCTCCACGATGAGCGTGGAAATAGCTATTGGGGCATAGATGAGGATATACGTAATAGTCTGCGATTAAAGCTTATGCATACACTGTTTCCCATTCCATTAAGCGCTTTGCCAAGGCTGCAAACATCCACAGGATCAAAATCCATGGATTAAGACACTCTCACGCTTCTTTGTTAATTAGCATGGGAGAAAATCCTTTAGTGATTAAAGACAGACTTGGACATGAGGATATACAAACTACTTTAGGTACCTATGGACACCTCTATCCAAATAGCAATTTTCAAGTTGCAGACAGACTAAGTAATATTATTCAGCTAAAGACCAGTGACGATACAGAAATTGAACATTAAAGCAGTAATCAGACAAAATTTCAAAGTGTGCCATAACTGTGCCATGAAGAATAAAAAGGCCCTGAAAACCATGTGTTACCAAGGCTTTTAGGGCTCCTGTTACTACTCCCACTCAATCGTCGCTGGCGGTTTGCTCGTAATATCGTATACGACGCGGTTTACTTGCTCGACTTCGGAGACAATCCGTCGTGAAATGCGATCTAATACATCCCAATCGATTCGTGCCCATTCTGAAGTCATCCCATCAACTGAATGAACCGCCCGGATACCTATCGTATAATCGTAAGAACGACCGTCATTACGGACACCGACACTGCGAATGTTAGGAAGCACCGCAAAGTATTGCCAAATATCTCGTTCAAGACCTGCGTGACGTATTTCTTCACGTAAGATCGCATCTGCTTCACGGACGATTTCAAGCTTTTCTTTCGTCACTTCTCCTAACACCCGAATCCCTAAACCAGGACCTGGGAATGGTTGCCGCCATACGATATGGTCTGGCAAACCGAGTGCCGTTCCGAGAGCACGCACTTCATCTTTAAACAAAGAGCGGATTGGCTCGATCAGTTTAAATTGCATATCTTCTGGCAAACCACCGACATTGTGATGTGATTTTACTTTTTTACCTAATTCCGTACCACTTTCAATCACATCACTATATAACGTTCCTTGCGCTAAAAAATCAACATCTGTTAATTTGCTAGCTTCTTCATCGAATACGTTGATAAACTCATTGCCGATAATTTTTCGTTTCTGTTCTGGGTCATCTACACCAGCTAGTTTCGACAAAAATCTATCGGCTGCATCGATTTTAATAATATTCATTCGGAACTCTCCAGCTAAAAGCTCCATCACTTCTTCCGCTTCATTTTTCCGAAGCAACCCATGATCGACGAAAATACAAGTAAGTTGATCGCCAATCGCTCGGTGAATCAATGTAGCGACGACGGATGAGTCAACCCCACCGCTTAGTGCACAAAGTACTTTTTTATCACCGACCGTTTTTTGAATATTTTTTATTTCCGATTCAATAAAACTTTCAATCGACCAATCACCAGAACAGCCGCTCACTTCAAATAAAAAGTTCTTCAATATTTCTTTTCCGTGTTCTGTTTCTGATGCTTCCGGATAAAATTGGACTCCATATATTTTTTCTTTTTTATGACTAAACGCAATAATGTTACCATCTTCATCTTTCGCATCTACTTGAAATTTTGGTGGTACTGTTTCGATCGTATCACCTTTACTCATATAAACTGTTTGCTCTGGTGGCAAATCGTTAAACAATAACGTTTCTCCGATCGTTACTTTTTCAGTTTTATAAGTACGTTCACCTTGATGTGTCACATTGCCACCATAAAAATCTGTCAACAATTGCATTCCGTAACAAATTCCTAACATCGGAATCTCGCTCGTTAAAATTTCCTCATCGACCCGAAATTGATGTTCATCATTTATATGATATGGTCCACCCGACAAAATAATCGCTTTCGGATCCAATTTTTTAATTTCTTCGTATGTCACAGTATGGGAACGTAATTCACTATACACTCCGAGTTCTCTAATTTTTCTTAACAACGATTGGTTATAAGGACTGCCAAAGTCAATGACGACGACCACTTCATTATGACCCATATTATTCTCTCCTTAATTGATGTCTATTTGAATATTATACATTATTTTTATCACATTATTGCTCACCTACATATAATGTAGGGAAGAAACTCGCCCTCGTCTACAATTTTTCAAAAGTTATTTTGAGAAATTTTTGACGTGTCATTTTGTTGAAAGGTGGCAATGATGTTGAAAATAATCGCACATCGTGGTGCCTCGACTTACGCACCGGAAAATACGTTACCAGCTTTTAAAAAAGCGATTGAGCAGGGAATCAGATGCGATTGAATTAGACGTCCGTCTCACGAAAGACGGTGTTCCAGTTATTTGTCATGACGCAACTATTAATCGGACGAGTAATGGAAAAGGTTACATCCACAAGTTAACGATTAAACAATTAAAAAAATTTGACTTCGGTTCCAAATTCAGCAGTAAATTTAAAGATGTGACAATCCCGACTTTAGAAGAAGTATTACTAATGTTACAACGCCACCCAATAACTTTGCATATCGAATTAAAAAACGGTCCGATTATTCCTAAAAATTTCGAACAAAAAGTATTAGAAGTAGTTTATCAATACGACTATGAACGTAACGTCATTTATTCATCATTCGATCACGTTTTATTAAAACGTTTAAGTCGTATCGACCCACAAGCAAAAATCGGCTTATTGTTTCATATGAATTTAATCGATTTATTTCAATACGTCGATCAAACTGGATTAAGCATTCATAGTATTCATCCGAACTACTTTTACGTCACAGATGATATGATCGCCGAAGCAAATAAAAGAAATATCTGTGTAAATATTTACACAGTGAACAGTAAAAAAACCGCCCTTTCTTATCAGGAGATGGGCGTAAATGGAATGATCACGAATGATCCACTTATTTTGAAATAGTTATTTTTCTATCTAATACGGTAGTTATTCTTCCGCGAAATAAGGATTTCCTTTCATTCCAACCCATAATTCCGATTGTTCTAACTGATATGCTAATTGCAACAACCGATGTTCATGGCCTTTCGGAGCGATAACTTGTACTCCTAAAGGTAAGCCTTCTTCAGTTAGGTGAACTGGTAGACTAATAGCAGGTTGTCCCGTTAAATTGGCAAGTTGCGTAAACGGTGTATACGTCAAACTAGGTAAAAACATATCGTATATCAATTGTTGTTGGTCTTTCGGACACAATCTTTCGACCTCTTTGCGCAATTTAATTTCTTTCTCCTTACGATGTGTCAACTCTCCTACTTTCGGAGCTGGATATGCAGTCGCTGGAGTAATGTAAAAATCATAATTTTCATGTAATCGAGCCATTTTCTCCGCGGCATGATCCCAGGAAGCGATACTAATAGTAAACTCTGCTGCCGAAACGTGTTGCCCAGCTTGATGTAATAACCAAGTTTCTATTTCAACATCATTAGCAGTTATCTTTCTTCCTAACTCTCGCTCTAACTGTAAGATTAATGCCGCCATTTCTCCGCTATTCATTAAATAGTAGTCGCGCATTAATTGGATCCCTTCGATTCCAGGATCGACTTCTTCTACAAAGTGACCTTGATCCTCTAACCAATTCACGACTTTTTCAACTGCTCGTTTCGCCTCTTCCGATACGGGAGTACCGACTGGTGAACGACAGTTAAATCCTATTTTTAACCGTTTCGAAAAATCTCGCTTCATTTCTTCTTCATAACGACCAGGAAATAGCGGTGTTTGAAAAGCAGCTTCTTGTTGGACGACTTGTAACTCACTCAACATCGCCGCACAGTCTCGAACCGATTTCGTCAAGACGAAATGAATCGCTGCTCCGTGCCACTGTCTCCCATGTCCCGGTCCAACTGGTGTCCTGCCGCGCGTCGGTTTTAAACCGACAAGACTACAAAACGACGCCGGAATCCGAATCGAGCCACCGCCATCGCTCGCACCGGCAATCGGGACGACGCCAGATGCGACTAACGCTGCCGCACCACCGCTTGATCCACCTGGAGAATATTCGCTATTCCATGGGTTTCTCGTCGGTCCATGTAATTTCGATTCTGTAATATTTTTCAAACCGAATTCAGGTGTCGTCGAATAGCCTAAAATACTACAGCCAGTTTGTTGAATTTTTTTTGCAAAATTTGATGTCGAATCTGCCACTGAATTGGCGAGTAATTTCGCGCCTCCTGTACTACGATCTCCTTCAATCGCTTGCGAAAGATCTTTTAAAAATAGCGGAACACCATTGAATAAACCTCGTGCCGTTTTTATCTCTTCAAATACTCGTTCTTTTCGCGTTGCAGTTACCGCGTTCAAATCATTATTCACTTTTTCTAGTTGTTGAAAACTAAGTTCAATGATTTCTTCTTTCGTCATTTCTTTTTTGGCGATGAAGTATGCGATATCTGTCCCGTCAAGTTGTATGTACTCTGACAGCTTCAACAAAAGCACCTCATTTACATTTTCCTCGTAAAAGATAATAAAATTGCGCAAATCAGTTGATATGCGCAAAAAACTTTTTATACATCAATGTCAGTAATTAACGTAATATTAGGATGACGTTGTAAAACAGAAGCTGGAACGTTTTCCGTCACTTCTCCATGGACGACCTTTCTTAATATGTCAGCTTTCTTTTCGCCGTTTACTAAAAAAATAATTTCTTTCGCTTCCATAATCGTCCCGATTCCCATCGTCAACGCTTTTTTCGGTACTTCTTCAAGGCTGTTAAAAAAACGAGAATTGGCTATACGTGTCGACTCTTCTAACTCAACGACATGTGTGCGGGAATCGAAAGGTGTGCCAGGTTCATTAAAACCGATATGACCGTTTAAACCGAGACCTAATACTTGTAAATCTATTTTTCCTTCTTTCTGAATGAGTTTTTCATACTGTTCACATTCTTTCTCTAAATCAGCCGCTAATCCGTCAGGGATATGGATATTTTCTAGTTTTATATCGACACCGTTAAAAAGATGATAGTGCATGAAATATTGATAACTCGCGGGATCATCTTTAGAAAGTCCAGCATATTCATCTAAATTGAAAGTTACCATATTCGCAAAAGAAATCTCACCAGCTTGGTGTTTTTTCACTAAATTTGCATACATTTTTTCCGGTGTCGACCCTGTCGCTAAGCCGACGACTGGCTTTTCTAACTTTTTTACTCTCTCTATGAACATATTTGCAGCAAGTTCACTTAATTCATCGTAATCTTTTACTTTCACAATTTTCAACTTCGTTCACCTCACATTATGTCACGTTCAATTACAACTTCTTCCCATCCTTCATCATTTAAAAATCGCACCTTTTATTTTAGCATATTATATATGTCCAAAACTACATGTAATATGTAATTTTTTACTAGAACAGATAACAGTACGAAAAAGCTGATTGTGTTGACGATTCATCTGATCTTATCATTATATATAATCACGGTAAATTTTAGCACTATTTTAAACGATCCAACAAAAACATTAGGAACAAATTTCCTATTAATCTGAAAATTCCATTGAGTATCTATTATTTATACGTTATGATAGCAAGTAATAAGAAAGTATCGTATACAAATATAGCTATATCACATTTTGTTCGTATTAGCTCATAAGGGAGAGTTGTGAATGGATATCGATTCACTTTCATTAGAAGAAAAAGTAGGACAACTGTTTATCGTCAATTTTGAAGGAACTGAAAAAACTGGAGAATTAATCCATTTAATCACTTACTTTAAAGTAGGTGGGTTATTTTACAGAACAGAAAACGTCAGCGATTTAAAAAAGTTACACAAATTATCGACGACCGTTCAATCTTTCGCAAAAACAGGCCTCCCCTTATTTCTCGCAACGACTCAAGAAGGCGGGGACGTAAATGAAATAGCTTACGGACTGACGATAAGTCCAAGTCAAACACAATTAGGACTAGCGAACAACAGATTATATACGAAACAAATGGCAGAAATCGTCGGAAAAGAACTACGCGCAGTCGGGGTAAATATGAACTTTGCACCGGTATTAAATACGAAAAATGGGCTTGATGACGAAAGGTATTTTAGTGAAAATATTGATCTCGTTGCAAAACATGGGGTAGCAGCGATTCAAGGTTATGAAAAAGCGCAAGTTTGTGCCGTCGTGAAATATTTTCCAAACATTCATTTGGACAACATTCATCACACTTTATCCTTTCAGGTCGATAGGAAAACATCTGAAATGTACCCGTTTTATCGCGCTATCAAATACGGTGCAAGCGGAATACTCGTTACGAACTCTATATTTGAAAATTCTAATTCATTGTCGGATACATTGTTAAACGAACTATTACGAGAACGTGTCCAATTTGACGGTATGATCATTACCGAGGCAAATGAGACGACGAGCGTCCAATCGATCATATCATTTATTCAAGCAGGTTGCGATTTGATTTATTTACAAACTAATTATGAAAACCAAATCCGTACGATTGCAGCTGTTCTAGAAGCAGTAAAAACTGGAATAATTAGTGAAAATAGAATTAATCAGTCGGTAAAACGGATTTTAACTGTGAAAGAAAAACATCAAATAGGTGAAATACCACCTTTTAAGCGCGAACGATTTCGAAAAAAACGATCGCTAGATTTAGTTGATAGACTAATTGAAAGAGCAACTGTTTCCAATTAAACAAAAAGTTTCCGAGAAAAAACTCTTGGAAACTTTTTTCACTATTATAATACTTCACCTAAAAAGGCTTTTAATCTTTCACTTTTTGGATTTTTAAAGACATCGCCTGGTGGCCCCTCTTCCATAATAACCCCTTCGTCTATAAAGATGACACGGTCGGCTACTTCCCGGGCAAACCCCATTTCATGTGTGACGACGATCATCGTCATCCCTTCTTTCGCTAAATCTTTCATGACGGACAACACTTCACCGACTAGCTCAGGGTCTAATGCCGATGTCGGTTCATCGAACAACATCACTTTCGGATTCATCGCTAACGCCCGGCAGATCGCAACTCGTTGTTTCTGTCCACCTGATAAACTGTTCGGATATACCTCTGATTTATCAGATAACCCAACCTTTCTAAGCAATTCCTTCGCGATGTTTTCTGCTTCTTCCTTCGATTTTTTCAACACTTTTATCGGACCGAGCGTAATATTTTCCAACACTGTTTTATGAGGAAATAAATTAAAATGTTGAAACACCATCCCTACTTGGGAACGAACTTTCGGCACGTCGATTTTATGATCGGTAATTTCTACACCGTCGATAAATATCTTACCTGAAGTTACTTCTTCTAGTAAGTTAATACATCTTAAAAATGTACTCTTCCCAGAACCGGAAGGACCGATAACACAAACGACTTCTTTTTGATGTATGTAATTGTTGATTCCTTTTAATACTTCTAAATCTCCGAACGACTTATGTAAATTTTCAATTTTTATCATTACACATCAAGCCTCCGCTCAAGTCGACGTAAAATAATACTCGCTGGAATCGTAATTGCTAAATAGAAAATTGCTACCATGAAAAATACTTCAAAATAACTAAACGTCGCATTTGCGTATTGACGACCCATGTATAACACTTCGGTAACCGCAATCGCAGAAAGTAAAGAAGTATCTTTTAAACTAATGACGAATTGGTTTCCAAGAGGAGGGATCATTCGTTTAAATGCTTGCGGCCAAATGATGTACCACATTGTTTGCATTTTTGTTAATCCGATAGAGATCTCCAGCTTCAAATTGACCTTTGTCGATCGATTGGACACTACCGCGGACGATTTCGGCTATATATGCTCCCGCATTGATCGCGATCGCAATAATCGATGCAGTAATTTTATCTAAATTAATATTCAATAAGTCCGAAATCCCAAAATATATGAACAAAATTTGTACTAACAAAGGAGTACCGCGAATGACCTCGATATAAACTGTCGATAACCAAAAAATAAATTTATTGTTCGAAAGCCTTCCTAAACCTGCAAAAGCTCCAATGACGAATCCAATTGCTACACCAGCGATCGTAATAAAAAATGTATATTTAATACCATCGATTAAATAAGGTGTTACATTTACTACATGTTCCATTCACAATATCACCTCTTTTTCAATCAATAGAACAATATGAATCGAGTAGGAGGGAGTGGCTAACTCCCGTCCTCTCACACCACCGAACATACGGTTCGCGTATACGGCGGTTCAATGTAAAATCTCTTCTTGATTAACTTAATGCAAGTATGCAACACACTTTTACAGTACCTTCTGATTCCATCATATTCTCCTGTAAATAGTCGGCTCATTTAATAGACGTTGACAGTGTCATTTATACTTTTCATCAGCATTATCATGAGATTGAACACTGTCAATCCCTTCCCTCTTTCTATTTTTCAATAGACGTCATTAGTACGATGGATTGAACTGAATTCTGCATGTTCAGTATTACCTCGCAGTAATAGTTACCATATAATGGCATGTCATGCAGACCTTCCCAGGTAAGAGTTATAACCTTCCTCCCATGTAACTGCTGCATTTACTGTATGGAACTCGGGCAGTATTGGACTTTGTTTTGTCTTGCAAACTCATCCATTCCAAGTCAGCCTTATATGCAGTTCCTGTTCGTCAGTTCGGGAGTTTGCCTCCAGCTTCCTTCAGATTCCGCGTCGCCACGGACACCCTTGCGTTAAGCTAACCACTACTTCTCTCTTCGTGGCTCGGGACTCTCACCCTATAGATGACACCCATGCCGGGCGCACCAAGATAGAAAAGCGTGAAAAAATCACGCTTTTCATCTTGAAAATTAAGTGCCTTCCGGTCTTTCTCCGAACCATTTTTCATAGATATCATCGTATGTACCGTTCTCCTTAAGAGTCGTCAATGCTTCATCGATGACATCACGAAGTTCTGAACCTTTCGGAAAGGCAATACCGTATTCTTCACCTGTTAATTTTTCACCGACCGTCTTCAAACGTCCTTCGGCTTCTTGTTCCGAGTAAAATAAAACGTTCGGTAAATCATACAACACAGCGTCCGCTCTACCTGCTAATACGTTTTGATACCCTTCAATAATTTGTGGGAAAGCCTCTGGAATAGCATCAGTATGTTCTTTTAAATATGTTTCACTCGTCGAACCTGTCCGCGTCGCTACGACTTTTCCATCGACATCTTCAATCGACTGAATTTCTTCATTATCATCGCGAACAGCAAGAATTAATCCCGCTTCATAATAAGGTTGCGTAAAGTCAATCGACTCTTGCCTCTCTTTTGTAATCGTCATTCCGGCGATCGCAATATCGGATCTTCCAGAACTAATTCCCGCAACAATACCGTCAAATTCAAGTGTTTCATACTCAATTTCGATTCCCGCTTCTTCTGCAAGCGCATTCATCAAATCGATGTCAAAGCCCACAAGTTCTCCTGTTTCTTCATCGATGAACTCAAAAGGAACATATCCGTTATCTGTGGCAACCGTGTAGACTTCTTCTCCGTTGTCTCTTCGTCGTTCGTTGCCTCTTCACTGCTCGTTTCTTCATCGTTAGCACTCTCTTCACTGCTCGTAGAATCCGAGCCACCACAAGCTACTAACAAGACCATGAATAAACTTAGAAACACAGTGAATAATAGTTTTTTATACATTATTTTCCCCCTTTGGAAATATAGTAGTGTCATTATAACATAGATTTTGTAAACTTTAAATATTCGGAATACTTCTAATAGTCTTTTAATACTAAATTTCTCTTGCAATCATTAAAAAAACTGTCGCAACATTAAATTAAATCTTGATATTTGCGACAGTTTTTTACTTTATAAAACTTTTCCTAAAAATGCTTTTGTCCGTTCATTTTGTGGATTGGCAAAAATCTCTTCAGGTGTTCCTTCTTCGACGATGTAACCTCCGATCCATAAATAAGACGCGATCTGCCATTTCACGTGCAAAACCCATTTCATGTGTAACAACAACCATCGTCATACCTTCATCGGCAAGTTGTTTCATGACATCAAGTACTTCCTTCACCATTTCTGGGTCGAGTGCCGAAGTCGGTTCATCGAACAGCATGATTTTCGGTTTCATCGCAAGCGCACGTGCGATCGCAACCCGTTGCATTTGTCCTCCAGAAAGTTGTTCCGGATACGCGTTCGCTTTATCGCTAAGTCCTACTTTCTCTAGCAGTTCTAATGCTAATTGTTCCGCTTCCTTGGATCCATTTTTCGCATTTTCATCGGTGCAATCGTTATATTATCGAGCACGTCATATGGGGAAACAAATTAAACTGTTGAAACACCATTCCGACTTCTTTACGGATTTCATTAATATCCGTTTTCGGATCGTTCACTTTCACACCGTCAATAATATACTGCGCCATCCAGTAATATCTTCCAACAAATTGATACATCGTAAAAACGTACTTTTTCCCGAACCACTAGGACCGATGACGACAAATGACTTCTTTTTCTTTAATTTCATAATCGATTCCTTTTAACACTTCTAAATTTCCAAAAGATTTTACGAGCCTTCAATTTTAATCATCTGTTGATCACCTTCCATCCGTTATGCGAGCTAATGAGTAATGATTTTTTTCGCTGACTTGGAACATAACTATTACTAAATCGTTTTTCAATATAACCGATCAGTTTAGAGAATACCCAAGTTAAAACAGATAAAGAACTGCAGCTGTAAATAAGGCTCCCAAAACTTATGGCACCTGCGACAATTTTACCTGCATATAAAATATCATTTGCCGCGATGACTGTCACGAGAGAAGAGTCTTTCAATAAAGCGATCAATTCATTTCCTAGAGGAGGAACCATACGACGAAATGCTTGCGGTAAAATGATATTTACCCATCGCTAGTTTATGCGTCATTCCAAGTGAACGAGCAGCTTCCATTTGACCTTTATCAATGCGACTGAATCCCTGCACGAATAATTTCGGCATTATAGGCAGCACATTTCAATGAAAGTGCAATCGCACCAGAAACAAAAAACCTAACGATTGACCAAAGATCGTTGGAATCACCGCTAAATGAATAAGTAAAATTTGAACTAATAGTGGTGTGCCACGAAAGAAATCGACATAATATTTCGAAGGATAGTAAATCCACTTTCTTTTCGACATTTTTCCTAATCCAAATATTAATCCTAAAATAATCCCACATAAATATCCGACGAACGTAATCCTAAAGTTACCCATATGCCGTGAATAAATAAATCACGATAATTCCAAAGAATGTCTAAACGTACATTATCTAAAATATCTATTTTTACCACCACCGAAAACTTCATTAAAAACCTTTTTGTTCGTCTTTTTCACAAAGATCTGCATTCTGTTAAACTTCATGAAAATCCGGCATTCGAATTACTTATGAAAGCAGGAAAAAAGTATGTATTTTTCATCGTAGAAAAAAGGATATCTGTCCGTTTTAACACGGACAGACGATAAAATCACTCCTCAAAATCGATTCCTGTGATTTCTTCTAACTTACCATTTTCTTTAATTTTTTGAATACCTTCGTTTAATAATTCAAGTATTTCAGTGTTCCCTTTTTTCACCATAAGGCCGTAATACTCTTTTTCGAATTCATCATCTTCAATCGTTTTGACATTGACATCCGGATTATTTTTCATATAATCATTGATCGTCGAGTTGTCACCGACGGAAGCATCCGCATTACCGTTCAACATTTCACTAATTGCAAGTGGCATCGTTTCAGTTGCAACGATGTTCGAACTCGTCTCACCAAGTAAATCCTTTACAACGATATGTCCTGTCGTATTAATTTGTACCGAAACTCTTTTATCTTTTAAATCTTGAAAACTAGTAATATCACTATCTTCCGGTACTAAAATTAACTGGTTTGCCACGTAGTACGGTTCTGTAAAGTCAAAAGATTCTTGACGTTCTTCCGTAATAGTGATCGAAGAAACTGCAAAATCTACTTCACCATTTTCTACCGCTGGAAATAGCGGTTCCCATCCAATATTTTTAAACTCTACTTCGATTCCTAATTCTTCTGCGATAGCGTTTACAATGTCAATATCAATGCCTGCTATTTCACCGTTATCATCGATATACTCCATCGGCGCATATGTAGCATCCGTTCCCGCGACAAGTTTTGTAATTTCACCATCGCCGCCAGCAGCTTCTTCAGATTCGCTCGTTGTGCTATCGCTTCCACCACAAGCAAATAACAACATGCTAATACTTAATAGCAAAAATAAAACCGAAAATAAACGTAATCCTTTTCTCAATAGATAAACCCCCATATCGATTATTTTTTAAATATTGGAAATTTACTGAACCTAATATTTACCCCCTGTCTTATTTATCATTACTTTACAGCTATTACAAATATTATACTTTAATCAATAATGCTATTCAATAATATTTTAAATTTTCAAAACGACATTTCATTCTTTGAAAAACGATCTTTGAAACTAGTTATTTCATGATAATTTTGATACGCTATTTATACAGCTTAGAAAGGTGACAGATGAATGAAACGATACATATTTAGTTTGTTTTTATTACTTTTTCTCGCTAGTTGTCAGCTTGATAATTCGGGTACAACGAATGAATCTGTTGATTTAGGAGAATCCGATTCACTTACCGTTCATTATCTCGATGTCGGACAAGGGAGCGCTACTTTATTTCATCTAATCGATGATGAAAATGAATATGTCATATTGTACGATGTAGGAGATTGGCAACGAAATGATATCGTTTCTTATTTAGAACAACAAAACATCAAAGCGATTGATTTAATTATTATCAGCCATCCACATGCCGACCATATCGGACAATTAAATAAAGTGTTACAACGTTATGAGGTTGACGAAATTTGGATGTCCGGTAATACTACGACTTCAGATATTTTTCAAGCGGCGATGGAGGCAGTTTTAGAAAGTGACGTAGACTACGTCGAACCACGTGCAGGCGAACAGTACGATATCGGTCCAATCGAACTTTTTATTCTTCATCCGGATACATTAACCGGAAATTTAAATGAAGATTCCTTATCAATCCATTTTACTTATGGCAATATATCATTTTTATTTACAGGCGATGCTTCGAAACATGAAGAATTACAAATGTTAGAGCGAACGGATCGTATCGAAGCACAAATTTTACAACTCGGCCATCACGGTTCCAATACGTCGAGCGATCCAAAGTTCATACGTGCAGTCAATCCGGAAATAGCAATTTATAGTGCTGGTGAAGATAACAGTTATGATCATCCGCACGACGAAGTGATCGAACTGTTAAATCAAGAAAATATTAAAGTTTACGGAACCGATGTCGATGGAACGATCATCATTGAAACAGACGGGGAACAATATGATGTAACGACGACAGAAAAAGCGATGAGCAATCATCATGCTGCTGAAAGAGAAAATGCGAGAAACTGTATTGATATTAATAGCGCGTCACAGACGGAATTAACTGAACTCATACATATTGGAGACGCACGAGCAATGGAAATCATCGAATTACGCCCTTTCCATTCTGTCGATGAACTGATCGAAATTGATGGAATAGGACCGAGTAAATTGTCTGATATAAAAGAGCAAGGGAAAGCTTGCATTGGAGGCGATTAATATGCGCGGCGTTTTAGATCGTATTGAAGACGGAATCGCAGTAATTTTAGTAGAAGAATGTGATGAACAATTCACCGTTTCCAAAGAAGAGTTACCCCCAGGAAGTAAAGAAGGTACATGGTTTCTACTCGAACATGACGGACACAAATTTCAAATTAAACATATTGACGAACAGACGACGAAAGCAAGAGAAGAAAAAGTAAAAGATTTATTTCAACAATTACACTCACGAAAGAAAAAGAGCAAATTTAAACGAAAATGAGTGATGGTTGATGAGTACGGGAAAACTTATTTATATCATTGTGATGGGTTGGACGTTAATCGTCATCGGTGGAATTACTTATTTATTTAAGAAACAGAAAGATTTTACTTTTTTAAGCGGCTTTTCGAATCGTCCGGACGAAGAAAAACAATATTTAAAAGAAAGTGGTTATTTAACAGCAATCAGCAATGTGTTTTTCACTTCTTTTTGGATTTTACTCATTACGTTTATTGTGGGGCTTTTCCCGATCCCTTGGGCTTTTGAGATAGGTTTCAGTATTTTTATCGTCCATCTCATGATCAGTCTCGTTTGGGTGCAACGCTACGAAGTCCCTCATAAACGGAAAAAAATGTATTGGATAATGGGATTCATATCGGCAGGAACGATTATTTTTATCGCAGTAATCACTTCATTAGGCTTTATAAATAAAACAGAAATTTATGTGCATGAAGATACACTTGAAGTAACTGGAATGTATGGAGTTGAATGGGATTTAGCTGATATTGAACGTGTAGAATTATTAGATGAATTGCCCGAAGTGTTAATTCGAATGAATGGTTTTTCAATGCCAGGTGTGTTAAAAGGGCATTTTAAATTAGAAGAACCTTATGGTCATGGGTTATTATTTGTTCAAGGTAATGAAGAACCGTACTTAGCTATCTTTACAAGCGACAATTACATGATTATCAATCGGAAAGAAAACGAAGAAACGTTGAATATTTATGAACAGTTACAAAAAGCAACGAAAAAATAAAAAGACCCGCATGTAAGAAACTTGATGAAAGTTTTTCATGCGGGTTTAACATTCTTCTACGATTGATTCGTCAAGATCCGATGTGCTTTTTCTATTTCTTCATCCGGCACGATTAAATAATAAATACCATCGATCATTTGTCCAGATCCAGCAATCATATGTTCACTTACATTCCTTCTCGTATCTCTATATCCGGAGAACAATTTTTTCATATCATCAAAATCCATATTCGTCGACATATTCGTACCGAGAATGTCTAAAATACTAGTAAACTTAGGCAATGAGCCAACAGATGCACCTTCATGAATGATTCCTTCAATCACTTTCCGCTGGCGATGGGTACGTCCGAAATCTCCCATAGGGTCTTTTTTCCGCATCCGAACATAGGCCATCGTCTGATCACCATCTAATTCGATGACACCTTCAGGAAAATCGTATTTACTATCAGACCAAGCAATTTCATTGTTCACGGTAATCGTTCCAAGTTCATCAACGAGTTCGACGAGACCTTCCATATTAATACTGACATAGTAATCAATTTCAATATCGAGGAAATTTTCGACTGTCGCAACAGCCATATCCGCTCCACCAAAAGCATACGCATGGTTGATTTTATCGTAAATACCTTTACCGACAATTTCAGTACGTGTGTCACGTGGGATACTAACGATATTAATCTCATCTGTCGTCGGATCTAAGTTCATCACCATAATTGCATCAGAACGTCCTTGAGTGTCTCCTTCAGCATCAATTCCTAATAATAATACGTTAATCGGTTCTGTCGCTTGTAATTTTCTCTTCGTTAATTCCGTATCGATCGTTTCAATCGGGTCGTGCATATCTTCGTTGATCGTATTTTTTGTATTTTGGTAAACTAAAAAAGCATATGTACCAATACCTAAACAAAGCAAAACGATGATCGCAATTGGAATTTTCAACCAAAGTCTACGGCGTTTTTTCCTGTCACTTCTTCTCACATTCCACACCTCATATCTTATCTCTTTCAAATTTGTAAAACTTTTCTAAACATATTGCTTCAAGTAATATCATATTTAATTTATATTGAAAAGACAACCATTTTTTAGACAAATTGTGACAGCTTTACATATTTTTAAATGAGGTGACGTAAAATGAACTCTTTTAAATCTACGATACGTAAGTAGTTCGGAACTTCATTCGTCCCACTAATGATAAGCGGTACGAGCGTTTCACGTCGATGTAGTGATCCGTGGGCTGCACTCGGGTGAGAAGGTGTTAGTTGTGCTTTAAATTCATAGCCTGGTTTTGCATTGACGACGAAAAATCGTCCTTCATGTGAATGTAAAGCACCGTAAAGTCTGGCAAAAGCATCGGGGTATTGTTGAAATGCCACTATCCCATCTCGATTTACTTTTACATCTAAAATTTCTAAATTCCCCCTTATTTTCCATTCCGCATCGTATTCGTCTTTTATTTCATCTGCTTTTCGAAAATGTAATGCTCCGGGAATGACGCCAGATTCAACCCTAATCCATGGTTCTTCCTTCCATGCGATAACATCGATACGCGGATCTTTTTTTAGCTTTTCTACAATGGTCGTCATTGGAAGTTTGTGATCGAGAACGTAAATATAAGCCATTCGTTGATTGACTGAAAAAACAATTTGATCACGTTTACGAACAGAACGATTAATTTTCGCGATCCGATATTCATGTAATAAATTGTTCAATTTAATTTGAGCATCTTTCCGTTTATGACGAAGTGGTGCATGACCATTATCTCCCATCACGATCCAAATACATTTTTCCAAAGCTTCGTCCCAACTTGAAAATAAATTAAAAATACTTTCGATTTGCTTGTCGATTTTCGAAATACCTTGAATATCCATCATCCCTTTAATATGTATCCGTAAATCTAAATCTTGAAAGACACAAAACGTAAACAACGGAAGTTCATTGTCTCGTATTAATTTTTTTAGTTCACGAGCGGTGAATTTGTAATTTCCTGCTGCAATTTGTAAAGTCACGTTTCGTCGATCAAGCTTTGAAAGCGCACCTAACGATACGATCGGCGGAGCGTTCGTCGTAAATTTTCCATCTTGAAAAAATGTGAAAGTTTTCAGTAATTTCGGTACTCGAAAAGTCGTCGGCTCGTTGCCACGGTAGACGAACGAATTGATCGATGCAGACGGTATACCACGTTCCGCTAGCTCTTCAAATATCGTCGTAACTTCTTTACTTAAATGTTCATTATTTAATTTGTACAACATGTTATCAATCGTTTTCCGCATCCCTGTTCGATACGTTTCAAAAAAGCCTGTCCCGTAATTGACCATCTCTTTTTTCGTCACATCGAACCAATTTAATGCTGGAATACGATGCTCATCCGCGTAAGTTCCAGTCAAGATACTGCTATCGATCGTGACGGACATCGTCGGAAAAGAACTGACGACATTCGGATAGTACGTACCATTTTCCATTAAAAATTCTAACGCTTTAGCGCGCCCCGTTTGCACAGCAATTTCTAACGGTTCCGCCATTAATGAATCGATATTTAACAAAATGATCGGTTTTCGTTCCACCATTTTCACCCTTTTAAAGAACATTTTCTATATAATTAATGTTTACGTTTATCACGTTTATATACGATAAATAAAGGTGATGGAATCATCGATTCATCTTTCATAAGTAAAAAATCGGATCTGTTATAGATCCGAATGAGGTTGTTGAACTTCCTTTTTCCGATACGAATACCAATCAGCTATTTTATTCGCATCTTCATCTTCCAAATGCCTTAACGAGTAATGGGAACCTAATCCACCTGAACCAAGTAAAGAAACTTCCGTCGTAGCTAAATGTTGCTTTGCTTGAATAAAATGTTGTTTCTTTTCCAATGCTTGGATACGATGATGATGGGTTGAAATCAATACTTTGTTTACAGTTCGTTTACGTAAAACAAATTGTTTTTCATCGATATAATACCCGCCGTCTTTATGTTGTAACCAACCGTACCACAAACTGAGAACAATGAAAATAAACGGTATCCAGCTAAAAGACGGAAAGAAATATAAAATTGGAATGAACAATAAAATAAATATAATCGAATTGTTAAATAAATAAAACTTTCGAGCACGCTTCGGTAAAGGTATCAGTTTTTCATTTGTAAATTGATAATCTGGTACGAATTTTTTTAAAAATGAGTCGACCTCACTTTCACGCATAATCGGAAATAACACTGGAAAAGGTTCCATGTTATCGAATGAACCGCCCGCAACGACAGCGAAAACTTGTACGAATTTTATCGGCTGTCGAATAATCGTCTGTTCTACTCCAATCGCTTGGATTCGTTCGAACGGAATCGTCAATTCTTTCGTTTCAAGAAGACCACGTTTAATAAATAATTCTTTCTCCCGTTTTTCGATCGTAAAGTTTCCATATTTAATCATCGTGCCGGCAATACCAAATAACCAGAGGATAAAAAGGGCAATGATCGATAAAAAGACAATTAACACGATCCCTAATCCAAACAACCAATTGAACGTCGATTCGTAAACATTTTCTGGAATTAACTGTTGAATTTGCGAAAATCCTGCAAACACTGCTGCGAGGATAATTCCAACACTGCCCGAAGTAGTTCCAGCGATGAACAACCGTTTCCACGAAATTTTTTCTTTCGGATAATCAATACGTCCTTCTCGTTCTGCTTCTTCCGCCGATTTTAATGGTGATTTTTTTAATGCTTGACGCAATTTTATTCCTTCGCTCGTTGTAACGGCGCTTAAATTTACTTCCGCTCCTTCACCACTGCTCGCTGTGTCTATTTGAACGTTTACTAATTTAAATATTCGATGAATGACGTTTGCCGTTAAATCAATTTTATGAATCCGATTGATACTAATGTAACGTTTCTTTCTAATAAATACACCTTGTTCAATACGTAATTCATTATTTTCCACGCGATACGTAAACCGTAACCACGATAAAATGCTCGAGACGATGAAAAAAAGATGAAAAATGATGCGAAAATAACGAAATAAAAAATAGATTCTTGAAAAGTAACGATTAATCCAATACCTAAACCTAAAATCGTATCTTTAATTAGTTTGATAAAATTAAAAAACATAGCAGCTGGATGAAGTCGACGCGGTGTTGTCATATCATCATCGATCACTAATTGTTCAGTCGATGTTTCTTCTTGTTTTTCAACTTCCTTATTTTCTTCTTCGTTATACATCGTCTTCTTCCACCCTCGCTAACGTCGAGATTCGGTCCCGTAAGTCAGATGCATCTTCATCGACTAATGCCGGAATTTCATGCGTTGTCGCCGCTGTTGAAATCGAAACTGTTGCCAACTTATATTTTTTTAAAATTGGTCCTTGCTTCGTATCGACGTGTTGTACCCGTATCATCGGAATAATCGTTCTCGTTTGGATTAAAATTCCGTGTTGTATATAAATTTCTTGTTCAAAAATTTCATAGCGCCAACGTCTATATCTTAATTTCGGGATTAAAAATACGAAAAAATAAGTTAAAATAAGTCCAATGATTGCACCGATGATCGCATAAAGATATGCGAATTCAAAAATATACGTCACGACAAATCCAGCGATGATGATCATCCATAAAAAAATCATATACAGTGCAGCTGTAATTCGCCACGCTTTAATCGCATCATAGGCGATTCGATGTTTCGGTTGTTCCCTCATCTAGTTCCCTCACTTTCTTCCACCATTTTAGCATAGAATACAGCGTATATGACTGATTTAATAATTATTTTAGAATTCTATTTTCTTTCCATCGAAAAAGAGCTGTAGAACGACTACTACAGCTCTAAATTTGCGAAATTCACCATATTTAAACTTCATTTTCGTCCTTATGAAACGAAAATTAACGATGACGTCGATTTCCTTTTCTACGACCGCTCACATTTTGTATTCTTTTAGCGCTCTTTTTCCGTCGTGATGAATCGCGTTTTCGGGATACTTTCACACTAATAGGTTCAACTTCAGAAATTCGAACCGGAACATGATTACGTTCTTTCGTAAGCAACTTCAGTGCAGCTGAAACGACGGAAATCGAATCATGGTCTTCGAGAAGTTCCGTTGCTGTCTGCTTATAACGGTCAAGCTCTTCATGATCGATCGTTTTTAAAATTTTTTCAGCCGTCGCTTGTTGTATGCCACGAGCCACTTCTTGATTCGTCGGTGGAATCATTCGTTTCATTTTACTTTTCGTCACTTGTTCAATTAACCGTAAATGGGGCATTTCACGCGGTGTGACGAACGAAATTGCTTCACCCTTCTTTCCTGCTCTACCAGTTCGTCCAATTCGGTGGACATAACTTTCCGGATCTTGTGGAATATCGAAGTTGTACACGTGCGTAACTCCGGAAATATCTAATCCGCGCGCTGCTACATCGGTTGCAACTAATACTTCAATTTGACCGTTTTTAAATTTATGAAGAACTGACATACGTTTTCCTTGTGTTAAATCACCGTGAATTCCTTCCGCTCGAAATCCTCTAACTTGCAGTCCATCCGTAATTTCATCGACACGTTTTTTCGTACGGGCAAATACGATTGCAAGGGATGGTGAATGGATATCAAAATGGTTCGTTAACGTATCGAATTTTCGCCGCTCAGGTACTTCCATAAAATATTGGTCGATATTTTCGACGGTCATTTCCTTCGCTTTCACTTTAATTTCTTCAGGTGCGTTCATTAATGTCGTCGCAATTTCACGAATTTCTTTCGGCATCGTAGCAGAAAATAATAACGTTTGCCTTTCGTTCGGAATAACCCGAAGAATTTCTTTTATATCATCGATAAAACCCATATTTAACATTTCGTCCGCTTCATCGAGGACAGCGATACGAATATCGTTCAATCGTATCGTTCGTCTGCGCAAATGGTCCAACAGTCGACCTGGAGTTGCAACGACGATTTGTGGTCGATCTTTTAAAGCACGGATTTGTCGTTCCATATGTTGCCCACCGTAAATGGCTAACGCTCTAATTTTTTTATACTTTCCGATCCGGTTCAATTCAGCGGCGACTTGGATCGCCAGTTCTCTCGTCGGAGCGACGACTAAGCCTTGGACTGCTTTTTTATGACGATCGAACTTTTCAATCATCGGAATGCCGAAAGCGGCTGTTTTTCCCGTACCAGTCTGGGCTTGTCCGATGACATCTTTCCCTTCAAGCGCATGCGGGATCGTTAAAGCTTGAATCGGAGTCGCTTCTTCAAACCCTATCGATTGTAATGCTTTTAATATCGATTCTGAAACATTTAACTCTGTAAAAGTAGTCATCAATTTTCTCCTTTTCCTACTTGACGAAAGCGGAAACCTTCTTTATTTACATTGCGTTCAAAAATTTGTCGTAATCTATATTAGAACGCACTATACTATTTAAACGATTTTCACTAAATATTTATCGTACTTAAAGTTCGGAGGCTTCCTCCTTCAGTACTTTCATTGTTTTTAGAACTTCCTAAGTATAGCATATAGTACGAACTATTTGCTACTGGAAGCATGATGAGCGTCAAATTTATACATATTTTATGAAATGGTCAATATAAAAATACATCGCTTCACTTTAAATCGCTTTCGAAAAGTTTAGTTTTCACAAAAATACCTATATAATAGTATATAATGTGCTTACACGAAACAGTCTACATTAAAAGGAGAATGAACTTGCGCTTTCCTCCATTCAATCCATATATTGCAGTCATCATAGGTGTCATTGCGATTTCAACTTCGGCAATTTTAGTGAAACTAGCAGGTGACGCACCAGCCGGAATCATCGCTTTTTATCGAATGTTTTTCGCGATCGTCTTAATGTCGCCTTTCGTTTTCTTTAAATATAAACACGAGTTTAAAACGATACATAAACGCGATTGGTTGTTAGCAACGATTTCTGGTATATTTTTAGCTTTCCATTTTATTCTTTGGTTCGAATCGTTAAATTACACGACTGTCGCTAGTTCCGTCGTCTTAGTCTCGTTACAACCTGTTTTTGCGTTTATCGGAACGTATTTATTATTTGGTGAACGGTTTTCCGTTGCCGCAATTATTAGTATGTTCATCACGATCGTCGGAAGTATCATTATCGGTTGGGGAGACTTTCAAATAAGTGGACTAGCTTTATTAGGAGATATGTTAGCTTTATTAGGTGCGGTGACAGCTACCGGTTATTTTTTACTCGGACAAAAATTAAGAAGAAGCTTAACTCTGACGACGTACACATTTATCGTTTATGGAATCAGCTCAGTAGTCCTATTGTTGTACAATGTTATTTTAGGGAACGATTTTATTTCCTACTCTATCGACATTTGGGGGCTCTTCCTCGCGTTAGCAATCGTGCCGACATTTTTAGGGCACTCGCTCTTTAATTGGGCGTTAAAATGGTTAAGTACGGCTACGATTTCGATGGCGATCGTCTTCGAACCGATCGGTGCATCCATTTTAGCTTACTTGATCCTCGGTGAAGTCATTACTTATTCACAATGGCTTGGAGGTACGATCGTCATTTTCGGATTGTTTTTATTCATTATGAGCACGACGCGGAAACCAAAAGTGACGATTTCAAAAAGTCGTAATTTTTCCGAACATGAATAAGAAGAATCGACCTAATTATACGGTTGATTCTTCTTCTATTTTTTTCTTCACGACTTCTTCATCTGTTAAAAAGCGGTAAACCATTTTATTCAACACTTCACTATCTTCCCCTAAGCAAATTAAATGGTCTGACTGTTCAAAGAAAACGACTTCTTTATGTTCGGAACCGATTTCTCCATCTAGAGAATAAGCTGCCTTATATGGCACCATTTCATCTCGTTGTCCTTGAGCGATGAAAACAGGCGTTTTAATATCTTTTAAATATTGTTTCGTTCTATTTACGAGTTTCATAAATTCGATATTTGCTTTTAACGGAACTTCTTTCAATTTACTTTTATAATGTAAGAAGTGTTCATTTTCATGAAGTTTTCCTCTAAATCCATCACCGATCATTTCCGCAACGTAATAGCTTAAATATTTAAACGATAAATATCTTCTCGCAGTAGCTAGAAGGACGAGTTTATCTATTTTTTCAGTCGCAGCTAAATAAGCAGCGATCATCCCGCCCATCGAAAAACCAATGACGTAAACTGTATCACATTCAGCTTGAAGTTTTTTCAACGCTTTTCTCGCGTCTTCGATCCAATTTTCGTGACGTGGCTTCTTCTAAACGAAGTTGTTCTCCATGACCTTTTAACACTGGTACGACAATTTTCCAATCCGTCCTTTTTTGTAAATAACGAGCGTAAAGGTTCCACTTCATAAGGACCCCCAGTATATCCATGGATAATTAAACAACCGACCATTTAACTCACCTTCCTGTTATCGTAACATGAAAAAATATCTTCACATGATTATCGTACTAATCTTATACCCTTATTTCTACAATTTATAACATATTTATGAGTAAATAGACGAGTGACTACGCCCTGAAGCTTCTTATTAAATCATTCAACTGTCTGATGACAGGTGTCACTTGCTGGACGGTATCCGCTAATTGTCCTACTGTTTGGAGCATTTTTTGTATATCAACATTTCCATTTTCATCTAAAAATTGTTGCATTACGCTATTCGTATTGTTCGTCGTTTGCCCTTCTTGAGGTACTTCTTGAAAAAATGCACGTTGATCTATATTCATATATGGTGGCACTTGATGATACATATACGGTTGATATATAAACGGTTGATAATCATACGGTCCGTAAACATAATCTTGTATTGGCTGAAATTGATAAGATGGTAGCGCATCGTTTTCATTTTCATAAACCATCGTCACACACCTCACTACTATAGTTAGCTATTCGTAATATATGCATTTGTCACAAAAATGGTGTATCTGTCTAGTTTAAGTGAGGTGTTTTTTCATTTTTATATAATATGTAGTCCCTACTGCAACGACGCTACCGAAAATTAATACGATTGGGAACTGATCACTTATAAATATCATAAGTAGCAATCCATACCCGATTACATAAAGCTATCTTGCTTCGGTACGTGTGATCGAGTTCCATTAACACTCGATAAAGCTTTAGATGTAAAAGAATGTAAAAAGTAAACATGATCACAAACCACATTACGACTGACCAAAGTGTAAACTCTCCGAATCATTTTCGTAAATAACGGAATGAAAAACACTGTGCTACTTACTAATATCCACTGTTCGAACGTCACTTTAAAAACGTTCATATCCCACGGTAACACTTGAACGATATCACTGAAGCAAGTCGATCTTTAAATAAAGTCACCGCAAAAGAAGTATAAATATGAATCGTCGATGATTACAGCGAGTAAAAACAACCATTCCTTCAAGAAACTAAAGACAAATAACATGAGAAGTAATGCACCGACTAATTGAAAAATATGACTAATATTTTTTTCTAAATAAAGATGCCATAATCGATGGTATAAAGTTTATTTTTGATAAGGAAACGGTTTTTTCCAAAACGGCATTCGTTGCCAAATACTGTATTTTCGATCTTTTTTAAATTTCATTTTCGTCGCATAAGAAATGATGAGCGATCGCCACAGTTTATAGTCATTTGCGGCCGTTACTTTTTGCCAATCGATTTCATCAAAAAGTCTATTCATTAAAAATACATTGCATATGATGATTAGTACCATAAATAAAGCTGCAAATAATGGCGATGAAATCATGAATGATAGTCCATTAATGACGATTAACACGATAAAGATGGAAATTTTTTCATAAACAGATAATTGGAAAAACTTCCATTCGATTGGCGTTATCGTAATGTTTAATAATAAGAAAATCAATCCGTATAACGAAATCGTCGTCAAACTAATCGGAGTAAATATATAGATGACAGCACCTATGAAAATGTACGTGAACAATGCTTTCATCCAGCGCTCCACTGCGACGGTAAACCAAACTTTCGAGCGCGAATACGGCAAAATTGTCAATTGATATTCAGCAGACGAAAAGAGAACACCAGGAGATTGAAACGCTTGTATGAGTCTTGCGATCGGAATAATTGTAACGATATACCAAACGTAATCATGTGCAATCAATTCAAATTGACCAATTGTTTTAAAAAATTGAAACTGATAACTTCCTTCACTAATTAGTGCATACATAAAATATGCAATCAAAATGAATGCATAAAATAAAGTCGTAAAATCGACTGTCAACGATATGAATTGCTTGATTAGTTTCCATTTTTTTCTGAGTCGATTTCGCTTTATAAATAAATATATTTTAACCATCATGAAATCCCCTAGAAATCGTTTCAAATTGTTCAATTGGCCCATCCTTTTCGACTGTGCCATGACGTAATAAAATAAACCGATCCGCTAACTGTTTGACATGGTCCAATTGGTGGCTCGTAAGTAGAATACTCGTTCCATCTCTGACCTTTTCTTTCATCAACTCGATCAAATATTCCACCGCATAAATATCTAACCCGATAAAAGGTTCGTCAATTAATAATACAGGTACTTCCGGCAACAATGCGCAAATCGTTTGCACTTTTTGGCGCATTCCTTTCGACAATTCTTCCGGATAAGCTTGCAGTTTCGAACTTAAATCGAATTCTTTCACTAATCTCGCTAATTTCTTTTTCAAACATTTCTTTACTTAACTCGTAACTCATCGCATACATTTGAAAATGTTGTAAAACTGTGAGTTCAGTTAATAGTAGAGGTTCTTCAGGCAAATAAGAAATATGTTGTTTAAATAGTAATAAATGTTCATCTTGATCGTACTGTTCTTGAATCATGATTTTACCAGAACGCTTATCTAACATTTTCATGATCGTTTTCATTAACGTCGATTTTCCGGCTCCGTTATGGCCAACTAAGGCGAAGACTTCACCACGATTTACTTCCAAAGAAACATTTTTTATTAACTCTTTTTTGCCTAACACGGTTGTCACTTGATCGACGACTAAATGTTTCAAATAATCATCACCTACTTTGTACTTTTAAAGATATAAGTCGATCTACTAGGAACATTCACCCAATTATTTCATATGATATAAGCGAAAATATTAAAGGAGTGAATGAAATGACGAATCATTATGAACAAGATACAGTCGACATGATGACGATGGTTGATCCTTATTTTTATGATAGGTTGTGTCAATTTATAGGTAGAAATGTAGCCATTCAAACCCCAAGAGGAGCATTACAAGGAACGTTAGAACAAGTTACGCCTGATCACGTCGTCTTAAAAGTCGGTGGTGCAAACTTCTATATTCGGATTAGTGAAATTACTTGGTTCACAAGAGCTGTCGAACCAGGAAAAAGATAACTTTTAACAATATCATACCACCATTTTGTACTTACAACGTCAGCTTTATTTTTATTTTACGAATGGAGGAAAAACAATGTTTAAACGAGTGAATCGGTTACAGATAGAACTTCCCGTACCTGAATATGGTGACGCTAATGCTGCAGCTGCTGTGCAAGAATTGCTCGGCGGAAAATTTGGGGAAATGTCGACGTTGAACAACTATATGTTTCAGTCGTTTAACTTTAGACAAAAGAAAAAATTTAAACCTTTTTATGATCTAATAGCAAGTATTACCGCGGAAGAATTCGGTCATGTCGAACTCGTGACGAATACGATCAACTTAATGCACAAAGGTACGACTTTCAACGCAGACCCCGACACTGCACCGATGTTATCCGCAAAAGATAAACGAATTACACAACATTTTATCGCCACCGCTCAAACAGGAATGCCTGCTGATTCGATGAATTTTCCATGGAACGGACTTTATGTAAATAGCAGTGGTAATTTAGTGTTCGATTTACTGCACAATTATTTTTTAGAGATCGGTGCTCGAACTCATAAAATGCGTGTATACGAAATGACCGATCATCCTACAGCTCGGGAAATGATCGGATACTTACTCGTTCGTGGCGGTACCCATGTACTTGCCTATGCTAAAGCGTTAGAAGTTGCTACAGGTGTAGACGTGAGCAAAATGTTGCCAATTCCTTCTGTTGATAACAACAAATTTGATACGGCACGAAAATTTGAAGAAAGAGGATTAGGAAATATTTTATTTACGTGGAATGACGAAGGTACCTACAACGATATCCGTCGTATTTGGAAAGGAAAAAACCCGTTATCTGGAGAGCAACTCGTCGTCGTTGACGGAATTCCAGAGGGAGGGCCAATTCCTGATTTAGACGATTTACCGGAAGAATTTGCACCAGGAATCGGGCCAGAAGAGTTTCAATATGTGTATAAACGATTAATGGAAAATATTTAAAAGGTTTAAGCTGAAAAATGAGTATATCTGTAAAAATTTGAAAAAACGGCTTTTCTGCCGTTTTTTCATTGATAACTATTTTTTAGCATATCTTTTACAATTCTCTTTAGTTTAATACTCCACTTTTCCAAATACATATGCAATGATGAGCCCGATCATAAATAAAATTGTACAGATGAAAAATTGCGAAATACTATGAAACCAACCTGGAAAAATAACGAATACAGAACCAACGACGAGTCCAATGACAAAGGCGAACGTTTCGGAGCGATAGCGCGCGAATAAATAATCGATTATTTTACTCATCAGTAATACGCCGATGACGATACCTGTTCCAACGACAATGATAACGGGAAGTTCTAATTCACTAATCGCTACGATAATCGTATGGTATACACCTAGTACGACTAACACAAATGATCCACTAATTCCCGGTAGAAGCATCATTGCGCTTCCAATAATGCCAGAGAAAAACAACATCATATATATAGATAAATTTCTTTCTTCGATAACCGTTCCATCATTCGGTACCATTTGTAATTGACTTACTAAAATGATTCCGATCAATAATAAAACGAAATGTCGTAATTTAAAAGTTGTTCTCGCGTTCGACGCACGTAATAAAAACGGTAAAATTCCGAGTATTAAACCGATAAAAAAATAAAACGTCGGTTTTGAATGATGTTCAAGTAACCAATCCATCAAATGACTGAACGAAAAAAGCGAAATACCCATTCCGATGACGAGCGGAATGAGAAAACCGATATGCTTTTTCCAATGTCGCGTTGTAATACCATTGATTGCGGCTATCAATCTTTCATAGATACCGAGAAGTACTGCAAATGTACCACTACTTACACCTGGTACGAGTTCAATGATCCCCATGACCATTCCGCGATATATATTTCTCCATTCCATGAGCAAATCTCCTTTTAAAATGCGAAAATCATCTCAATCATTCACACTATCATATCATACCAAAAATATGTCTGAATGAATACTGTTAAAAAGCAGTTGATTTTTACATGTATCAGGGTATTTTGAATTGTTTAGATTGATGAGTTCCGAAGAGCAACAAAGATTGTTCGAAAATACTGCTAGAAACTTAGAATTTATTAAAATCCGTCATATCGTCAACTGCTTCAAAGCAGATCCGCATTACGGAGAGGGAGTGCAGGCATACCGATGAGTAAAATTGAGGCAGCTGTTAGTAAGAGTAAATAATTTTTTATAAACGAAGCTTTCCAGAAGTGTTGTAAAATGAACTATTTGGAAAGTTTTTTCTTTTGAAAAGCTCCTTTTGAAAATCTTCTTACCGTCGTATTACTCTTTCATTCCATGAGGTGTGCCACTACTACATATCTCATCAAGTGCCTTAATCATCCCGTCATGCAACCCTCTCAACCCGTCGTAACAACCACATATTCCGTCACGTACCTCGCTCATCCCGTCACAACATCCATACATCCCTTCACGAACTTCAGTCATTCCGTCGCACCAAATAGACATCCCGTCGCAACTCGCATATGCTCATATAGAAACAAATTAAAATTTTTATATAAAAATAAAAAACAAGCAGAAATGTTGTTTTCTACTTGCTTTTACGTACGTTTATTCTTTTATCATCGTAAGCGAAATTCGGCCACGATTCACATCAACATCATCGACCCAAACCTTTACGACATCTCCTACAGATACGACGTCCATCGGGTGTTTCACATAGTCATGGGATAGTTTTGAAATATGGACTAACCCATCTTGACCAACGCCGATATCGACGAACGCACCGAAATCGACGACATTTCTTACCGTACCTTCTAGCTCCATACCTTGTTCTAAATCATCTAATGTTAATACTTTCTGTTTTAAAATCGGCTGTGGAAAATCATCACGTACATCGCGTCTAGGACGACGAAGTGCATCGATCATATCAATTAACGTCGGTTTTCCAACTTCCAATTTTTCAGCCATTTCATCGATATTTATCTGTGCTAATTTTTCCTTTAATCGTTCCGTTCCAATGTCGTCCACTTTCAAACCGAGTTCGTGTAACAACTTTTCTGTCACTTCATAACTTTCTGGGTGTATCGGCGTTTGATCGAGCGGGTTGTTACCGTCGATAATTCTTAAAAACCCGATACTCTGTTCATATGTTTTCGGTCCTAATCGCGGGACATCTTTCAATTGAGTACGATTGGAAAATTTCCCCAGTTCATTTCTTCGTGCGATGATATTTTTCGCTGTCGTCTTACTTAATCCAGCGACATGCTCTAACAAAGAACTCGAAGCTGTATTTACATTGACGCCAACTTGGTTTACAGCCGTTTCTACGACAAAATTCAACGAACTCGTCAACTCTTTTTGGCTGACATCGTGTTGATATTGACCGACGCCGATCGATTTCGGGTCGATTTTTACTAATTCTGCCAAAGGATCTTGCACGCGCCGAGCAATCGAAACAGCACTTCTTTCTTCGACTTCTAAATCAGGAAACTCTTCCCGGGCAAGTTCTGATGCGGAGTATACACTTGCTCCCGCTTCATTCACGATAATATACGGAATATCTAACTGATGCTTTTGAATAACGTCAGCGATAAACTGTTCGGTTTCACGCGAAGCAGTCCCATTTCCGATCGCAATTAGTTCAATATCAAACTTGTCCAACAATTGTAAAACAGTTTTTTCCGCACCTTCCACATCGTTTCTCGGAGCTGTCGGATACATGACACAAATGTCTAACATTTTTCCAGTTTCATCGACGACAGCTAATTTACAACCTGTCCGATAAGCAGGGTCGACGCCTAAAATTGTCCGTCCTTTTAAAGGCGGCTGTAATAATAAATTACGTAAATTTTCCGCAAAGACATTGATTGCTTGTTCTTCTGCATCCTCTGTCAATTGATTCCGTATTTCTCTTTCAATAGAAGGTTGAATGAGTCGTTTATAACTATCTTCAATCGCTTCTTTTAATATCTTTACACACGCATGCGCTTTATTTGATTGAATTACTTTACTTTCTAAATATGTAATAATTTTATCAAGTGGCGGTTCAATCGAAACTCGTAACACTTCTTCTTTTTCGCCACGATTGATCGCTAAAACTCGATGTGATACTAACGAACGAACTGATTCCGAGAAATCATAATATATTTTATATACTTCTTTTTCATCTTTCGCATCGGGTTTTAATTCAGTCCGTAATGTACCGTGATTCCAAGTAACTTTTCGAATATATTCTCTAAACTCCGGTTCATCAGAGATCCATTCTGCAATAATATCGTTTACACCTGCTAAAACTGTCTCGACATCTTGGAGTACATGTTCTTCAGAAAAGTATTTTTCCGCTTCCGTTAGGACGTCTTCAATTTCTTGTTTCCAAACGAGTTCCGCAAGCGGTTCTAAACCTTTTTCTTTAGCGATCGTCGCTCGCGTTCTCCGTTTTTGACGATATGGTCGATATAAATCTTCAACTCTTTGTAATTTCGTCGCTAGTTCGATTTCTTTTTTCAAATCATCTGTAAGTTTTCCTTGTTCATCGATTAAACGGATTACTTCTTCTTTCCGTTCGGCTAATTGAACGGCATAATTCCAAGTATCTTGGATCTTTTTAATTTCGACTTCATCTAAACCACCAGTAGCTTCTTTCCGGTAACGCGCGATAAACGGTACCGTATTTCCTTCCTCTAATAACGTAATCACTTTTTGGATCGTCATAGGTTTCATATTGATTTCTTTCGCTACTAGTGCCACTAATTGTTCATCCAAAATCATCTCTCTCCTTCCTTCAACCATTTTACCAAAGAAAGAAGAATCCATACATAACGTAACGTCTCAAAAATAAAAGTTCGTTGAAGAAGGTTTTCTTTTGTAACAATTCGTTACTATCATATAGTAGGAAGTCAAATAGAAACCTTTTCAACGATATTAAGGAAAGTGAAATGTTAGACATATTTTCAATTGTTGAAGTTTCATCAGCTTATTTACAAACCTCCTAGTACGAAAGTGTAATGAAATAGTTCTTCCGAGCAAAATCTTACTATTCTATTTGGTTGGCGTTTTCATATTCTGCTCGCAACACTTCTCTCAATTTCCGTAATGACCTTCTTTGTAGACGGGAGACGTGCATTTGTGATATACCTAATAGTTCTCCGACTTCTTGTTGACTCATATTTTCAAAAAATATATATCTTAATATTTCCTGTTCTCGTTCTGGGAGTACTGGAAAAATACTTTCTAAAATCATATGTATATCTACTTGTTCGTACTGTTTTTCTTCTGTTCCGAACAAATCGAGTATCGACACTTTTCCGCCATCAGAAGTTTCAAGTTTATAATCAACAGAAAGTGCTTTATAGCTATTGGAAATTTCCATCGTCTCTAATACTTCTTCTTCGGAAACACCTAAATATTCAGCGATTTCTTTTACAGTTGGAGATTTTTGTAATTTGTTTGTTAATTCGTCTACCGCACGATTAATTTTTGGACTCAGTTCTTTAATCCGCCTGGGCACATGTACACTCCACGTTTTGTCACGAATAAACCGTTTAATTTCGCCGATGATCGTCGGAACTGCAAACGCTTCAAATGATCTTCCATAACTTTCATCAAATCGTTGGACCGCAATTAATAATCCGATCATTCCTACTTGTGCTAAATCTTCATGGTTCGCTCGATTATAAGAATATTTTCGCGCTAACGAATGGACGAGCCCTTCATAATGTAACACGATTTTTTCTTTTATTTCTTCATTGTCGGGATCTTCCTGTAGCGCTTTAATCCATTTATACACGTCATCCTCTTCTTTATGATTTTGTTCGGATTTCTTCATTGACATCCACCTCAGTTTCATCGAGATACTTTGTCATATAGACAACTACCCCATACTGATTATTTATTTCTACTTTATCCATTAATGCTTGAATTAAAAATAATCCGAAACCTCCTTCGCGCAAATCTTTGACCGGTCCAATCTCTTCAGACGGTGTAACAGGTCCTACTCGATCTTTAATTTCTTCAAAGTTAAAACTATCTCCACGATCGGACACCATAATTTCTAAACGATCAGTGTATATCCCGAATCCGAGGGTCAACTCACCTGTTTCTTTGTTACAATATGCGTGATCGACGACGTTTGAAGCCGCTTCTGATACTGCGACTTTCATATCCTCGATCGCATCATATGTAAACCCCATCCTGCTAGCGATGCCTGAAATCGTTAACCGGAGAACTCCGACATATTCCGCTTTCGCCGGAACCTTCATCTCTACAAAATCAAATTCACTCACTTTCATTCCCCCTGCTCATTTTCGACTCTTTCAAATTCAAAATTTTATCTAGCCCTGTTACTTTAAACAATCTAAGTACTCTTTCATTCACATGGATAAGTTCTAATTCACTATTATTTTTTTGCGTCGTTTTGAATGCGCTAATAAAAACACCTAAACCAGTGCTATCCAAATAAGTTGTATGTAATAAATCGATTTGAATTTTTACTCCTTCTTTTTCTGTCAAAGGGAGAAGTTGCTTTTTCAATTCAGGAACTGTATAAACGTCGATTTCACCTTTTAATTGAATGAAATACTCATTTTTATTTTCTTTCACATCGATCGTTAAATTCAACATATTCACCTCACTTACCTTCATATCAATTTACTTGTAATATCTCACATATTATAAAATATGTCTATAAGACAATGAAACTATTGGTCAAGTTTTTTAATAATAATTAATGTAAAATCATCTTTTAATTCATATTGATTAAAATCATTAAAATGCATATACACTTTTTCAACGTGTTGTTGTGCAGGTAAATGGGCATACTGTTCGATCACTTCTAATACTTCTTCGCGTTTAATGAAACGATTTCCTGTCCGACATTCCGTCACACCATCTGTGAGTAAAATAATCATATCGCCTTTTTCAATTTTTGTTTCATACTGATTGTAATGAGTATTTTTCAATACACCTAACACGAGACCTTTCGCATCTATTTCGACAAACTTTTTTTCTTTAGCTCGAAAAATAAATCCCGGCTCATGTCCTGCTGACGCAAACCGGAATATACTAGAACACGGATAATATTGACCATAAAACATCGTAATAAACATGTTCGATGTGACATTTTTTTCTACGACACGATTCAATTTACGTAAAATAGTTTTCGGACTCATGTCATCTTCATAAAAACTATCGATCGCATATTTGATCATCGACATCGCTAAAGCAGCAGGGATCCCTTTACCAATCACATCAGCGATCGCAACTCGTAATGAACCATCATCGGTCTCGACAAAATGCATATAATCTCCATTTAATTGATGGTATGGAACACTAATCGCCCCGATATCTAAGCCTTCTATATGAGGTATTTCCGTCTTTAAAAAAGTTTTTTGCATATTTGCTGCAATTTGAATTTCTGATTTCAATTCTAATTGTTCTAACTTTAATTTTTCATATTCTTCTTGTGCATTTTGATAAGCTATTAACGACTCTAAAAGAAATTCTAACGATTTATGATGTACTTCTTCTACCCCTTCACATATAGAACTAATGGCATTTTTATGAAGTTTAAAAATATCTTCAGGATACATATTTCGGCTGACAAATGAAACACTCATTTTTTTCGCTTCGTTCAAAAAGGTTTTATCGTTACTTTCCAAGTATTTTTTTAACAAGTCTTTATATACCTTCCCGTCTTCATTAAGTCTATACATATGCCCTAGTCTCCCATTCTATATTTAATTGACTACACATATGAAAATGAACTCCCCCAATGATAAACCTTGTCCAAACAAAACATTCACTTTCCTATTGAAGTGATACGCAAATGGACATGAAAAATTGACTTCAAATATGGATGAGTGTTCCGAAAAATTTTCTTTTATTACAAAAAAACGAGCAAATCATCTTGCCCGCTTCTTGATGTCCCTTTTATTTAATGATTCTAAAGATGAGAGGTATCCGATTCATTTCACCTTGATAAGCTTTTATTGCCGCAATAATTGTTAAAATGAATGCCGCTAGTCCAATGATCGGTAGTAGGATGAATTCGATTAATACAACTATTAATACAGATGAAATAATTGCGTAAATAGCATAAGAAATGATAAAATTTAAATATTCTTTTCCATGATAATCAACGAATGTCGACTCGTCTCGCTCCACTAACCAAATGATGATTGAACCAATCAATGTTGTAAAAAAACTTGTCACATAAATAAGCATGGCGAATAACTTTTCGTCGTTAGACGGCAATGTAAATTCTCCGTTGCCATTTTCACTCAAAAATCAATGATTTTCTCATTTTCCACCAAAGTCACCTCATATTGAATTCGTTTAATGGTCCAAACAAATAAGATTTTATTTGTATTTAAAACTAAGATAACATTTTTCACACTAATTTACTATAGTAAAAAAGCCATATAATTTAATAGTTCATATAACTACATTGAATACTTATCCACCAAAAGGTAACATTTCGGCATGATCATATTCCATAAAAATATGTATAAAAAAGAAAAAAGCTGAATAAGCCAAAAACACATGTTTTATCAGCCTTCATCGTCATTAAGCTTATAAGGTTATCGTACCTATTCACATATAAATAGCGTAAGAGAACATTTTCATTCATACATGATTGAACGTTGTCGAACATTATTACATATCAATGTGACAAAATCTTGAAGCAATAGAACTTTTCGACCATCCTTATTCATTATATACTATATTTTCAATGTAATTCCGACAGTTCTTTTGTTTTTTTATGAACATTTTGTATAATAAATCCACTTTTTATTTTCGACGGAATACGACTCATACTATATTGACAGTTTTGGTTAGGCACATCATATGAAATTTCTTTCACCAAAAATGAAAACGTCTCCTCCATCACTGCGATCGTAACAGTTTCCCCGGCACAACGATGATCAGTCGTTTTATCACCACCACCTTGTGGAATAAAAACATACTTGTAAGCGGTGAAGTTCTTAAACCGTTCTGGCATAAATTCACTCGGTTTTTCCCAGATCCTTTCATCGTGATTCATTCCGAAAATATCGAGTAACACTAAGTCGTTTCGTTTAAAATGATGACCACCCCAAATAAACGGTCTACGTACGCGCGCACCGACATAAGGAGTAAATGGATAAAGTCTTCTCACTTCTTGCGTAAACATTCGAACATATTCGTCATCGCCGGCAATTAGTTTTTCTTTCGTTTGTGGATACGTATATAAAGCTAAAGCTCCGAAGACGATATAAAGGCTAATCGCGACAATAGGACGTAAAATATTAATCACTTCGACTGCGACGACTTTTTCATTCAATAGTTTTCCATCTAACTCTTTATAAGTAATCATTTGATAAAACAGCGAGTCATCGTCGATATGTAATTTGTTCGCACGAACTTGTTTGACGAGATTTTCCATCCAAAGGTTACACTTTTTTCGCGCCACCCTCCCCCGCCAGTGGCGAAAACCGACTGCACCGAAACTATCTACTAACGCCCATAAATCGTTAGCACGCATTTCCAGCTCCGATTGTTTCAGCGGAACTTCTAACCACCGACAAGCTACTTTACACATCACTTTTTTTGCTTCTTCAAAAAGAATGACTTTATCCATGTTTTCCCAACGGTCAATACGATGTAACCATTCCGATCGGGTTATTTCTTTTAAAACGTTGATGTTTTTTCTGTAAATAACGACATAAATAATTGTTTACGATGCACATGTGGCGTATCGTCCAACGTTTGAACTGCTTTCTTTCCGAATAGCGTTTTAATGACCCGTGCAGGTGGTGCATTTTTACGAACAAATAATGTTTCATCATAAAAGATTTCCGCTGCTTCAGGACCGCTTATACATATTACTTTTTCGCCTTTTATTCTCGTTTGAAAAATGTCTGAACGTAATTTGCGACGACGATTTGCAATAAATCGATACCCTTCCAACAATAACGGAATCGTACCTATCTAAATGTTTATCTTTAGGAATTTCTATCCGGTACAATTCTTTTCTCACCTTTCAGTAAAAGACTATTGATAGCTTTTCCGAAAAGTACCTTTTCATTCAATTGTAATAGAAAATCAGGCTGGTAACATTGCGGTTACCAGCCGGAGGTTCTTATGTATATAAAGTTGTCAAAGCAGGATATAGTTTTCTAAAAGTTTGAAACTTCTGTTCATATATGTCGACATTTTCCGGTATCGGTTCATATACGGTATTCGGCAATGTACGAATATGTTGTTGAATGAAGTCTTCATAAGATGCAGTCCAACCAAGAGCGATGAAAGCTGTGGAAGCAATTCCTAATGATGGTAAATATTCATTATTTAATGGTACTCGTGTCGGATGATTCATAATATCTGCCATCATTTGGCACCATGTTTTACTTTTCGAACCTCCACCTATCAATGTAATCGTCCGACTTTTTGGCAATTGAAACATTAATAACGTTTGTTTTAAGGAGAATGTGACACCTTCTAACACGGCCCGCGCCAAATGTTTACGCTCCGTGTTCGGACCGATTCCCCAGTAAGCACCTTTTGCATAAGGATCCATCACAGGGTTTCTTTCACCGTTCAAATATGGTAAGAAATAAATTTCATCACTGACATCCGTTTTTTTCAATAATTTTTCAAATTCTTCGTATGAGCCATTTGCGAAAGTGTTCACTGCCCAATGGTGGACATTCCCTACATTCAATAACGGTGCGACAGAAATTCGTTGTTTTGGTTGGACAAAAGCTAAATTAAAATGACCTTCGGAAAAAAGTTCGCTCTTTTCATTGTTCTCAATGACTGCTAACCAACCAGTAGTACCTAAATAAAAATAACTATCTTTTTCGAACACTGCACCAGCACCTAAAGTCGAGGAACCTGCATCCCCGCTACCATTAATGACGATCGTATCGGTTGTAAAACCAGTTTCGTTCGAAGCTTCTTCACTGACTTGACCGACGACTGCACTCACTTCCAATAATTCTGGTAACTTACCGAAATCTACATTACATTCATGAATGATACTGCTTGCCCACTCTTTCGTTCTTAAATCCATCATTCCGGTAGTTGTAGCCGTGACGTGATCGGTGACAGCAATATTTGTCAATTGGTGAATAATATAATCTTTTGCGCTAAAAACAAACTTATGTGCATCTTCATATTGATTTCGTGCATGCTTTTTTAACCATATCATCTTTGCTAGTGGTGTAGTCGGACTAATATTGTTTCCAGTAATTGCTGAAAGTTTAGGAATGTCATCTTTGATCATCGCTGATTCTTGATCAGCTCTCGTGTCAGAATATAAAATTGCTCGATATGATTGATTACTTTTAGATAATGTGATGACATCCTCCATCTGTCCGGAAAACGTGATCGCTTTAATTTCATTTGGAGAGATGCCCGTATCCCACCAAGTATGAGCAATTTGTTTTACTCTATTCCACCAATCATCTGGGTCTTGCTCAATTTTATTTTCTTTACATGTATACGTCGATATTTCAACAGATTGTTCATGAAAAATTTGAACTTCTTTATTGACAAGTAGTCCTTTAATCGCTGTTGTACCAATATCAAAAATTGCTACATAAGACATATTAACCTCACTTCACTTTCGATTTTACAAGTTCATTAATTAAATCGTCCAACGCTTCATGGTCTTCCAATGATACGAGCCGTACCATCTCACTACCAACGACAATTCCATCATAACCTACTTCAAAAATTTGTTTGGCAATCTGTCCGTTTTTAATGCCGAAACCTGCCATTAACTTCGCGTCTGTTAAATTTCTTATTTTGTGATAAAAATGTGGTAAATCTTCTAAATCTGTAAAAATATTACCTGTTTTTCCTACTTGTAATTGACAGTAAATAATATTTTTACCGTCACATACAGTTCGTAAATCATCATCACTCATTTGATGATTAATCACTGGAATGAATTCGACCGACTTTAACATAGGTTCGCTTTGAACATTCAATAATTCAGAAATCGTTAAATCAGGAATGATAAACCCGTCGATATAAGAAGATTTGGCGATCTCGATATACGCATTTTCCTCCAATAAATCGGCTTTATAGCCCATGATCCAAATTGGTACGTCAATTTTAGAACGGAGTATTTTCAAATAAGCAATAAAATCTGTTAAATTTGAGAAACAGTTTTGTACAGATTGATGAGCATGTTGAATGATTTCTCCATCCAAATACGGATTATTACTCGGAAAACCTACCTCGATAGCATTTACACCATTTTTTACTGCTCGTTCCATGATCTCGATGCTTTTTTCTCGATCAGGGTATCCTGCTAAAAAATATGCAGTGATGAAATTATCAGGAAGTTCTTTGACTGTAAGTTTCTTAGCTGTATTTTCCACCTTTATTCACGTCCTACTTTTTGAACGATTAATGCTGCTATAATTATGATACCAGTAATGACATCTTGCATAAAAGAAGGTACTTGTAAAATCGTTAGTCCGTTCGCCAAAATTCCTAAAATAGCTGCACCAAACAATGTACCGATAATATTTGCTACTCCGCTTCTTACAACTGTCATTCCTAAAAATACTGCTGCATACGCATTAAGGAAGTAAGCATCTCCTCCGGTAGGATGAGCAGAACCTAAACGCGACGCAAGTAGAGCACCTGTAAATGCCGCTAACATTCCACATAACGCGAATGCGATCGTTTTGTAAAAGTTAATGTTGATCCCAGAAACTTCAGATGCTTTTTCATTTCCCCCGATTGCGTAAAAACGACGTCCTAAAGAAGTTTGCGACATGATATACCAAAAAATGATGACGAGAATAACCATAATAATGGATAGTAATGGGAAGATGAATACTTGTGTTTGTCCTAAAAATCTGAAACTTTCAGGGATATTTTCAAATATCGTCGCACCGGCCGTCAGCCAAAAAGTAAATCCGCCGATAATCGTTCCCATCGCCAACGTGGTGACGAAAGACAATACACGAAAGTGTGTCACAATCGCTCCACTTATTAGACCAATCACAAAACCGATCAAGATAGGCACTAAAAAGCAAATCACAATCGGTACGCCAGCAACTGCTAGTTTTGCCGCCACAACTCCTCCTAAACTCGCCATTGCACCAATCGAAAGGTCAAATTCTTGCACACTCATGACTAATGTTGCCCCGATTGCGATAATGACTAAAAATGAAATTTGCCGAGTAATATTGATCGCATTTTCCACCGTCATGAATGAGTCTGGACTTAATATGCTGAAAATAACGATTAATGCTATCCCAGCAAAAATCGTTCCATATGCGCTAAGTTTTTGGGAGAATGACATACTCTTATTAGACTTTTGTAAAGATTCGCTCATTTTCAATTCTCCTTTTGGTATTTGTAACAAATATTCAAAATCGTTTGTGTATCGATATTTTCGTTTTCCAGTTCTGCCACCGTTTCACCTTCACTAAATACGATGATTCGATCACTAATTTCTAAAATTTCTTGAATATCAGACGATATAAAAATAACCCCTTTTCCTTCAGAAGCTTGATTTCGTAAAAAGAGATGGATTTCATTTCTCGTCATAATATCCACAGCTTGTGTCGGTTCATCACAAATGTATAATTTCGGATTCGTTAACAACGCTTTACCGAAAACTACTTTCTGTTGATTCCCGCCACTTAACTCTGAAACAGTTTGATCTTGACCGACCGCTTTTACTTTGAAACGTTTCATCTCTTGTGATACTTTTTCTGCTTCCAAACGATTGTTTAAAATAACTTTACCTTTCGTCACTTCATGTAAAATCGGCAAAGTCATATTATGTCGTATCGTTCCGGTCATGATCAACCCTTCTTCATGGCGATTTTCCGGAATTAATACGATTCCTTGATCGATCATCTTTTTAGGTGTTCTATTTGTCAACGGTCGATCTTGGAACTTCACTTCACCGCTTGCTTGTTCTCGCAAACCGAAAATCGCTTCCATGCTTTCTGTTCGGCCTGCACCTGCCAATCCGTACATGCCTACTATTTCACCAGCATGTACTTGAAAACTAACATTCTTCACTTTCTCATCTTTCGTCGCTAATTGATCGACAGAAAGTAAGACGGTTTCAGAACGTTCTTTGTTGCTTTTTTCACCGATTGCTAATTGTTGACCATCTGTCATATGGTAAATGATTTTTTCTTTCGTAATTTCATCTTTCATTAACGAGGCGGTCACCCTACCACCTGTCAACACCGTAACACGGTTTGAAATTTTAATGACTTCTTCCAATCGATGAGAAATATAAATAATACAAACATTTTCTTTTCTTAAATTTTCGATTAACGAAAATAAAATTTCCGATTCCCGATCAGTTAAAGAAGCAGTCGGTTCATCCAAAATAAGCACTTTCGATTTTTTGCTCATCGCTCTTAATATTTCCAGCATCGTCCGTTCCGTCGCGGTCATTTCATAAACTGGTTTATGTAAAGGAACGTCGATTTTCCATTTTTCTTTTAAAGCATCAGCTTGTTCTCTCATTTTGCGCCAATCGATTCCACCAAGTTTGTTTTTCGGGTATTTTCGATTTAGAAAAAGGTTTTCCAAACCTGTAAAATAAGGGACAAGTTGACGATCTTGGTGGATGACATTCACACCAAGATCTTGTGCATCTTTCGGACGTACGATCTGAACGCTTTTTCCTTCCCAAACAACTTGTCCGCTCGTCGGTTGATAAACACCTGTCAAAATTTTAATCAGTGTCGATTTCCCTGCGCCATTTTCGCCTACTAATGAGTGAACAGTGCCTGCTTCAAATGATATGTTGACATTGTCGAGGGCTTTATTGCCCCCGAACAATTTCGTTATGTTTTTTGTTTGTAACAACATCCGTCACTTTCACCTCAATCTCACCCTAGTAGCAAGTCGATCGCTCCATTATTCCGCTGTAATCAACTTTGCAGGTGCGTATAATTCATTACCGTCGACTTCTTCTCCGTTAAACACTTTCGTCATTTGTTCGACGACGATTTCAGCCATTCCGATAAAGTTTTGTTCAACTGTCGCTTTGATCGGACTACCTTCTTCGATCATTTCAACCGCTTGGCTATTTCCGTCAATTCCAGTTACAATAATGTCTTCAATTCCTTCTGCTTCGATCGCTTGAGCAGCTCCGATTGCCGGCTCATCCCATCCTGCCCATACTGCAGTAATTTCTTCTTTCCCTTTATTTGCTAAAATTAAGTTTTCCATTTGTTGACGCGCATTTTCAATTGGACCAGGAACTTCTACTTCTAATTCTGTCATGACATTAATATCTGGATAATCTTTTAACATTTCGTCTAACGTTTCAGAACGGATCAATACACCTGGGTGAGGTCGGTGCGTCAAGACTACTAAATTTCCTTCCCCACCCATCTGTTCGAATAAATATTCTGTAATCATTCTCGACATTTCCGCATTATCACTAGTTGCGTTCATCGTCATACCTTCAATGTAACCTGAATCACTTCCGAATACAGGGATGCCTTTTTCGGCAGCTTGTTTAATTTGAGCTTCTATTTGATTCGGATCGGTACTTACAATGACAATTGCATCTGTACCAGCTAAGATCACATCTTCCATTCTTGAAGCCATCCCGCCAACATCACCTTTCGTGTCAATGACGTTGACTTCCCAACCGTTATCTTTCGCACGGCTTTCAATTTCATCGACCATTTGTTTCGTCGTGACGGATGACAAATAAGGAGTTAAAATAGAAATACTTTTTGAATCACCAGAACTTTCTTCTGATGCGTTTTCTTCTGAAGCATTATCGTTTCCACATGCCGCTAAAATAACTAATAATGTAACAGTCATGAATAACATTAATAACTTTCTCATTTGATTTTCTCCTCTTCAAGTAATTTTTTTGATGTGTTTACATCGGTAATCAATACGTCTAACCATTTGCCTGCTAAACTAGCTGAAATTGCTTCCACTTTATGATCTCCTGCCGCGATTCCTATGACGAGAGGTGTTTGCCGTAAATGTTCACCTGATACTCCTATCATTCTGCTAGTAATTGATTGAGCCACTTCTTCTCCTTTTTCATTCAAAAAGGATTTGCCAATCGTGCAGACCGCTCCTGCGTCCAATATTTCATCCAATTCTTTTTTGCTTAAATTCATCGTTTTAAAAAATGTAGCTTCTTCCGTTATTTCGCCGATTCCAACTACTGCAATATTCAGACGACTATAGAAATCTAATACTTGTCTTATACCCTCCTCTCGTATCAAATCTGATTTAATGCTGTTGGAACTAACGATTGCAGGAGCATTTAACACGTAATAATCGAAATTCATCTTTTCCGCCAGTTGAATGACGTTTGAATTTGCATGCCAACTAGCGCCACTTATGCCTAGTCCACCGACTAAAGGGATGACTCGTACATTTTTCGCTTTCGTTTTTTTCGTATATTGCACTAATTTATGAATAAATTTCCCTGCCATTAAACCTATGACACTGTCGCTTTGAATTATTTTTTCCAAAAAATATCCGCCCGATTTTGCTAGAAGCTCAATCGATTCATCCTTTGACATATTAGAAGTATCTACTACAACTGCATCGTGAAGATCGTATGTATTTTTAAGCTTCTGCTCGCAATATAACTCTTCGTTAAACGGGTCGTTAATTTTAATTTCAACGATCCCTTTTTCTCTAGCAGAATTGATAATTCTACTAATTTGTGGACGAGAAATACCGAACATATTTGATAACTCTTGTTGACTATACCCTTCTAAATAGTACAATTTACATATTTTTACAATCTTTTTCAATTTTTCTCTTTCCAAGCAAACACCTCCATTTGAACAATTGTTCAGTGTCAGAAATTTTGTTCTGACAGTTATCGATAAATATAAATGATTTTAAAAAACATGTCAAGTTTTACTAAGTTTTTTGGACTACACATTTTATAAAAACACTTATTTTTCCAATAAAATAGTCTCTTTTTCCTTACGTTTAGAAAAAGAGACTGCAGAATAAGTTATATATTTTAAAAAGGAATTTGATTTAACCATTGTCCCCCATCGATCGTCACGACTTCACCATTGATATATGTTGCTTCATCTGACAGTAAGAAATAGGCAAGTCCTGCAACTTCCTCAGGCGTGCCAAACCTTTTTAATGGCACTGATTGTAAGGTGCGTTCTACCATATCTTTTGACAACATTAATTTTGCTGCTCCTCCCGTCCGTTCAATTGGTCCCGGAGCAATTGCATTGACACGAATGCCGTATTTGCTACCCCATTCGACTGCAAGCGTTCGTGTTAAACTTAACACACCTGCTTTAGCAGCTGCATTGTGTACGACGCCAACACCAGCATCCCAAGCGTAAGTCGCTACCATATTTAAAATCGATCCCTTCCTTTTCTCGTTGATCCAATATTTCGCAACCTTTTGACTGCAGTAAAACGTCCCATTTAAGACGATATCGATGACAGCATTCCAACCGTTAATAGATAAATCTTCCGCAGCAACGATGAAATTCCCTGCAGCATTATTTACTAAATGATCGATCGAACCAAATAGACGAATTGTTTCATTTACCATTTTTTCCACATCTTGAACATTTCTAACATCCATTTGCACCGATTCAATTTTCCCCGTAGTTGATTCACGTATTTCATCTACCGCCAATGTTAATTTTTCCAAATTTCTCCCTGTTATTACGACATTTGCTCCTTCCTGTGCAAAACGTTGCGCCATCGCTTTACCCATTCCACTCGAACCACCTGTAATAATGACTGTTTCATTTTTCATTTTAATCACCTCATCTTTAAACTAACTTTGCTAAACAACATATGAATGATTATTCATTTATTTCGTTATACTATACCAAAATTTTACGTAAAATAAAATGGCATATTTTCATTTCACTAAGTATTCGAGATGATATGCGAGTAATTAATAGAGAAAAGTGATTATATGCTCTACAGACCTTTTTAACAGAAATAATCATTTTATATCGTAATAAAACGTGTTTGCATATATGTTCCCAGTTCGTTACGATATGAACCATAAGAAATTTTGGCATAAGTAGGTGTTGCGTATCCATTACATCTTTTAGCATGTAAGACTTAGAAAATTTGAAAAAATATAATGGAGGGGAATCGTCGTTAGTAAACTATTAGAATTAGATCGTGTTGAATTAAGAACAGGAGAAATGATTCATTTTCGCAAACCGACTGAAAATGACGGAAGTGAAATGTACCGTATCGTCAAACAATCGAAAGTGCTCGATGTAAATTCTCCATATAGTTACTTAATGTGGAGTAAATATTTTCGTAAAACTTCGATCATCGCTTCATGCGAAAACGAAGTGATCGGTTTTGTCACCGGTTTTTTACAACCTGAAACTCCGAATACGTTGTTCGTATGGCAAGTCGCCGTCGACGAAAAATATCGCGGCCACGGTCTTGCAACGAAATTGATCGAACAACTATTAGTCCGGTTACGAAAAGAAAATGTGACATATTTAGAAGCGACTGTCACACCTTCGAACATTCCTTCAAGTAATTTATTTAAAGGAATCGCTAAAAAACAAAAGACGAACTGCACGATTTTCGAATGCTTTTCCGAAAACCAATTTCCCGATGGCAACCATGAACGAGAGTTAACATATCGAATTGGGCCTTTTCAATTTCCTAATTAATCTTATTGGAGGTATAAATTATTAATGTCAATTGTTACGGAAGTATCCAACATTGCGATGGACGTTTTTGAAAAGCACGAGTCGGAGGTGAGAAGTTATAGTCGTAGCTTTCCGACGGTTTTTACAAAAGCGAAAGGATATAAACTTTGGGATACTCACGATCAAGAATATATCGATTTTTTCGCTGGTGCAGGAACATTAAATTACGGTCATAATAACGACAAAATGAAAAAAGCTCTCATTCAATATATAGAAAACGATCACATTACACATAGCTTAGATATGGCAACGGTCGCAAAAGGGAAGTTTCTACATACTTTCCACGAAGTGATATTAAAACCAAGAAATTTAGACTATAAAATTATGTTTCCTGGACCTACGGGAACAAATGCAGTCGAAAGTGCTTTAAAATTAGCACGAAAAGCGACCGGACGAACGAACATTATGAGTTTTACGAATGCGTTCCACGGAATGACACTTGGTTCGTTAGCGATCACCGGTAATGAGTCGAAACGAAACGGTGCTGGTGTTCCATTAACTCATACCGTGTCAATGCCTTATGACAACTATCTAAAGCAAACAGATTCACTAAAGCTTATTGAAAGTTTTTTAGAAAATAGTAGTAGTGGCATCGATTTACCTGCAGCGATCATCGTTGAGACGGTGCAAGGTGAGGGAGGAATTAACGCCGCAAGTATGGAATGGTTGCAAGGTATTGAAAAAATTTGCCGAAATTTCGAAATATTGCTAATCATCGATGATATTCAAGCTGGCTGTGGACGGACTGGAACGTTCTTCAGTTTCGAACCTGCAGGGATCAAACCAGATATCGTCTGTTTGTCGAAATCACTAGGTGGTTTCGGACTGCCGATGTCGATTACACTATTTAAAAAAGAACTCGATATTTGGGAGCCTGGTGAACATAATGGAACGTTTCGTGGCAATAACTTAGCATTTATCGCAGCGACAGAAGCGTTATCTTATTGGGAAACAGATACGTTTGCTAATGAAATCAACCAAAAGGCGGAATTATTAACACAATTTATCGAAAAAATTGTACACGACTATCCGGAACTTCGCGCTGAAGCGAGAGGACGTGGACTGATGCAAGGGGTAGCGTGCCATGTCGATGGTCTTTCCAAACGAATTTGCGATGAGGCATTTCAACGAGACTTACTAATGGAGACATCTGGATCGAACGATGAAGTTTTTAAGTTCCTTCCTCCATTAATCATCGATAAAGCTGGCTTAGAAAAAGGTTTTTCTATCATCGAAGAAAGTATCAAATCCGTGTTAAAAACCAACTAAAGACGCTCCAATTTTCTTTACATTCAATATATAATTTTAATAATAAATCGAAAAGGGGATAGAAAAATGATCGTAAGAAAGTTAGAAGATATTATTGGTACTGAAAATGAAGTAAAAACAAATAATTGGGCGAGTAGGCGATTCTTATTAAAGAAAGACGGAATGGGTTTTTCATTCCATGAAACGATCATCTATGCTGGAACAGAAACACATATTCATTATAAACATCATTTGGAAGCAGTTTATTGTGTCGCTGGCGACGGGGAAATTGAAACAGTGAAAGACGGAAAAGTGTACCCAATTAAAAACGGCACGATGTACGCGTTAAATGAACATGATGAACATTACTTACGTGGTGGAAAAGAAGATATGCGCCTAATTTGTGTATTTAATCCACCGTTAGTCGGAAATGAAACGCACGACGAAGATGGTGTATATCCACTATTAGAAGAATAATCGAGAAAAGTAGAGAGTTTTTTCGCTCTCTACTTTTTTATGCACTTATATTTTGATCTCTGCTTCGGTCCTTTTTACGAAATAATTCTTTTAACCGATTCATACTTAATTCAATGAACGGTTGGAAAAAGCTAATCACCCATTTACTTGACAATAAAAAGACGATTCCGGCAGACAGGAATACGACACCTAAAAAATCGACGAAATGGTCGATATGAAGCAACTCGTATTCGCGGAAATACTGAACGAAAAAGCCATGCAATAAATACACGTACATCGTCCGTTCACCTAACACTGTAAACGTAAACCGTTTTTTCGGGATCCAACTTAAAATAGACATCGCCATTAAAATAGATGTCATATAAACCGTCAATCTTGCAATACTTCCAAACGTTTCCATACCTAACGTACTATACGATTTCGAGGCGAGCAACCAATCAGTGTTAATTCCTGGCGACATATAAATAATCATCGCCGCAACAATCAAGATGACGATCGCTGAAATTTTCACATATTTGTTTTTCAGCCAATCGATATGTTTCATGGAAGCCCAGTAACCGATTAAGAAATATGGGAAAAAGACGATTGTCCTTGATAAACTGAATGTATGTCCTACTTGATCGAAATAGCCGATAATGATACCGAGAATAACGGCAATAGATATTCCGAGCACCGGATGTAACTTTTTATAACCGATCAACAATATGTGCCAACAAAATAAACTAAATAAAAACCATAATGACCAATGTGGGTAAAAAATATGATCCGTCAACCAATTACTCTTTCCAATTAAGAAGTAATAACCGGTATAAATCACTTGAAAGATAAGGTATGGGATAATTAACTTTTTCGCTAATTTGATAACGTAAGCGATATTGCCTGAGCCTTTCGCAAAAAAACCAGCAATAAATATAAATGCCGGCATATGGAAAGTATATAACCAAGTATATAACGTCTCAATATTGTGGGATTGACTAACAAATGGTTGAATCATATGCCCAAAAACAACGAGAAAAATTAAAAATAATTTTGCATTATCAAAGTAAGCATGTCTTTCCATTTCCATCAACCCTTTAACATATCATTACAGTAATTACAATACAATTTCATATAACGAACAATCACATTTTCATATTCATTTAATGGAATTGTAAGTATACTGTAATGTAATAAATCATTGTGTAATTTCTAGTTCGTATTCATTTCCCGGGCAATATTCTACAATTTCCTGTATTTCTCGCCTCGAACAAACAATTGTCAAATTTCGTCTTTCGTTACATTTAGCCTACTTTTATCGGTTGTAGTATTTTTTTCAACGTACCGAGAATACTGACTGCTGCTTGGTAACTAGATTTCGGATTCGACGGCAATGGTTTATTCGACATCGCAAACGTTGCAGTTCCTGTCTCTCCATGAACTTTTATCGTATGACTATTTTCCGTTGCATCCGGATCAGCGACTAACACGACTTTCGTCTTTTGTAACCCAACTCCCGCTAAAGATAGCGCAATTGAAACATTGACGTTTTTAGGATATTTTTTAATCGCTTCTGTTGCCGGTCCTTCAAAAACGATCTTTTCTTCTGTCAACGTCTCCTCGACTAACGTATGAGCAGGCTTGCGCGTTTCGATCGTCACTTCTTTTAATAGACTAGCTGCGTTTATATTTTGAATAAAATCTAAACCGCCAATTGCCCCTGAAGGTAAGTAAAGATTACGACCAGATCGTTTTAAAACATCTTCTATTTTCGCAATATATGTTTCATCAGCTAATGCTCCAATGCTAATGATAACTGCATCTTTACGCTCCAAAATTTCTGGCAACCATTTTTTCGCAGTTTCTACGTTCGCTGCTTCCACGACGATATCGATATCACTTTCGACAAATTTCTCAAAATCAGTGTATAATTTTACTTTATATTCATCTTCTAAATGTTTATATTTATCCAGATGACGGACAAGAATCGATTCCACTTCGAAATCGTTCTCATTACGTATTTCGTCTAAAACATATGTACCGATCGCACCAGCGCCGACCATTCCTATTTTCATTCTAAACCCTCCTAAAAAATACTCCCTCATTTATCCTATCAATTTTCTTATCAAAGTGCATGAATAGCGACGTTTCATCTATGCTTTTTTCAACGGTAGAAAGATATTGTATCATATCCGTTCGTAATAAATGACTGTTCCATCGTCGATTACTTTTAATTTTTTTAAACTGACGAGGTGATCTAAATGACCGATCACTTTAGACATGACGAGCGGAAATAGTTTTTCATATTTATCACGATACACTTTTTTCGCAACATCAGCAGCTGTTTGTCGTTTCGTAACAGAATTTAAAATAATCTGTTCTTTTTTTTCTAATCGATCTAACTTTTGTTGAATGACTTGTTTAGGTTGGTCAATGATGTTCCCATGCCCGGGATACATTTTTCGTATCGGCATATCGCGGAGTCGTTTTAAAGAACGTTCATATTGTTGCAGTGCAGGAGTCCGGCTACCGTTTTCGTCTAAATCGATCAATGCATTGCTCGATAAATGTTCGATGACGACATCGCTTACAAAAATAATGCCGCTTTTTGGATGATACATAGTAATATGATCGACTGAGTGACCAGGCAACTCCAAAATAGTAAAACCGAAAATATGATCCCCTTCTTTAATCGGGGAAAGTTCACCATTTAACGCTTGCGACTTATTTTCAACCATCGCTTTACGTAACCGAGTAATTTCTTTATTCACTTCATGTTTACAACCCATTTTCATGTACAAGTGTTCGAAAAACGCAATTCGCTTTTCTAAATATGATCGATCTCTTTTTAGTCGCAAAAATGCTTTCGGATGAGCGTATACTTCTACGTCATGTACATTTCTAATTCGATTCACTATACCGATATGATCAACATGGTGATGTGTTAAAATAATCGCATCTAAATCTCTTACTGAAAGTCCGATCTCGGTCAATTTCTCCTCGAATAATGCCCAGCAATCATCATGGTCGATACCTGCATCGACGAGAAATGTTTTGCCTTCATGTTGCACGATATAAAAATTGTATGATATTAAACTAGATTCAGTTGGTAAAATGATAGGCGTAATTTGTGGAATAGGCATATGTTTGCTCCTTTTAACTTTTTGTCTCATATTATATCAATTATCGTAATGGAAGCAATTTTCATAATCATAAAAAATAGCTTGTGCAAAATAACGCACAAGCATCCATTTACCCCTTTCTTTCAAAGATGTGTCGTCAAATGATACTAAATACACAAACAAGTCGGAACTGTATTAAGGAGAAATGAAACAGCCAAATATGTTGGAACAATTTACCCCATGAAAATTTTTACTTTAAGATCCTTTCCAAAACCGTGAAAGTATGAGTATTTTTATCCCTCCTCTGTTTGTTTGCTAAGCAAATCCGATCGGTTTTACTCGCAACAATAGAATAACTTATTCTTTTTTTACCGTCAAAAAGGGAAAATGATATTTTACCGTTGAAAATGACCGTTAAAATTTTAATTATACTTTTAGAAAACTTTATTTTTCACGTAAATTAATTATGAATTTTGTAAAAGTTATCATTTTTATTTTTTTGTTTGTAAAAATGTTTTCGGCATGACGACAGCAACAACTTCTCCTTTTGCACAACATACATCATCTACGTACACTTCTGTTTCTACTTTCCATTTTTTCGGATGAATTTCTTCCACTTTTCCGATTGCTTTTAACGGCTTACCGGCTGGTGTAGGTTTGATAAAATCAACGTGTAAAGAAGCAGTAACGAATCGAGGCGGCTCTATCCCATCTCCTGGTTCATGGCCTAATTTACGGTGTAAAGCGAGTGCTGCTGAACCTGTACCGTGACAATCGATCAATGATGCAATCGTTCCGCCGTAAATAAACCCGGGAATCGCTTTATGCTCATCACGTGGCTGGAAAATCGTCACCGTCCGCTCTTCGTCCCATCCGGTTCTAATATGTAATCCTGTTTCATTTAATCTACCGCAGCCGTAACACCAAGCATAATCATCTGGGTACTCGTCTTGTATTGCATGTTTTACTTCGTCCATTTCTATCACCTCATTTCGAATAAAACTATAGAAAAATAGTTATCTTTCCATAAGTATACTATACTAGTATCGTACGATTAAATTTTCTACAAATATAAGAATGGGTGGCAACATGAACGAACGTAAATATACGATTAAAGATTACAATTATTGGAAAATGATAAGCGGTCTCGCTATCGCCTCGTTTTTTATTTTTGCAACGATGTATAGTGTACAATCGATTTTACCGTTGTTCACGAAAAATTATGAAATTTCTATTTCAGTAGCGAGTTTATCGATGTCACTTTCAACCGTCGGCTTAATTTTCGGACTTATTTTGATCGGTTTTATTTCTGACCGTTATGGACGACTGTTGTTTATCCATTTGTCGATCCTTATCACGACGATCATTCTTTTTATCATACCTTTTATGGAATCATTTATTTTTATCATTATTTTACGATTCATTCAAGGATTTTCTTTAGCCGGACTGTTAGGTTCTGCACTCGGATATATGGTCGAAGAAATCGACAAAAAGTATTTTGGATTTGCGGCAACTTTATATATTTCAAGTAATAGTATCGGTGGCATGATGGGACGTTTTATTACGGGGTATCTTGCCGAAAGTTTCTCTTGGCAAACAGCGATGTTCGTGCTAGGAGCTATTGGCGTATTTTCTTACTTTTTAGTCCTTTTCACATTACCGAAATCAAGATATTTTCAAAAGTCACAAGTACGTTTTCAAGAAGATATAGCTGGATTTTTATATCACTTGAAAAATCCGTCCCTTCTTCTCATGTTTGGTTTAGGTATCGTCTTGCAACTATCTTTTACAGGAATGTGGACATATTTACCTTTTTATTTACTTGAATCGCCGTACGAACTGACGTTGAAACAAATTTCGTACCTATATTTTGCATATAGTCTCGGTGTCGTCGGTGCACCGATCGCGGGATGGTTGACAGGAAAGTATAAAATGAGAAATATTCGTATTGTCGGCATTATTATTTTAACTGCTGGTATGCTTATTACACTGTTTCATTCATTCATTCTCATCACGATCGGTCTATGTGTCATTTGTTTAGGCTTTTTTATTTCTCATTCTCTTGCGACAGCGAGCGTATCTCAAGAAGCAACTCATCATAAAGGAAGTGCTTCAAGTCTATACCTCGTCGCCTATTACATCGGTGTCTCTATGGGAACGACTTTACTTGCACCTTTGTGGGAAAAGTTCGGTTGGAATGGAATTATTTTAGTGACAGGGTTATTACCACTCATTTATGTGATGATCATTCAAGTTACACGGGGAAAATTGAAAAGTAAACAAGCTAGTTAACGTGGGGAAAAACATCATATATGGTCACGAATCACAGGTATCGTTCCCATTTGTCGAAAAAGGGGAAGTAACGGGAGTGAAATATACCGTGCGTGACCTTTTAATTTGATCGTTTTCTTTTAAATTACTTGCAATTTTTCTAATGCATAAGAAATTCCGTTCTCATCTACCGCTTTAGTTACAAAGTCGGCTTTTTTCTTCGTTTCTTCGACTGCGTTTCCCATTGCTACACCAACACCGATATAAGAGAGCATTTCTAAGTCGTTCATATTATCACCGAATGCGATCGCTTCTTCCGGTGAATGCCAAAATGATGTAGCACTCGTTCGATTCCTACAGATTTGTTTATCGACTTATCGTTTATATCGACTGTATAAGGATACCATCTGTTGTTCCGTTCGTACGTCTGTTGTTCTTTTTCATTGCAATATAAATATAGTTGATAAACATTTTCCTTTTGCAATATATCAGGTTGCACGACTCGCATTTTATCTAATAAAACTTTATAAGTTGATTTTATTTCATGATCAATTTCAACGTTCGAGTAACAGTTGTTTTTTGTAAATTTAATGAGCGGATGGTTTTCTCTTTAGCATTTTCCGTCAATTGATATACCGTTTCTTGTGGAATGCTTTCTCTATAAAGTTTATCTCCTTTGTAGTGAACGATTGAACCGTTGCAGCAAATATAAAAATCTATCTTCAACGTTTCAGCAACTTTTGTAATATGGACGGGAGATCTACCTGTCGCTGAAACGACTTGTAATCCGTTCGTTCGCAGTTTTTCTACCGCTTCAATTGTACTTTGCGGGATTCGATTATCCTGTTCGACTAAAGTACCGTCAATGTCAAAAAACACTATTTTATAACTCAAAGATTGTTTTCCTCTTTCACCTAAAGGATATCAATCAATTGTAAGAATCTTGTTAAATATTCGTATGAATTATGTTAATATTTCCACCGTTTGAGTCGATCTTACTCATTTAAAACTTCTTTTACCGCTAAGATGATATCCGTAACTTGGGGGATCGCTAACTTTTCCAACTCTTTATTAAATGGAATCGGTGCTTCTACACCACCTAATCGTTTAATCGGTGCTTTTAAATGGTGAAAGGCCTTTTCTGCGACAATACTTGCGATTTCACCACCATAGCCGCCACGCTTTACTGCTTCGTGGACGACGATTAATCTGCCAGTTTTAGCGACCGATTGAATGATCGTTTCTTCATCTAACGGCACTAATGTACGAGGATCGACTACTTCTATTTGTATCCCTTCTTTATCCAACTCTTTTGCTGCATCCAATGTTTTATGTACCATAATCGATGTCGCAACGACTGTCACATCTGTCCCTTTTCGTTTCACATCAGCTACACCTAAAGGGATCGAATACAATTGTACTGGTACGTGTGATGTCGTTTTGTACAATAATTTATGTTCATAAAAAATAACTGGATTGTTATCGTCGATCGCTGTTTTCATCAAACCTTTTGCATCGTAAGCAGTAGCAGGTTGAACTACTTTTAAACCTGGAATATGTGCCGTCCATGCTTCTAAACTTTGTGAATGTTGGGCGGCAGCTCCTGTTCCAGAACCTCCAGGCGTCCGGACAACCATCGGAACACTCCCTTTTCCACCGTACATATAACGAATTTTTGCCGCTTGATTCACAATTTGATCGAGCGCGATCGTAATAAAATCAGAAAATTGAATATCCAAAATCGGGCGCATTCCTGTTAAAGCAGCACCGACCGCCGCCCCAGCAATACCTGATTCACTGATCGGTGTATTCCGGATCCGTTCCGGGCCAAACTCATCGATCATCCCTTTCGTGACGCCAAAAGCTCCACCGTAGATACCGATATCTTCCCCTAAAATAAATACGTCATCATTTTGCCGCATCTCTTGGGTCATTGCTTCTCGTATCGCTTCTAAATAAGTAATCTCTCTCATGCACGTTCCTCCTACAGTAAAATGAACATTACGCTAATGACATTCCAAAAAATAGAGTATTTTCTCGATAGAATCGTTCATCAAATTTAAGCATATACATCCGTCAGTAACTCTTCTTTCGTCGGCGAAGGGCTGTTTTCAGCAAAAATAACCGCTTCTTCCACTCCACGTTGTGACTGTTTTCTAATTTCCTCCGCTTCTTCTTCGGTAATTAAATTTGCGTCAATTAACAAATTTTTAAATCGTTGAATAGGCTCTTTTCTCAACCAAGCTTTTTCCTCTTCCCGTGTACGATATACGAGCTTATCACTTTTTGAATGACCGTTAAAACGATACGTGATCATTTCAATAAACGTAGGTCCTTCCCCATTTCGTGCTTGCTCCACTGCTTCATACGTCGTATTGATCACTTCAATCATATCGTTCCCGTCGATCGTCACGCCGGGAAATCCGTATGCTTTCGCTCGCTCAGATAACGATTCTATTTTCACTATCTCTTTGACCGAAGTTGACATTCCGTATTGGTTATTTTCACATATAAATACGACCGGCAAATCCCATATTGCTGCCAAATTTAACGCTTCGTGAAAACTTCCTTCATTCGTCGCACCGTCACCAAAGAAAGATAATGTCACATAGTCTAACTTTTTCATTTTTGCAGTTAACGCACTTCCAACTGCAATTGGAATTCCACCGGCTACGACGCCATTTGAACCTAAATTGCCCCGTTCAACATCGGCGATATGCATCGAGCCACCTTTCCCTTTACAATAGCCAGTTGATTTACCGAACAGTTCTGCCATCATCCGTTTCATATCAGCACCTTTTGCAATGCTATGACCGTGCCCTCGATGAGTACTCGTCATTTTGTCGTCACTTCGTAACACAGCGCAGGCACCTACAGCACAAGCTTCTTGGCCGATACATAAATGGGTCGTGCCATGAATCTTCCCTTGCTTCATCAATTCATCAACTTTCTGTTCAAAAAGACGTATATCCCACATCTGTTTATATAAATGAATCAATTTTTCACGAGTAAAAGTCGGAATCAATCGATTTAAGTTTTCTTTCATCAACAAAATCACTCTCCCCGAGACTTAGATAAAACATTCTTAAATTTACCTTACATCGTCTAAACAATTTACACAAATAGAATGAAATACAAAAACCCCATCATTCATCTTACGGGGAGCATTAATTTGAACTTGCTTAAAAAGCACAAAAAAATAATAAGAATGCCTTCAGCCTTTAATGTTGAGGGGCATTCTTATTAGTCATTTAATTGTTATTATTGTTATTGTCGTTATTTTCGTCAGGCATAATATCGTCATCATTCGGCATAATATCTTCATCAATTTGTTCTCGGTTTAAATTATCGTCTGTTCCACCTGGTGTACCATCGTTAATTTCATTTTCATTCATGTTTTCATTCGTAGGTGCATCATTCGGTGATTGCTCGTTATTTTCGTCCGTACCAGTTCCACAACCGACGAATAACGTACATGCTATCATGGCGACAAACAATTTTTTCCACATGACCTATCCCTCCCTTTTTTCTCATTATTCTCTTTTAGCTTAACCAAATTTATGAAGCTAATACTTGAGAAAATAAGGAATGAGATTTATTGATCAAGTAAATTATTGTGTCGCAAACATAATTTCCGCTTCACAGGCAACTTCACCATCGACAGTTGCAACTGCTTTTCCTTTTCCAACTCGGCCTTTCATTCGAATAATTTCCACTTCCAGTCTCAGTTGATCGCCAGGCTTTACTTGCCGTTTAAATCGACATTTATCTACACCGGCTAAAAAAGCAATTTTCCCTTTATGTTGTTCCATGCCGAGTACAGCAACTGCACCAACTTGCGCTAACGCTTCTAAAATCAACACACCTGGCATGACTGGATATTCAGGAAAGTGTCCGGCGAAAAACGGTTCGTTAATCGTGACATTTTTTATTCCGACGACTCGTTTGTTCTCTTCCATTTCAACGATTTTATCGACTAATAAAAATGGATAACGGTGCGGAATGATTTCTTTAATTTGCTCTACATCTAACATGCATTCTACTCCTTTATTATCCAGTGAATGAAGAGCGACGAAAGCAGAAAAGCTAAGCGACGGAAATCGGCTATATCCTTGCTTAGCTGGGTATCTTTATTTTTCTTTCTCTACAATATCAATTATATGTTGCCACGTATCAATTTTCAAGGCATCGATCGGATTTCCGTCACCGAGCACACCGTATCCGACCATCAAACCTAGCACTAAACTAATTATTGATAAAACGAAGATCACGATGAGACGAAGCCAAATTGGAAATTTTCTAACTCGAACTTTCTCATTTCGTTTCGAACGAAACTTTTTTTCCTTTTCTTCAGAAATGACTTCTTTTTCCTCATGCGTCTCTTCTTTTAAAAGGTTTGTCGACATCATTCATTCACCTTAATTTTTATTTCACATGTGTTTCAGAAAAAAATGATCTAACTATTATTTTAGTATAAAATGCATTGATTGAAAATGCCAATCACTTTAACGTAACTGATTGATAAGACCTTGCATTTGATCTGCCATCGAAATCGTTCTTGCATTAAATTGGTAAGATCTTTGCGCTGTAATTAACTGTGTCATTTGGTCTTGGATACTGACGTTTGACATTTCTAATGCTCGGCTTTGGATAAGTCGTTCATTTTGTGGCGCTAATTCGACTAAGTCACCGAGAGCGTATCCGAGTTCCGCTAAATCAGGAAAGCGGAATAAATTATCTCCTGCTGCTTCCAACAAACGCGACCGTTCGATTCTAACGACAGCGAGCCTTCCGACGACTTCATTTTGCTCACCACGTTTGACGACGATCGTACCGTCTTCCGTTATATGGATGCTATCAAAATTTCCAGCAAATTGTATCGGTCCGTTCGTTCCGATAACTGGATGACCATCACCTGTCACGAGCATCACTTCATTATCGTTCACAGGTGTCAAATAAAATGCGCCATCACGAGTATAACGGATTTCTTCCACTCCGTTTTCCTCAACGAGGACTTGGAAAAAATCATGTTCATTCATCAACATCGTATCTAAATCGCGATTTGTCGTTTGTACTGCTCCGAGAGATAACTGATGATGAATCGCTCCAAGTCTAGCACCAGTACCTACCCTTATCCCATCAGGAGTCGATCTGCCGCGAGCATTTTCCGGATCTCTTAAATTGTTAATTTGTTGAAACAACAACGATGAAAATTCCGCTTGTCTTGACTTATAACCGGCTGTCTGACTATTTGCCAAGTTATGACCGATTACATCGATTTGCTTTTGCAATTGATTCATCGTCGTAGCCGCTTGACCCATTGCACGAATAGACATCACTTATCTCTCCTTATCCTAAACGTCCGATATCGTTCACTGCTTTTTCCATACTGGTATCGTACGCTCGCAACACACGTTGGTTCATTTCAAAATTTCGATATGCTTGCAACATCTGTGTCATCGATTGAAGTGGATTGACATTGGAACTTTCTAAATGGAATTGATGGATCGTAAAATTAGCTTCTGTTGCATATGCATCTTCTGCCACTGTTCCATCTAATTGAAATAAATCGTTCCCCTCTTTTATTAAATCATTTACGTTGTCGAAATAAGCGATTCCGAGTTGTACGTTAAACCCTTCTCCTTGAACGAACCCATCCGATGTGACCGTAAAATCAAGGCTGTTCGTTTGAAATCGGATTCCCTGCACGATCTAACACATAATATCCTTCATTCGTGGTCAGAAAACCTTCTCCATCAACGGTAAAATGACCGTTACGAGTATAGCGAATGTCGCCATCTTCATTTTGAATCGGTAAAAAAGATTCCACCTGTTTCATCTGGCAATTCTCTCTGTACGATCGCTAAATCAGTATTTAATCCTGTTCTCTAATAGGACCTTGAGCGAAATTTGCAATTCTTTCTTGTACATATACACCTGTATTGAGGCTCCCGATCGGTCTATTTTCCGGAAGACGTAAACGACCAGTTGTTGTCGGTACAGATCGAGACCCGATCTGTCTAATTAACAGTTCCGGAAAAGAACGAATCGCCGCTTGATCTGCTTTATAACCTGGGGTATTTACGTTCGCTAAATTATTCGATAACATCTCTTGATGGCGCTGCTGTGTAATCATTCCACTAGCTGCTGTATAAAATCCTCTTAACAAAAGGGATCACCTCGATCGTTTCCGTTCATTTCGTATACTTAAAAGCACACATTCAAGTAAAATCGTTTCATGTATAAGACGAATTTATCTTTTCCTAAAGAGTGATTCATGAAACATTTCGCATTAACTAATTTTCACACGATCAATCTTGTCGATATTACTTAACATAATGCCTGTTCCTTTCGCTACACAATTCATCGGTTCATCTGCTAAAAGGACAGGTACTTTCAATTCTTCAGCTAACAGTTGATCTAGTCCATGAATCAACGCACCGCCACCTGTTAATATTATTCCACGGTCGATAATATCAGCAGACAACTCAGGTGGAGTTCTTTCTAACACAGATTTTGCCGCCTGAACGATTAAAGAAACTGATTCTCTCAATGCTTCTTCAATTTCTTCAGAATAAACAGTAATCGTCCGCGGTAGACCGCTAACCATATCTCGTCCGCGAATATCGATCTCTTCATCACGCGAACCTAAAAATACTGTTCCTACATTTATTTTAATATCTTCAGCTGTCCTTTCGCCAATTAACAGCTTGTACTTTTTCTTAATATATTGCAAAATATCTTGATCAAACGTATCGCCGGCAAGTTTGATCGATTCTGCTGTCACGATATCCCCCATCGATAACACGGCGACATCAGTCGTACCGCCACCGACGTCGATGACCATATTTCCGCTCGGTTGGAAAATTTCCATTCCAGCACCGATCGCAGCTACTTTCGGTTCTTCTTCCAAATACACTTTGCGACCGCCAGATTTTTCAGCTGCTTCTTTAATCGCTTTCTGTTCGACTTTCGTGATATTCGTCGGACAGCAAATGAGCATTCTCGGTTTTGATAAAAAACCTTTCACATTAATTTTGTTGATGAAATGTTTCAACATCGCTTCTGTAACATCAAAATCTGCAATGACACCGTTTTTTAATGGACGAATTGCTTCGATATTTCCTGGTGTTCTTCCTACCATCTTATACGCTTCTTCTCCAACAGCCAATACTTTCCCTTGAGTACGGTCCATCGCAACGACAGCCGGTTCATTTAAAACGATTCCTTTTCCTTTAACGTGAATTAATACGTTCGCCGTACCAAGGTCGATTCCAATATCTCTCGAAAACACTTTATTGTCCTCCTAACAAAGATCAATTCCATTTCACACATGTAACAAATTGTATACTACTAACTTTACATTTTACCACAAACTTCATGAATAAACTTCTAAAAATATAAAAAAGATGAAGATTTTATGTTTATTTTGTTGTTTTTTTGGTAAATATTTTTTAATGGGCAATTTTACCGATGCGCTACTTATACAAGATAGCATTACGGCGAGGAAAAAACCATAAAAAGAGAGCTAAAGATCATATTTTCCTTTAGCTCTTTTTTATTTTACGCTTCCTTATTTTTCTCTTGGTTTTGTCGTTCCAATTTATACTTTTTCCTCGTCGCTTCACCCCCTCGAATGTGTCGGACTGATTTATGGTATTCTAATATTTCCTTTACTTGTTTCGCTAATTCTGCATTTATTTCTGGCAAACGTTCAGTTAAATCTTTATGAACAGTGCTTTTTGATACTCCAAATTCTTTTGCAATCATTCGGACTGTTTTGCGCGTCTCAACGACGTAGTGTCCAATTTTGATCGTCCTCTCTTTGATGTAATCATGCACACCGTTAGCCTCCCTATGTTGATTTTCTGAGGTGTTAAGTGAGACAAGATGCGGTGTTCACATGCTAATACGAATAATCAAAGGCTCATGGAAAAGACAATGCTCAGTAAACGCGGTATTCTGTTTAATAAATTTTTCCTAACTACTTAAATCTTTCATCCCAACTTCACTTATCTCTTTTTACTAAAAAAATGTTTTCGGAAAGTAAGTATGTACCGTATGTTTTCAAAAAGACATTTCACAACGATCCAACATCATTGCATTCGATATTTCTTCACAATCATGGCAAACATTTCACCAATTACTAGGAAAATATTAAACAGATGAACGACCCGGTTTTAACGATCACAATTCACTAACTCGCACCCCAGATATGTTTCGATTTCGCTGTTAACATATTTTATTATGAAATTTTTTTGTTTATGATTAAAAATGCATTTTTCCTTATCAGGACAAGGTCTTTCATCGTTTTTTACAAAATTTCCATCGATATTTTCCCTAGTAGTTATTTTTTGCTAAAAAAAATAGCCCCCTATAATAAAAGGGCTAATTCGATTTCGTTAAGCGATGATAGAGAAAGATAAATCTTGGTTCGTTTCCTCATCTTCTTCGTCTGTAGTCTCATCATCTGAATTTGTCTCTTCCTCAGCTTCTTCTTCAGAGTTCTCTTCAGAAGTAGGCTCGTCCATTTCTTCTTCGACCATTTCTTCTTCGACGTTATATTCTGCTAATTTACTAAAAGGCTCATTGAAAAACTTTTCTGGGTCGACTTCAACGTCACCAACACGTATTTCAAAATGGACGTGTACTCCACTTTCTTCATTGAATAAATTTTTCCCAGCAGTTCCGATTTTTTCTCCTTGATTAATCGTCGCACCTTCTTCTACCGTTACTTCTTCTAAACTTGCATAATACGTAGTTACTTCATCTCCGTGAGACATGACTACGACGTTACCGAGAAGTGGATCTTCTTTTACTTCTTCAACTGTCCCACTTAACGATGCTAATACATCGAACGATTCGCCATCTGAAGATGCGATATCAACACCAGTACTTTGATAATAACGATTGTTGTAGTACGTTACTCCTTTTTCTTGATCTTCAGGGCCTGCATTGTAATCGTAAAATTTAGTGACGATTTCAGTTTGAACATCTTCGCCTACTGGCATTTTAATTGTTTCTTGCTGTTGAATGACAGACTCTGCTTTTTCATCAAAAGGATCAGATTGATAGCTATCAGTTTGTTCTAACTCTTCCAATCCTTCTTCTACGACATTACTTTGTGATGTTTGATACCAAATCACACCTGTCAAAAGAAATGCTGCTAACATGATATATAACGCTGGGAAAAACCACTTCTTCTTAAAAATTCGAGTCCATTTTTTGTTGGATTCGTTTGGAAATTCTTTCATATTGATCACCTCATCCACCATTGTGAACAGATGATACGAAATATATACATAAATTGTTTATATTTTTTAAGTTTTCTAACTCTTTTTTCCAGATTGCAAGAATTTTTCGTTCAACTTAAATAAAAAAAGCTCTTTCTCCCTTTTTGGAAAGAGCTTTAATCTTCGTTATGTTTTACAATCAACGTCTTTGCGACATCATTAATCGAACTTATTTCGACATCTTGATAATAATACGATAAAATTTCTTGTATGTTTTCCCTTCTTCTGCCATGCCATTTGCTCCATATTGACTCATCCCTACTCCATGTCCATAACCTTTCGTCGTAAAAATAAGATGATCATTTTTTTGTTTAATCGTGAAATCATTCGACCGTAAACCTAATATATCGCTAATTTCACGTCCTGAAAACTGTTGTCCTTTAATGGTTATTCACTTACACGATTACTTTCATTTCGTTTAATTTGATTGACGATTTGCGAGTCTGTTAAGGAATATTCAATTTACTACTAATTTCGTTATAGTGAAATATCGTTTGTTCCGTAAATTTCGGATGATCGTCTTCCCATCTACTTTCAACACTTTTTAAATATGGAAATGCATTTCCCCAATAATTTTCTGCATCTTCTGTATATCCATTACTCATTGAAAAAAATGTAGGGGTAATTGGTTCTTGATTATACGTAATTATTTCATCTTTTGTCGCTTCTACGGCTTCTTTCACTTTTTCCATTTTCCAATGATAATCCTAACCCCAAGTCGCTTTTAATTCATTCTTCATTTTTATAGACTTGATGCTCTGTTGTATCAGAAATACGATTTTCTCTTCATCTTCTTGATGCAATAAATGATTCACAATATATGTTCTTGCCGCAATTGCTTGAGCTTTTAATGCTTCTATTTCAAATTCTGCAGGCATTTCAGCAGCGACAACAGACATGACATACTTTTCTAATGGAACTTCTTCAATTTCCCCAGACTCTGTTCTTTTCACAACGAAACATTTAATTCTCTAAACTTCAATCTTTTCTTCATTACTCTTCACTTCTATGACATCTGATCATCATTTGTGATCCGGTTTAGGAATCATGACAATCATTGTCGGAATAAAATGATGGAACTTATCATAATCGTTAATAAGATCAACGATGGACATTTTCCATGTTGCCTTATTATTAGAAAATAGTAAAGGTTTTTTATTGTATTATTTTTAAATATTTTTATTCTGTAGTTTTTTATTCCATCTTATATTTGATTTTATTGTATTCCCTCCTACCTTTCTATCATCCGTTGTTATACGATATTCTAGTAAATCTATCGTTTATTCATATATATACAAATATACTTAGTTTATAGAACTTTTTTAAGATTGTTTTCAGAAGTTAAAACTTATCAGAAATAGTTTTTCTAAAAAAAAAACAGATAGAATTATCTTATTCTATATGTTTTTGTTAAAGCTTTTTTATGTCGATATTAAGATTTCTACTGCAATTTTTTGCTTTAAAATCGACTTTGATCACTTTTTCATTTGTCTTCTTTTTCGTCGATATTCGTTTAATGTCAGCACCTAGATGTTTTAATTTTTCTGTAAAATCGACATATCCGCGATCTAAATGTTTTAATTCTGTCACTTCTGTTATTCCGTCTGCACATAAGACCAGCTAAAACTAATGCTGCAGCAGCTCGTAAATCAGTCGCTTGAACTTGAGCACCTTGCAAGTCACATAAACCTTCGATAATGACACTTCGACCTTCAATTTTCATATTCGCATTCATGCGACGAAATTCCTCCACATGCATAAAGCGGTTTTCAAAAACAGTTTCAGTCACGACACTCGTTCCTTCTGCACACAACATCGCTACCATCATTTGTGATTGCATATCGGTTGGAAAACCTGGATGTGGTAATGTTTTGATATCCGTCGCTTTTAAGCGGTTTTCGCGACACTTCAATCGCATTATCTTCTTCTATAATTTCGAGTCCCATTTCCCGTAATTTCGCAATAACAGGTCGTAAATGTTCGGCTACGACATTTTCAATAAGGATATGTCCACCAGTAACGGCCGCCGCTACCATAAAAGTGCCTGCTTCTATACGATCTGGAATAATCGTATGTTCTGCACCATGAAGTTTTTCAACCCCATGAATGCGAATTGTTTCTGTACCTGCTCCGACAATTTCAGCACCCATTTTATTTAAATAATTCGCTAAATCAACTATTTCTGGTTCTTTCGCACAATTTTCGATAACTGTTTTTCCTTCAGCAAGGTCGCTGCCATCATAATATTTTCCGTTGCACCGACACTTGGGACATCTAAATAAATTCTTTCTCCTTTTAAACGGCCATCGACACTTACTTCGACAAACCCATTCCCAACATTTACTTTTGCCCCCATTGCTTCAAAGCCTTTTAAATGAAGATCAATTGGACGTGAACCGATCGCACATCCACCAGGTAAAGCAACTTTCGCATGACCATAACGAGAAAATAATGGTCCTAACACTAAGTACAGAAGCCCTCATTTTCCGTACATATTCAAAAGGGGCTTCCGTTTTTAATTTACTCGTAGCATCGATACTTACTTGATTATTTTTAAATTTAACTTTTGCATTTAAATTTCGTAATACTTCATTTATCGTATAGACGTCATCTAAAGTAGGTACGTCATAAATGATACTTTTGCCTTCACTTGCAATTAGACTAGCAGCTAGTACAGGAAGTACAGGTTTTTAGCTCCTTCAATCCTAACATTCCCGCTTAAGTCTTTTACCACCTTTTACAATGATTTTATCCATCTGACAATTCTCCTTCAATATCTGTTCAGTATATTAATATTCATTTATTACAATAGGCGTTCCTATTATTATTTGTGTATTATTTCCTCGTGATTCTTTTACGACCATTTGAAAATTGACTTTTTCGTTCGCTACGTTTATTCCTTCGGGTAATAAGTTTGAATATCCGTAATATTCTGCTACATATGTAGAGTGATTTATATTATCTTTATGTTCATTTATTATGTGAAACCTTAAATGTTTCCATAAATTTTCATAAATTAACCCATCTCTCATTATATCATCTTTCGCAAACTTTAAACAAGTGAAATTCCTGCCAAAAATAAGATCATAATCATTTTTTAATAGTTCGTCAACATATAGTAATTATTTTTCGTTTCTTCATCCCATTTTTGTCCAGATATTACTAACTGTAATGTGACATCATCTCGATTATTTTTTGGTACGATTGCATAAAATGTGTGATGAAATGTAGAATGAGGATTATTTTCTCTAATTACATATTTTAACTTATCGTGTTCATTAATCATAGTAACATAGTATTTAATTTCAAATTTGTTTAATAATTGTTCAAATTTTTTTCGGTTTAATTTTTCATCCATGTTGATTTGCCATGATTCGAGCACTAGCCCTTCTTTATTGTCCTGCTTCAGCAATGAATTCTAAAGCTGTAAGTTCTTCAGAAGTTGGTTGCTGAAACGGAATGAATAATATAATTAAAAAAAGTATCACCTTTCTCATTTTTTATCCCCCCGTTATTTACATTATGTACGGGGTGAATTATTTAAACGAGACAAATATAGACAATTTTTTTGCCTTAAAATAGATAAATCAAATCTTGAGACCAATGAAGGATATCTAATACGAATTGCTGACACCCGTCCCGATGACGATCGATAAAAAGATAATGATGATCCTCGCTTCCGTTACTTTATTTTTTCTAACGAACGGTTCAAAATTGATTCCCTGCATCGCTGTCCATGTAATATAAATGAAAATTACATGTGAAAGCATACTAATAATGGATAAATAGCCAATTGAAATCATTGAAATCACCTAATTTTTTAAAATAATCCATAAGTGTAATCAGTTAATACCATTCTATACGAATTCTCATTATATTACATGGAAAAACATCTCAAAATTTCGTCGAATTTCCCGGGAAATCGTCTATTTTGTTTTACGATTTCCAGTTATAGTTGCTTACATATTTTTAAAATGGAGTTAGATCGATGTTGAAATGAGCATATATTAATTGAACAGATTTGATTAATTGTATGAAAGGTTTTTCATGAATTGTTGAAAGATATAATATAACTTTTGAAGCAAAATAAATGCGTGGAAAAAAAGAGTTAAAACCTCATCATAAATAATGAGGTTTTATCGGCGTTTAAGTTTGGCTACGTTTAGTCGATTTAATGCACGATATAAAGCAAGTTGTGCCCTTTCTACATCTATATTAGGGTCGTTTGACTCAAGTAATTTTTGTGCACGTTCTTTCGCTCTTTCAGCTCGTTCGACATCGATATCTTCAGCTTTTTCAGCCGATTGGGCTAAAATTGTTACCTTATCAGGTCTTACTTCGATAAACCCACCGTTGACAGCAACCAATTCTTCTTCTTCGTTACGTTTTAACCGTACAGCATTGATCGTAAGTGGCGCTACTAACGGAATATGGCCCGGAAGGATCCCAAGTTCTCCAGTTTCCGCTTTACAACTTATCATTTCATAATCTTCTTCAAGCACTTGTCCATCCGGCGTAACGACACTTACAGTTAGTGTTTTCAAAACCGAAACACCTCCTACAAACAATCTCACGAATTCCTATGTCAGCCAATACATGGTTTAGATGATGATAGGAGAAATTCCTACCATCATCTATCTTTGTTATACTTCAACGCCCATTTGTTTTGCTTTTTCAACAACTTCTTCGATGCGTCCAACTAGACGGAATGCATCTTCTGGTAAGTGATCGTATTTTCCTTTGAGAATTTCTTTAAATCCTCTAACTGTTTCTTGAACTGGCACGTAAGATCCTGGTTGACCTGTAAACTGTTCTGCAACGTGGAAGTTTTGTGATAAGAAGAACTGGATACGGCGTGCACGAGCAACAGTTAATTTGTCTTCATCACTTAATTCATCCATACCTAAGATCGCAATAATATCTTGTAGTTCACGATAACGTTGTAATGTACGTTGTACTTCTGTAGCTACTTCATAGTGCTCTTCTCCAACGATTTCTGGGTCTAGTGCACGTGAAGTAGATGCTAGTGGGTCAACTGCAGGATAAATACCTTGCTCAGAAAGTCCACGGTCAAGGTTCGTCGTTGCATCCAAGTGCGCGAACGTTGTTGCCGGTGCCGGGTCCGTATAGTCGTCCGCCGGTACATAGATCGCTTGGATAGATGTAACCGATCCTTTGTTTGTAGAAGTAATTCGCTCCTGTAATTGTCCCATTTCTGTAGCTAAAGTAGGCTGATATCCAACCGCAGAAGGCATACGTCCAAGCAAGGCAGAAACTTCTGAACCTGCTTGTGTGAATCGGAAAATATTGTCGATAAAGAGTAGAACGTCTTGTCCTTCTACATCACGGAAATATTCAGCCATCGTCAATCCACTTAATGCAACACGCATTCTTGCACCAGGTGGTTCGTTCATTTGACCGAATACCATCGCCGTTTTATCAATAACACCTGAATCTTTCATTTCGTAGTACAGGTCATTACCTTCACGTGTACGCTCACCTACACCAGCGAATACAGAGATTCCACCGTGTTCTTGAGCGATGTTGTTAATTAATTCTTGAATTAATACTGTTTTACCTACTCCCGCACCACCGAATAGTCCAACTTTCCCACCTTTGATATACGGTGCTAATAAGTCAACTACTTTAATACCTGTTTCTAAAATTTCTACTTCTGTAGTTAAGTCGTCAAATGCAGGTGGATCGCGGTGGATCGGGTCACGTTTTACTTCTCTTGGAATTGGTTCACCTTCGTCAATCGGTTCACCTAAAACGTTAAATACACGTCCTAATGTCGCTTCCCCTACTGGCACTGAAATTGGAGCACCTGTAGCTTTCACAGGCATTCCACGTTTAACTCCATCTGTAGACGCCATCGCAATCGTACGGACGGAGTCGTCGCCTAAGTGTAAAGCAACTTCTAAAGCTAATGTTCTTGCTTTCGTTAGTTCAGTCGCTTCTATTTCCACATGTAAAGCATCGTAAATTGCTGGGAGTTGTCCGTCTTCAAATTTGACGTCAACAACTGGTCCCATTACTTGTGTTACATAAGCTTTACTCAATCGATTTCCCTCCTAACACTATTCGATTGAATCTTCTCATTGTTATTCAAGTGCAGCTGCTCCACTTACGATTTCCGTAATTTCCTGTGTAATAGCAGCTTGGCGTGCACGGTTATACGACAATGTTAACGTATCAATTAGTTCGTCAGCATTGTCCGTCGCATTCTTCATCGCTGTCATTCGAGCAGCGTGTTCACTAGCTTTCGCATCGAGGATAGCGCCATAAATTAAACTTTCTGCATATTGCGGTAGAAGAACTTTTAAAATTTGTTCTTCATTCGGATCATATTCATACGTGCTAGTCGCTTCCACACTGTCGATATTCGTAATCGGTAGAAGTGTTTCCATCTGCACTTGTTGAATCATTTTGCTTACAAAATGATTGTAAATAATGATCAATTCATCCACTTCTTCATCCGCATATAGTTGAACAGCTTTCGATGCGATCGCTTTGATTTGTGCGTATTTCGGTTGGTCTTCCAAACCGATGATACTATCTTTAACCGGTAAATTCCGTTTTTGACAAAAATCGAGACCTCTTCGACCGATTGCAACGATCGTAAACTCATCTTTTGAACTATGTTTTTCTTCAATCGTTTGCGCAAGCTTTCTGATGACGTTACTGTTATATGCACCAGCAAGTCCACTGTCGGCAGTGATGAGTATATATCCGGTCTTTTTCACTTCTCGACGTTCCAACATCGGGTGTGATACTTCCGTACTGTTCGTTGCAATGTTCGCAATGACTTCTTTGATTTTATCGCTATACGCTTCATAACGCTTAGCGTTTTCTTCCGCACGGTTCAATTTCGCAGCGGAGACCATTTCCATCGCTTTCGTAATTTGTTTCGTTTTACTCGTCGAGGTGATCCGTTTTTTCAGATCTCTAAGTGATGCCAAGCTTTTCACCACCCTTCTATCATAGAAGTGTACTTCTTAATTTATCTCAACACTTAGATAGTCGTCGTCTTAATCTTCTTTTTGTTCAGAAGGTAAGAATGTTTTCTTAAATGCTTCAATTGCATTATTCATATCTTCTTCAGGTGCAAGTTGACCAGTTTCGCGAATGTGATCTAACACATCTTTCGCATTCGTTTCCGTCCAAACGTGGAATTCCTCTTCGAATCGTACGATATCTTCTACTGGAATATCATCTAAGAATCCACGAGTTAGAGCGTAAATAATAAATACTTGTTTTTCAACTGGTAACGGTTTGTGTAGACCTTGTTTTAATACTTCAACTGTACGTTGACCACGGTTGAGTTTCGCTTGAGTCGCTTCATCTAAATCTGAACCGAATTGTGCGAATGCTTCAAGCTCTCGGTAAGCTGCTAAGTCTAAACGTAATGTACCAGCAACTTTCTTCATCGCTTTTATTTGTGCGTCTCCTCCAACTCGGGATACGGATAAACCTGCGTTAATAGCTGGTCTTACACCTGAGTAGAATAAGTCACTCTGTAAGAAGATTTGTCCATCAGTAATAGAAATAACGTTCGTTGGAATGTACGCTGAAATGTCTCCAGCTTGTGTCTCAACGAATGGAAGTGCTGTTAATGAACCTCCACCTAATTCGTCGTTCAACTTCGCAGCACGTTCTAATAAACGTGAGTGTAAGTAGAATACATCACCTGGGTATGCTTCACGGCCTGGTGGACGACGTAATAAAAGTGATAGTTCACGGTAAGCTACAGCTTGTTTTGATAAGTCATCATATACAACGAGTACGTGCTTTCCGTTGTACATGAACTCTTCACCCATCGTCACACCAGCATATGGCGCTAAATAAAGTAATGGTGCTGGGTCAGATGCTCCTGCTGTAACGACGATTGTATAATCCAACGCTCCATAACGACGGAACGTTTCAACAGTCGCACGAACTGTAGAATCTTTTTGACCGATTGCCACGTAAATACAAATCATATCTTGATCATGTTGATTTAAAATCGTATCAACCGCTACCGTCGTCTTCCCTGTTTGACGGTCGCCGATAATAAGTTCACGCTGTCCTCTACCGATTGGTACGAGTGCGTCAATCGCTTTTATACCAGTTTGAAGCGGCTCGTAAACAGACCTACGATCCATTACTCCTGGCGCTTCAGATTCGATTGGACGAGTTTTTGACGTTTCAATTGGTCCTTTCCCGTCTAGTGGTTGACCTAACGGGTTTACAACACGTCCGATTAATTCCTCACCAACTGGTACTTGCATAATTCTTCCAGTACGACGAACTTCGTCGCCTTCTTTTATTCCAGTGTAAGGACCTAAAATAACGATCCCTACATTACTTTCTTCTAAGTTTTGCGCTAATCCAATAACACCATTAGAAAACTCGACAAGCTCTCCTGCCATGACGTTATCAAGGCCGTGAGCACGTGCAATCCCGTCTCCGACTTCAATAACCGTTCCGACATCACTAATTTCGATGTCTGTGTCGAAGTTTTCAATTTGCTGTTTAATCAGCGAACTGATTTCTTCAGCAGTAATGCTCATACCATGTCACCCCTATCATTAAATGCTTTGCGATACGAGTCGATTTTTGATCCGGTTTAGTTTGCCACTAATCGAACCATCATAAATTGTATTTCCGACTCGAATTTTTAATCCACCAATAATCGATGGGTCTACTATATTTTCAATTGCGACACTTTTCTTATTAAATTTCTTTTTAAAAGAATTTTCTAATTCTGTTTTTTCTACATCCGTTAATTCACGTACAGAATAAACAGTCGCTGTCGCCATTTCATTCGCTTCCTCATAAAGCTCAATAAAATAGTCGACGATAGCTGTTACATGCTCAATTCGATGACGTTCAACGAGAAGTTTTAATAATTGATGATATTTTCATCGCAATCTTTAAACGATTCATCGATTAATTTCACTTTATCAGCTTTATCTATACGAGGATGATAAAAAAATTCATATATTTTATCCCCGTCTTGAAAAACCTTTTTAACTTCCTGTAACTGTAAGATCAATTTGTCGATTATATTTTTTTCATTCGCTAGTTGGAAAAGAGCATCGGCATATCGTTTTGCAACTACTTGACTCATCGCTCTTCTCCTACCTCTTTAATATACTCTTCGATCAGCTTTTCTTGATCTTGTGCGCTAATCTCTTTCTCAATTACTTTGCTTGCAATCAGTACAGATAAGGAAGCAACTTGATCTTGTAAAGCTTGAATTGCTTTTTCTTTTTCATTTTGAATTTCTTCTTGAGCAGCTTGTTTAATACGCTCTGCTTCTTTTTTCGCAGCCTCAATAATATCTTGTTCTTGTTTTAAACCGGCAGTTCTTGCATCTTCGATGATCTTCTGCGCTTCTTGTTTCGTTTGCCTCAAGCGTTCAACCGCTTCTTTCGATGCTTTTTCTGCTTCGGCTCGATTCTTTTCAGCTTGCTCAATTTCGTTAGCTATATAATCTTCACGCTTCTTCATCATATCCATGACTGGACCCCAAGCAAACTTGCCTACGAGGTAGATTAGAATGATGAAGAAAAATAGCATCACTAACATATCTATTACATGAAAACCGCCTAGCACACAATTCACCCCTTTAGGTCAGTCGAAATTTAAACATAAACGATGGCGAAGTTTTTCGTAGTTTGCTTCGCCTGGACAATTTTCTTATTCATTAGGAACCCATAACCATTAATGCGATAACGACACCAATGATAGGTAACGCCTCAACTAAACCGATACCGATGAACATAATAGTTTGTAATTGACCTCTTAATTCTGGTTGACGTGCAACTCCTTCAACTGTTTTACTAACGATTAAACCGTTACCAATACCTGCTCCTAACGCACCTAATCCTACTGCAATTGCCGCTGCTAAAGCTCCCATAATATAAATCCTCCTCAATAATATATAGTAATTGTTTTTTTAATTTCCAGTTTTATCTAAAATAAAGCTGGTTAATTAATGTTTTAAAAAATTAATGTTCTTCATTCACTTTGTGCGCAATATATACCATCGATAACATTGTGAAAATGAATGCTTGGATCGCTCCGATAAAAATACTAAATCCTGCCCATGCTAAGTATGGAATTGCTCCTCCGATAAATCCGATAATTCCAGAGGTAGTCAGTCCCACTAGTAGATAAGGAGTACTCCTCCAGCATAAATGTTACCAAATAAACGCAAACCAAGCGTCAATGTATTAGCGAATTCTTCTATCAATTTAATCGGAAATAAGAACCATACTGGAGTGACATAAGTTTTCAAATAATGTCTGTCCCTCTTAGTTTGATTGAATAATAATGCGATAAAATAATAACTAAGGAAGAAAGCGTTAACGTTATACCTGGATCACCTGTCGGCGAAGTCCACCATACTTATCGTCGATAAATTACCGTCGTGATAACACCTAGTATGTTACCTACTAAAATAAATGTAAATAATGTAATCGCTAACGGTAAAAATCTTTTTCCTGTGTCCCAATCCATCGTATCGTTAACGATTCCTTTGACGAAATCAAGGATCCACTCCATCACATTTTGGGCACCTGTCGGTTTCATTTGCAATTTTCTTGCACCTAAGACAGAAAGGATAAATACGATAGCAGATGTTACGATGATCATTAACACATTTGCTAAGTTGACAGATAACCAAGGAATTCCGAATACATTTTCGATAATTGGTGCTCCATAATCCATCGTCTCACCCCTCTTTCGATTCATTATTCCTATTAAATAAAATAAAATCTATCATAATGACTGGATAGACAGCCATTAACCCAATGATGTAACCAATTATGCTGAAATCGTAACGAATTGCTATTAGAGCACCAAGTGCAGCCGCTGCCAGTCTTGATATCGTCCCGATCCCTTTTCTAGAACCATCTTTTTCCGCTGCTTCTCCAAGTAAATCTGTTTTACGTTGTAAGAGCCATAAATTATAAAAACTGATCCAGCACCTAGTAACATTCCTAGAAAAAAGTGCTCGTCTGGCATGAGATGACAGGATAATTAGTAATGCAATAAAAAAAGCATCCATTTTCTTTGTCTTTTTGCCATCGTACGATAATTCGACATAATTTGCTCACTTTCATCTAGATCCTTGATTTAGAATCCTTCACAATTTGGAACTGTATTTTTATGTAAGTTCTTCACATAAAAAGGATAATAATGCACACAGTGAGATGATTCTAATTTAAATACCCACGTTGAATTTTACAATAGCGCTCGCCCATTGTCAATTTATACTAAGTATAGTTTCTTCCATATAAATGTCAATTTCAAACAAATAAATCAATATATGGTAAGTCTAATATCGCCTCTCGTTAAATTCGTGACAAATTTATGAACATTTCCGTATTTACATTCCCTGTTTATTGAAACGACTAAACCCTATAATTATTAGGTTTTCAAATGTGATAAGCTAATATTTATATACATTTTTTTCCTTACTCAATTACTATTTCTGTACTATAATTTAATACTTCTCCATTTTCAAGTTGAACGATCATGATTGCATAAAATCTCCCTCGTTGTTCAATATCACTTCTTCTTATTTCACCTTCATTCATTCCGACAGTTAAATCTGTCAATTTTAAAAGTGTTCCTTCATATACTAAAGAGTTAGGTTCATACAGTTGAATTTGCAACGATTTCACACGTTCCGCCGCGTAAAATTGGTATTTATATTTATCTTTATCCGAACGATCGATTTTAAATGAAAACCCCATAATTCGTGGATAATCAGCAGTTTCTCCAATAAATAAATATGGCAATTGGTAAGATTTCTTCGCCATATTGTAATGTCAGCCAATCTTGATATATTCCCTTTTCAAGTTGTAATCGTTCGCTTTTAATGTAATCGGGACGTTCTTTTTCTGTTGTGGCGCAATCGAAAACTCTCTGGAATTGCCATGAGATTCCTTTTTCTTTTTTCGGAATATCAAAATAATATGTTTGTTCTTCATCTTGTTATATTTTCTATCGTTATTTCTACCGTTCTTTCTTCTATACGTGTCCTCCAATTTTACCGAACGATAAAAGAGAATGATCAATAACAGTATCTGTTTCAATTGCTGCTTCAATATCAACAAGCCCTGCTCCTTGTATGATCGGTTCAACTTTCATTCCGTCATCAGTTTCTATTTGGCTTGCTGTCGTTTTAAGCGCTGAGATATTTGTTCATTCGACCATTCTGGTTGCGCTTCTTTTAATACTGCAACCGCTCCGCAACATGTGGTGCGGCCATACTCGTCCCATTTAAAATTTCATATCCTCCTGGAACTGTACTTAAAATGTTTACTCCAGGAGCAACAACATCAGGCTTTAACATCCAATTTACAGTTACCGGTCCACGTGAACTAAAGTTGGCAACTTTTTGATCTGATTGTTCATACGTATTTTTAAAATATAAATTTTCTTTATTCATTATTGTTTTCTATCCATCTACCATCTTTCAGTGAGATAAGGGCAACTGGAATCGTAAATTCTACTTCCCTAAATGATTCGATCCACTGTTGATTTTGTGGCGAGATACCGTAAATAATTGCCTGCAACTCCACCTTCTTGTTGAAATCCATAGTATCTTCTGCCAATGTTCATCTTCTTGTTTAAAAATATACCTATTTTCATCACGACATCTTCATGTTCCTGTCAACAATTTCATAGTCGCGTGTCTAAATTCCACGGTTTTGCAAACGTAAGCGGTGAAAGTTGAATATTTTCTTTGATTTTTTGGTTCATATAAAGATGGAACGATCGCTACGATGTTGAAATGCACCTACTGAAAATGCGAAAGGAGCAGTTGCTGGTGCACCAACCGTCCAATTGGTCGGACCCGCTATTTCCGTTTGCTACAACGACAACTACTCCGAGTTTTGTCGCTTCATTTACCGCTTTACTCGTTGGATAATCAGGTCCATTGATCGTATTACCTAGTGATAAATTTATTACATCCTACGCCGTCTTTTACTGCTTCTTCCATCGCTGCAATCACTTGAATCGACGTTCCAAATCCACCAGGCCCTAGCGCACGATACGCATAAATGTCTGCATCTGGTGCAACTCCTTTTAAGCATTCCTTTCGCGGCAATAATGCCAGCGACATGTGTTCCATGACTTGTCGGCATTCCTTCTTTCTCCGTCGTTTCCATCGGTTCATCATCTAAATCTACTAAATCAAACCCACCACGATAATTCGTATGAAAGATCAGGATGGGTAAAATCTACTCCAGTATCAATGACTCCAATTTTAACACCTTTACCAGTAACTTCGTATTGTTAAATTGCGATGGTAAGTCAACATTCGGGTGTTCTTTCAGGAGCTTTCAGAGTTCTGTTTCGTTTTTTAAACGGGAGCGGCTGAGATGTAATTTTTAATGTCGTATATGTTTGCACTGGAAACATTGCTTTCACAAAGTCTAGCTCGATTAAGCGCATTAATTTATCAGGACGTCCTTTTAAAGCAAGTCCGTTAAATAAAGCTTCATATGTAGTGACAACTTCAATCGTCGGAAAATACGCATTCAATATATTTTCGTGTATTTTAGGATCTCCATCCACCTCAATAATCGTGGAAATGTCACTAGAATGAGTAGATCGTCTAATATTTTCTTGCGATTTTGTCATAAATTCATTGTGGATTAGTTCTGGCAGTTCATCTATCTGGATCAAAAACAAATAAAGCGCGATAAAAAACGACAACAACTTAACCGCTCCCTTCCGGCTTTAGTTTTTACAAAAAAGGAACGGCTATTCATGTCAAAAGTTGAATTATGTTGTAACAGCAAAGGTTTTCCATAAAATAAAGTGAATCGCAAAAAAGAGTTTTTCTATTATTTCATTTCTTGTACTGTTGCAAATCTTTAAAAATAAAGAAGAGGCCTTTAACGTGGATAGGCCTCAAATCTTCATACATTCAATTCATTCATTTGATGAGCTGACTGGAGGTGCTGAAAAACTTTTTTCAACATTTACTTATTTTGCAATGCAAGTTGTTCTTCCCTAATTTCTTTTGCCGCTTTTACCATTACTTTCAGAGCTGCGATCGTTTCTTCCTCTTTACGCGTCTTTAAACCACAGTCAGGATTGACCCAAAATTGCTTCGGCGAGATCGTTTGTAGGGCACGATTGATATTTTGTTTAATTTCTTCGACAGACGGAATTCGTGGACTATGAATATCGTACACACCTAAACCGATCTCTTTCATATACGTATTTTCTTCAAAAGTCGAGACGAGTTCACCGTGACTTCGAGAAGATTCGATCGAGATGACGTCTGCATCTAACGCATCGATGCAATCAAAAATATCTTCGAAGTCAGAATAGCACATATGCGTATGAATTTGGGTATCTGGTTGTACTTTCGCTGTCGCTAGGCGGAATGCATAAGCTGACGCTTCTAAATATTCATCCCACTTCGCTTCATCTAACGGTAAACCTTCCCTTAATGCCGGTTCATCGACTTGAATGATTTTAATTCCATTTTCCTCAAGTGCGGCAATTTCTTTTCGTAATGCAAGGGCAATTTGTTTCATAATTTCATAACGTGGTGTCGCATCATGAACGAACGACCAGTTTAAAATCGTCACCGGCCCTGTCAACATACCTTTTACCGGACGGTCCGTTAACGATTGAGCATAGACACTTTCTTTCACAGTAATCGGTCCATCCCAAGAAACGTCGCCAAAAATAAGCGGTGGTTTGACACAACGGGATCCATAAGACTGTACCCAACCGTATTCAGTCGTTGTAAACCCGTTTAGTTTCTCCCCGAAATACTCGACCATATCGTTTCGTTCAAACTCACCATGAACGAGCACATCGATATCGAGCTCTTCTTGAATTGCAATCCAACGTTTAATATTTTCGTTTATAAACTGCTCGTATTCCTTATCAGATAATTCACCTTTACGCCATTTTGTCCGCGTTCTTCTTACTTCAGGCGTTTGCGGCAAACTTCCGATCGTCGTCGTCGGTAAAAGTGGTAAATTAAATCGTTCATTTTGCAGTTTGATTCTTTTTGCAAACGGAACGTCACGTTTTGCATCTTCTTCCGTTAAATGTCCAATTTCTTTTCTCACTTCTTCATTCGAACGATATGTCGCTTCTAGACGCGCTAAAGCTTTCTTCGCTTCATCGATTTCCGCTCGGATCGTTTCTTTCCCTTCATTCAACCCTTTCGTCAATGCGGCGACTTCCGCCAATTTTTCGTCGGCAAATGACAATCCGTCGTAAATGACTTGTTCGATGTTCGTCTCCAACTTTTTCGTCACAGGGACATGCAGTAAAGATGATGAAGGTTGCACGATCAATCTTTCTTCATGGACGAACCGTTGAATCGTCTCTAAAACGGTCAATTTTTCCTCTAAATTTGCACGCCAAACATTTCTCCCATCGATGATTCCTGCTGCAAGTACTTTGTCTTTCGGAAATCCGTAATTTTGCAACAACTCTAAAGAATCACCGTGGACAAAATCTAATCCGATCGCTTCGACTGGTAGTTTAACGATTCTTTCGTAAGCGAAAATTTTTTCAAAATACGTCTGTAAAATGATTTGGATTTCTGGCACTTGTTCCGCAAAAGCTTTGTACACTTTTTCTACTTCATCTAACACAGCATCGGAAACGTTCGTCGATAAAATCGGTTCATCGATTTGAATCCAAGTGGCTCCCGCTTCTGCAAGCTCTCGTAAAACTTCTATATATAATGGTAAGAACGTGTCTACTAAGGATGAAAACTCCGCTTCTTCATACCCTTTCGATAATTTCAAAAATGTAATCGGACCTAAAATCACTGGTTTTCCATCGATCCCTAACTTTTCTTTCGCTTCATTATAATAATATAGTGGACGATTCTCTACGACAGATGGATTGACATCGTTTAATTCAGGTACGATATAATGGTAGTTCGTATTAAACCATTTCGTCATTTCAGATGCAACTGCATCATCGACCCCGCGCGCAATTGCAAAATAAGTATCTACATCTACTTTTTTGCCATCGTATTTAAATCTTTTCGGCACGATTCCGAACGTAACAGCAGTATCAAGGACATGATCGTATAATGTAAAATCTCCAACTGGTATTAAATCAATTCCTTGATCTTTTTGTTTTTGCAAATTTTGTAGTCTTATTTCTGTCGTTCTATTTAGTAATTCTGTTTCCGTAATTTCTCCATTCCAATAACTTTCTAACGCTCTTTTCCATTCTCTCTTTTCTCCGATTCGTGGATAACCTAAATTTGAACTAAGTATTTTTGACATGTTACTTCCTCCATTTATTTAATATTTTTTGTTTGTCATATGTTAAAAAATGATGAATCCTATAAGTTTGCTAACCGATGCTTTTCTTCTAAAGCACCCGTTCGTTCGTGAATATAATGGACGAGTTCGACGATAATGTCGTACCGCATAAACGGGGTAATTAAGTAAATTCCGTTAAAATGTTGTAGCGCTACATCGAGCAATTCTTTCGAAATGGCGATACTTTCTTTCGTCGATAATTCCCGGTTTCCTGCTACAGCCTTCATCCGGGCGCGGACTTCATCTGTCAGTTTGATCCCTGGAACTTCGTTGTGTAAAAACTCCGCATTTTTCGTCGAAGTAAGCGGCATGATTCCGACGAAAATTGGGGTATCGATATGTGCTGTCGCTTCTTTTAACTCGACAATTTTCTCTTCACTATAAACAGGTTGCGTTAAAATATAATCGGCACCACTAGCGATTTTCCTTTCCAACCTGCTTACCGCTTTTTCGACGTTGGCGACATTCGGATTAAAAGCAGCAGCGACACTGAATGCAGTTCTTTGTCGTAAACAATTTCCAGAAAACGAAATCCCTTCATTACTCTTTTTAATTAATTCGATTAACTGAAATGAATTCACATCAAACACAGATGTCGCTCCCGGAAAATCGCCAATTTTTGTCGGATCGCCAGTAATCGCTAAAATTTCAGTAATTCCTAACGTATGAAGACCCATCAAATGCGACTGTAGCCCGATTAAATTTCGATCACGACAAGTTAAGTGAACTAACGGCTTAATTCCTAAATCTTTCAAAATCGTCGCGACCGCTACATTACTAATTCGCGGTGTTGCTAATGAATTGTCAGCTAATGTGATCGCATCGATCCCGGCTTCTTTCAGGGCTTTTGCTCCTTCGACATATTCGGTAATATCTAAATGTTTCGGTGCATCGAGTTCAACGATAATCGTATGCCGTTCTTTTGCAACTTCCGGCAACGTTTTTTCTTGACGGACACTTTCTTTTAACACTTCAATCCGTTCTATACGTTTGACTTCTTTTTCTTCGACCGGCGTAAGGCCACGTATTCCTTTCGCTAAAGCTTGAATATGTTCTGGTGTCGTTCCACAACAACCGCCGATTAACCGTACACCTTGATCCCGTAAATCTTGTGCACACTGTTCAAAATAGCTCGGTTCATTTTCGTAATATAAGACACCGTCACGATATGCTGGTAAACTTGCATTCGGATAAGCTGCAAGAAATGCCCTTTCCGGTAAAGGAACCGTCTCTAATGATGTGACCATTTGCGCCGGACCTAAACGGCAATTGACACCTACAATATCAGCTCCTAAATCTTCTAGTTGCCGCAATGCATCTTTCAATGGGACACCGTTTTCCAATACACCAGGTTCATGCATCGATACATTCGTAATAATCGGTAAATCTGTTTCTTCGCGAGCGATCGTTAAAACTGTCTTCAATTCGTCTAAATTGTAATACGTTTCTAAAATAAATCCGTCCACACCTTCTAACAGTAAACAATATAATTGCTCGCGGAAACTTCGTTTAATTTCTTCATCCGATTGGTGCAACGTCTTCGCACCGTGAATACCGCCGATATTACCTAACACATACACGCGGCCTTTACTCGCTTTTCGTGCAATTTGGACAGCTTTTTGATTAATTTTTTTCACTTGTTCTTCCAAACCGTAGCGAGCAAGTTTAATATAATTCGCACCGTACGTATTCGTTTGGATGACATTTGCACCGGCGTTAATATACGCTTCATGGACATTTTGGATTTGTTCTGAATGGGTTAAATTCAACTCTTCAAAACAACGGTCGACGCCGTGCGAATAAAGGATCGTCCCCATCGCGCCATCACCGATTAAAATGTTCTCTTTTAAATCATCTAATAAACTCAAATTGATCCCACCTCCAATTTCGAGACTGCTTGGAAAGCTTGCTCTAGATCGGCGATAATATCTTCGTGATGCTCAACGCCGATCGATGCTCGTAATAGACGATTCGATAGACCGTACTTTTCACGCACCACTTGTGGAATATCCATATGCGTCTGTGTTGCGGGATACGTGAGAAAGCTTTCCACTCCACCTAAACTTTCCGCGAAAGTGAACAATTTCAACGCTTTTAAAAATGGTGAAACGAGCTTTTCATCAATAATCTCAAAACTAAGCATTCCACTACGACCAGGATAATACGTCTTCGTCACCATTGGATGGTCGTTTAAATAGGCAATTACTTGCTTCGCATTATATTCATGTTGTCTCATCCGTAAGGCGAGTGTTTTCATCCCACGAATGAGACTCCAACAATCGTAAGGAGCTAACACTGCACCGATTGAATTGTGCATAAATGATAGTTGTTCACAAAGTTCCTCGCCTTTTGCGATGACGAGTCCCGCCAACACGTCGTTATGCCCGGCTAAATATTTCGTCGCACTATGGATGACGATATCAGCTCCGTCTTCGAGCGGTCGTTGAATATATGGCGTAAACAACGTATTATCGACGATATGCAGAATTCCATGTCTTTTTGTAAATTTCGAAATTTTCTTCAGATCGACCGTATGCAGTAACGGATTTGTCGGTGATTCGATGAAGATCGCTTTCGTATTCGGACGGACGAACTGTTCCAACTCGTCGTAATCGGTACCATCCCAATACGTAAATTGAAAACCGTACTTCTCTTCGAACACTTCAAATAACCGGTAATTGCCGCCGTAAATATCACGCGATGAAATAAAATGCGAATCTTGTTCAAATAGCGAAAAAACGAGTTGTACGGCTGCCATTCCCGAGGATGTCGCAAATGCTTGATCGCCTTTTTCTAATTTAGCGACCGCTTCTTCCAATACATCACGCGTCGGATTCCCGGTCCGAATATAATCGTAGCCATCTTGAAGTCCAATCTCTTCATGGCGAAAAGCGGTGGAAAAGTAGATCGGTGTACTTACCGCCCGAAAATGTTCTTCTTTCCGATTACCGATTTGCACAAGGAAAGTTTCTTGTTTACATCGTTCTGTCATTTTGATAACTCCTCCCTTTTAATTTTTTAATATTAAGCGGATCAAACACAATTTAGAACGTCAGTCGAGTAAATAAAAAGGCATCTAACATTCCGTCTTCACATAAGACGAGAATGATAGATGCCTTTAGTTGTCTAATCGGCACTATGATTATTTCGTTTTTAACGTTCTTCCTTTCGAACTTGAACTTGTCGATTTCGTAAATCGTTTTTTCTCCGTCGTATCGATTTGGGTAATATATCCATCATGCACTGTAATGACGATCGACCCGTACTCTATGTTCCGTAAACTGTTCGTTAAATATTCGATATGCTCCTCACCAAGTTTAGACACTTCTTATCTTCCCTTCCTTTCGTATAGAAGTATAAGTTATCCAAGATAACTTATAAAGCTACTAGCCTTTAATAGAAGAGATTCACTCTTGGTGGTCCAATAAGTGAATGAGAAAGGCCTCTTCTTTAATATAAGAAGAGGCCGAATATACAAATATTGTCATTCATTCCTCTTCTTATCTCTCAAGGCTATCAAAATAGCTTGCTGGAATTGGCACAGTACTTTGTCTGACAAAGTCTGTTGCCGAGGCTTCTTTGGGCCAGTCCCTCCACCTCTCTTGATAAGAAAAAGGTTTGTTACTATGAAGTTGTAACTACTACTCTACACTGAAATGTATGATCTGTCAAACACTTTTATGCAAATTAAGGGAAAAATATCATTTCAATGATAAATATCAAGCTAAAAATATAAAGAAGCGGATGCACTTCTTTCGCCTTTCCAGCGACGATTTTTAATAGTGGATAAATAATAAATCCGATTGAAATTCCAGTCGCGATACTAGAAGTAAGCGGCATAATCAGTACGACGATAAACGTTGGAAAAGCTTCGTCAAATTGCGACCAATCAATTTTTTTCAATCCAGCCATCATGTAACTTCCGACGACGATGAGTGCCGGAGCAGTGATCGCTTGTAACGAAGAAACCGCCGCTACCAACGGTGAAAATATTAAAGTAACTAAAAATAATATCGCTACGACGAGTGACGTCAAACCAGACCTTCCACCGACCGCGACACCGGAAGACGATTCAATGTACGCAGTAGCGGGAGTCGTCCCAACAGTTGCTCCGACCGTAGTTGCAACTGCGTCCGCTGTCAATGCCCGATTCGCTTTCGGAAGTTTTCCATCTTTCATTAATCCTGCTTGTTCTGCAACACCGATCATCGTACCAGTCGTATCGAAAATCGTCACGAGCAAATAAGCGATCACGACTGCGTACAAGGAATGTTCAAATACACCAGCAATATCTAAATCAAAAAATACGACTGGCGGAGGTGTCGAGACGATGCCATCAATTTGTAGCATACCGACAAAATAGCCGACAATTGCCGTGACGAACATCCCGATGAAAATGGCACCTTTCACTTTACGGACGATTAATATTAACGTTAAGATTAAACCGAATATGGCAAGGACCGTATTCGGATCCGAAACATCTCCGAAAGCAACAAGTGTATCAGGATTTCCAACGACAAGTCCTGACATCTTCAACCCTAAAAATGCGATAAAAAGCCCGATTCCAGCTGTAATTCCGTATTTTAACGACGGCGGAATCGCATCGATCAACATTTCACGTAGTTTTGTAAATGTCAGCAACAAAAAGATGAGCCCGGCTATAAGTACAGCTCCGAACACAACTTGATAACTGACCCCTTGCGTTTTAACGATACTGACGAAATATGCATTCAACCCCATACCCGGTGCGATTGCAATCGGATAATTCGCCCACAGTGCCATAATGAGCGTTCCGATGACAGCAGTTATGACCGTTGCAATAAATACTTGATCGAACGGTACTCCTGCTGAAGAAAGAATGGCCGGATTCACTACGACGATATATGCCATCGTTAAAAACGTCGTAAATCCTGCTAAAATTTCTGTTCTAACGTTCGTGCCTAATTGTTCGAGTTTGAAAAAGTTCTTCATGTTCTACCCCTTTATACTATAAATTGTTTTATATTTTGTCTAATTACTATTGAATTCATGTAAGTTTAAGCCCTAGAGTATCATACGGGAATGAGTGAGATATTTCAAACTAAACATATCTTTTTTTACAAGATTTTCAAGAAACGGATTGAATTTTCAAGAAAATAAATACAAAAACGCTATCTTACCACCACCTCGGTGTAAAATAGCGTTTAAAACGAAAAATTTATAAATACTCTTTCCGCAACTGTTCCGGACTTTTCGGATGGATATATCCAGGTCCGATATCATACACTGTTTTTGCGCCAGTTTGTCCTTCTTTGTGCAGACGGTAAGCAGCACGCGCATAAGCGACTAACACACTTGCCGTAAATTCAGGGTTACTATCCAATTTCAAACTAAATTCAACAATTTGTTTCGTACCTTGTCCAGTTTTTCCACTATGGATGACGAATCCTCCATGAGGCATCGCTGCATGATCACGTTGCAACTCCTCTTCCGTAATAAAATGAACGGTCGTGTCGTATTCGTCGAAATAGTTCGGCATCGTTTTAATCGTTTCAGCGACTTTTTCCGGATCTGCTCCTTCTTCCAATACGACATAACATTCCCGTTTATGTTTTTCGCTCGTTGAAAGTTCCGGGTTTTCTCCACTGCGGACACGATCCATCGCTTCTTCAGACGGAATCGTATATTGTACTCCTGCTTTTACTCCTTCGACACGACGAACTGCATCAGAATGTCCTTGACTTAACCCTTTTCCCCAAAACGTGTACGTCTTTCCATCGATTAAAACCGCTTCTGACATGACCCGATTAATCGAAAATAATCCTGGATCCCACCCGGCAGAAATGATACTGATTTTTCCGCTCTTTTTCGCCGCTTCATCTACTTTTGCAAAATGCTCAGGAATCTTTGCGTGCGTATCGAAACTATCTACCGTATTGAACATTTCCGTAAATTTAGGAGTCTGTTCTGGTAAGTCTGTTGCCGAACCTCCACATAAAATCATCACATCAATTTTATCTCGGTAATTTTTCGCCTCATCAATATGTAAAGATGTCACATTTGGATCGATCGTATCTACTTTTCCTCGGCGTGAAAATACAGCGACTAATTCCATATCAGGTTGTTGTTTAATCGCTAGTTCTGCCCCGCGACCAAGGTTACCGTATCCGACAATACCTACTCTAATTTTCTCCGTCATCTATCTCATCCTTATTCACAATTTTTCGTTACATAATTCCATTTTTATACTAGCGTTTTTTTTAGGAAGATGCAATAAATCCTGATTAACGATTATTTTCTTTCATAAAGTAATAAATATGAGGAAAACTATGTCAAGGAGGTATGTACTATGAATGAAGCATATCTTTGTCCGAACTGTAAAACAAACCGCACAAGATTTAACATCATCGAACAGAATGCTCGTTTTTATAAATTAGACGCTCATACTGGCGAAGTCATTCAAGAATATACACCAGAAAACATCGATCCATTCCATATTCCGTATCGTGGTCCAGAATATAAAGTTCAGTGCGGGGTGTGTGGGCTTATCGAAGACAAAGAAATGTTTACGAAATTCGCCCAATTTAAAAAAGGAGGAGTGTGAATGACGAAAAATCGGAAAGGACCGAAGCAACAAACGGAACCGAATTTACCGAACAGTCCGAAACAGCCTTATGGGGAGCCGTTAAGCGGTTCGCATAAAGATAAGATAAGTAAACAAGGTAAACAACGTAATGATGCAGGGCGCGGGATGTAATAAAATCATCGTTTCCTTGAAAAGTCACAACTATGCATGATGATTCCTTTCTGGTACACTATTGAGTAAGGAATTTTATGAAAGGATGATAAGTGCATGCGTTTAAAAGATAAAAAAGTAATCGCCCTCGTCGAAGATCACTTCGAAGATTTAGAACACTGGTATCCAGTGTACCGCCTCCGCGAAGAAGGTGCACAAGTAGATTTAGTCGGACCTGAAGCGGGTGCAACTTACAAAGGAAAACATGGTGTACCAGCAAAAACTGATTATGCTTTTTCAGATATCGATGCAGATCTATATGACGCTATTTTAATCCCTGGTGGTTGGGCGCCGGACAAGTTAAGACGCTATCCAGAAGTTCTTGAAATGGTACGAAAAATGGATGAAACAGAAAAACCGATCGGCCATATTTGCCATGCCGGCTGGGTACTTGTTTCGGCAAATATTTTAAAAGGGAGAAAAGTGACGAGTACTCCTGCGATTAAAGACGATATGACAAATGCTGGAGCTAGTTGGGTCGATGAAGAAGTCGTCGTTGACGGTCACATCGTCTCCAGCCGACGACCTGATGATTTACCAGTGTATATGAAAACTTTTGCCGATCTGCTTGCAGAAAAATAATTTTTAATTAGGCTGTCCAAAAAGCTTTTAAATGTTTTTTGGACAGCCTTTATTTTTCTAAATGTAAATTCCTCAGCGAGCATCCTCAAATTTAAACTCCTCTAAAAAATTATTCTTCCCAACCACGTCATTCGCTATTTTTGTCATCTTATCCTATAAAAACTTAGCGTTATACAAATTGTTCTTTCATAAAATATTCTTTTCTATAAAATATAATTAACTGCAGTTGCTCGCGGTGGATGGAGGGAAAATATGAAAGTTAACATAGAAGTTGATGAACAATATGAGGAAACTACGATTACGATACGAACGAAAAAATGGACGGAAGAACTAGAACAACTCGTCAAAATGATACAAATGAATGAGCCGAAGCGAATTTTCGGGATATCTGATGGACAAACGATTTTATTAAAACCGTCTGAAATCGACTACGTTTACGCCGAAAACAGGAAAGTGTATGCAGCAGTCGGAAACAAACGATTTGAAATTAAAATGAAGTTGTTTGAAGTTGAAAAGACGTTAGCTGCGCATCATTTTATGCGGTTTTCGAAATCCGTTATCGGCAATTTGAATAATATTACCCGTTTTGAACTATCGTTTAATGGGAATTTATGTGTTCATTTTCAATCGGGAAACAAAGAATATATTACGAGGAAATATGTAGCAAGTATTAAGGATAAATTAACGATTGGAGGATAAAAGATGATATCTAAATTATTTCAAAGATCTGTAGCTGGAGTTGCATGGGGTGGATTCATCACATTTATCGCTTTAACCGTATTAATGCTTAACGATATTAATCCTCATATCTCAACGATTTGGTTATATATGTTAGCTAGTCTTGTCTTAGGTATTTATTTTGGATTAGCTACGGTCATTTTCGAACACGAATCATGGAGCCCATTAAAACAAACGATCATTCATTTTTCACTATCTGTTACTATTTACTTTATTTTCGCGCTATCTTTAGAATGGGTACCTTTCACTTTTGTCGCTATTGTTAGTAGTTTCTTATTTTTTACGATTATTTATGCGATATTTTGGTTCGGATTTTCACTATATTATAAACGCATCGCCAATTCTTTAAATGAGTCTTTAAAAAAATAACGAAAAGTAATTGTACTTGTCAGTTAGGTGGGATTTTCAATCAATGTATACACGAAAAGATGAAATAACTACTGGATGGATTTTAGGCATTTTATCACTCATATTAACAAGTGTTATCTTGTTTTGGTATTTTAGTAACCCACAAAACTTTATAAAAAACGGTCTCGGTATTCAACCAGTAGCATTTAGTAATCCAATCGTTTGGATATTTGCCTGCTTTATTGCGATTGGGTACATTTTATACACGGTAAAAGTCATTCCTTTTGTCCGTGAACATTTATTTACTTTTTCATGGCTCAAAGTAATCGGAATTTGGGCAGCTGTTGTTTCTAGTACTGTAGAAGAAATCGTCTTTAGAAAGGTTTTGATGGATTGGCTGATGAATTTAGATTTTTCGATCATCTTTCAAGTGTTCGCTTCAGCGGTTATTTTCGGCTTAGCTCATAGTGCCTGGGTTTTCCTAAGAGGAGAAATTAAAATTGCACTTCCGGTCATTTTAGCGACGACAGTGTTAGGTGCATTACTAGCTGTTCTTTATATTGTCGGGGATCGAAATATACTCGCACCAATTGTCGCCCATATTTTAATCAACTTGTTCATTGAACCGTGGCTTATGCTTTCAGCTGTATCAGGAAAATGGGCTAGGAGTTTCTCAGAGATAAAAACATAAATAACACGATCCCCTTTTTCCAATAAGGGCAAAAAAATTTAAAGGCCTCTTCCCACATTGTTTATTTGCTAAAATCGTAAAATCCAATATAATATTTAGTAGTGGAAATTTCGGGGCATTAGCTCAGTTGGGAGAGTGCTTGCATGGCATGCAAGAGGTCACGGGTTCGAACCCCGTATGCTCCATACTAGAAACGCTTATACAGTAACGTGTATAGGCGTTTTATTTTTTTGCTTTAAATTTCCATCAATTGTTATATAAATGGAAAAGACTAAACATAGCTTTTGATATAATAGTTATATATTGTCTGATACGAAGAGTGAGCTGAACATGAAATGATCCATCATCATTTAAAAGAATTAGATTCCATGAAAAAATTTAATCCCGATATTATAATCGCGGAATTAGTAAATAACCAGCAAAAAATTAAATCATATGATGAAATATATTACAATAAAGAACTAGATATAGTATGGAAAGAATTTTATTATCGTGACATTTCTACCGATATTTCTGACCCTCATCGGCTATTTCAAGAGTTTCATAGACTCGTTACTACTACACATCGTCATCAACTTCCCTATTTCATAAGTAAAGACCAATATTTATATACTTGGGTAGATCTTCAACCGAATGGAAAACTGAAATGTATATACTCCGGTAAACAGAAAGATCCCTACAAATTAATTAAAGAAGATTTTAAAATAATAGAAAAACGTTTTTTACTTTACCAAAACCTTATTAAAATGCATAAGATTTCAAATAAACATATGGATGAAAAAGTACAAAATATTGCTAGACAACATAGATTTAACACTGAACATGTAGTACCTCAATCTTGGTACCAGGCTGAGGAGCCAATGAAAGGCGATTTACATCATTTATTCGTTTGCGAACCGAAATGCAACAATATGCGTTCCAATTACCCATATTATGAATATGAGGATGAGAGACCTTCTGTAAATAAAAGTATGTGTGGTATAAATAGAAATGAACGATTTGAGCCAAATTTTGGAAAAGGAGTCGTAGCTAGGGCAACACTATACTTTTTATTACGCTATCCTAATAAAATAACTAAGAAATTCAAAAAAACTCTTGATATCCCTTTACTTTTACGCTGGCATAAACAATATAAAGTAACTGATTATGAAAAACACCGAAATAAAGCTATTTATGAAATTCAAGGAAATAGAAATCCCTTTATTGATTTTCCAGAATTAATGAGTCACTTAGCTTTTCCACATTGATATACCGAGATGAATAAAACCCAAGGTATGTCATCACCAATTCCTTGGGTTTTTTATTGATTAACCTGCAAAATTTCCTCCTACTTCTCAAAATTTCTACTGCGTTTTCCCAACTCTTTCTTTTTCTCATATTGATAATAGTACCAAATACCGATAATCGTTGTTTAATAGTAGTAAAATGCGTATAAATTACTATTTTATAAAAAAATGATGAAAAAAATACTATATTTAAATAATATTGTTGATAAAGAGATTGGACATGAAATAATCAAAAAAATCATTGTAGCGCTCATTGGAATTCTTTTTATCATACATCGCTTATTTTTTATTAGGTTCGGGAGCGCCACTATCCTTTTTCGGTCCGATATTATCAGGCTATACAAATTTGACTTACGTCATCATAACGACGATATTGGGAGCATACATTGCAGCAATTCTAAAGTTATTCAAGTTAGGATTTACGAAAAAAAAACCGACCTCAAAAGTATCGAAAATCTCTGCGATCCTCGGATTTCTAGCTTTAGTATTTTTGAACACTGGAGCGATAGGGGGCGTTTTTGCAGTAGTTGGATCAATATTTTCGATTGTCGGGATGTTGACAATGGATCCCGAAAGCAGAAAAGCCGCTATCTATTCGTTTGTAGCCAATCTTGCGACTCTCGTGATCCTTTCCGTTTTAGCATGGGTAGGGCTTCAACATGTATAATTCTTAAGGACGTTTCCATTACATTATAATACTTTCTCAATATCTTCAATCATTTTCGCTGGCTTCGTTGTTGGAGCGTAACGTTTTACTACTTTCCCTTCGCGGTCAATAAGAAATTTCGTGAAATTCCATTTGATTTCATTGGACAGCACACCACTCTTTTCATTTTTCAAAAATTTGAAAAGCGGGTGTGCATTTTCCCCGTTTACATCGACTTTCGCATATATCGGAAACGTGACACCATAGTTCATTTGGCAAAAATTCGTCGTCTCCTCGATGCTGTCGAACTCTTGGTTGTTGAACTGATCGCACGGAAAACCGAGAACCATAAGCCCCTTATCTTTATAAGTATCATAAATTTCTTGCAATTCCCCAAATTGTCCTTTTAATCCACATTTACTCGCTGTATTGACAATGATAAGTGGTTTACCTTCAAATTCTTTTAACGTTTGTATTTCTCCATTCGGCTTTTTTACTGTAAAATCATACACGGTAGTCATTGACCATTCCTCCTAAGATTAAATTTTAGTTTGAACATCCATTGTCATTTATTGTCGACTTCATTTTTTATAAATAGTATGATATATGTAAAACAACAATAAAAATGATAAGAAGGTGTTAAATTGGAAAAAGAACAGTTATTCGGAATAAAAGCGACAGACTACACACCGAACTTACATGTATTATCTTTATTAAAACAAATTTTCACATTGCAAAGTATTAAATTTTGGATTGTTACATATATCATTTCCTTTATATTTTACTACTTTTTTAAAACGAATATCATCTTCATCGACATATTCAATATTATCTTATTCCCTTTTTCGGTGATCTTATTAGGAACGATTGCAATTTCATTTAGAGGACAATTGTATCGATTATTATATCCTTCCATTCGTACTACATATGTGAATCAACACTTTTTAATAGCAATAATGATAGGTATACTAAAATTAATTCTTTACATAGCTGTGTGGAAATACACTTTTATTTTAGGGATTGTCGGTTTCATCATCAGAATAAACGAAGCAATAAAACTATTGAAGTAGGTGTGGAATATGAGAAATATTTGGAAGTTAAAGCCAGGAGGGAAAAGAGATCTTAAATATGTTTTAAGAAATTGTAAAACAGGAGATATCATTTTCCTAGCACCAGGTGAATATTACTTTCCTTCAGGTTTAAAATTAAAAAATGCATATAAACATGGAGTGACGATAAAAGGTCTTGGACAACAACCGAGCGATGTTGTCATCAAAACTACATTCGTCGTAGGCAGTGGAATAAATCTTACCTTTTCAAATTTATCAATTCATGCACTACACGAATGTAATGCCATAAATATTGTTGAAAATGCTACTGTGAACTTTAACCGAGTTATTGTGAATGGTGAATTAACTGGAAAATACCCGCCAATACATTGTACGGAATCGACCTTGAATTTTGAAGCTTCTGAAGTATATTTTTCAGAAGAAAAAATTGATAGCATTTTTCTTTGTCAACAATCTGAAGCAAATATAAGATCTTCTATCGTATCATCGCTTTATACATCACAATCAAAAGTCAACTTACATAATAACCAAATCAAAGTGACGATGAGCATAAAAGAAGATTCCATCGTTAATTCAACCGGTATATTGGATTTTAAATCTATAAATGATAGATTTTATACTATTTTAGTCGATTCTGGTGCTAGTGCAACATTTGATTTGATCCATGTCGACAACGATAATGTCGTCAATAAAGTTGAACATGCAACATTTATATTAAAAGAATCAAAAATCAAAGAAGGCCTTTCTTTCAAGATTTATTATCATACACAATCGAACGTTGACGCCCCTGAAAATGTTGAATTAATTAATACAGAAACGCAAGAAAGAAGACAAGCTAAAAATCAACAAAATGCTATTCAACCAGAACAAAATAATGAAACAGTTGAACATTCTGTAGAGGAAAAATTAGCAGAAAGTCCAGCCCAAGCTCAAGACAATGAAATAGAAGAAGATAAACAATCTAGTTTAGATGAATTACATTCGCTCATAGGTTTACATGATTTGAAAAAACAAATTAATGAATTTATCAATATCGTTAAATTTAACCAACTGCAAAAAGAACAAGGTAGAAATCCAATTCCGATTACATTACATTCCTTATTTTTAGGGAATCCCGGAACTGGGAAAACGACAGTCGCTCGTATTTTAGGCCGCGCCTTATATGAGGCAGGCGTTATTCCAACGAATAAGTTTATCGAAGTCACTCGTAAAGATTTAGTCAGTTCGTATATTGGTGAAACGGCGAAATTGACGCAAGAAATCTTAGAAAAGATTAAAGGCGGTATCTTGTTTATCGATGAAGCCTATTCACTATATAATGAAGCACCAAATGATCACGGGAAAGAAGCGGTTGATACGATCCTCACCTTTATGGAAGATAATCGCCATAACACGATGATCATTTTCGCAGGATATACCGATGAAATGAATCAATTTTTAAAGATGAATAGCGGACTTGCATCAAGAATTCCGAATACGTTTTATTTCGATGATTATACACCTGAAGAAATAGCTGAAATTGGTTATACGAATCTGACTCATCAAGGTTATGTTTTGAACGAGGAAAAATATAAAGAGACTATTAAATGGTTGTATAGTCATAGCATTGATAAAAGTAATGCTAGATGGGTTAGGAACATGAATGAAAAAATACTGAAAGCTCATGCGACGAGAGTTATAGAAAGTCAAACGACAGACACACAAACAATCCGTGATGAAGATTTAGATGTATTGACAGGTAACGAAAAACTTGATAAAGAAGAAATGTTCGAAAAATTACTAACCGAATTAGACAATTTAATCGGATTAGATGATGTAAAAAGTTTCGTCAAACGTTTAATGCAGCAAGCGAAAGTCGATCGTATGTTAATGGCTGAAGGAGAAGTGACGGACAAACCATCTTACCATATGATATTCGCTGGAAATCCTGGTACAGGGAAAACGACGGTAGCAAATATCATCGCACAACTTTTTTATTACTTAAACATCTTACCTACTCCAAATGTGAAAGTCGTCGACCGCTCTGACTTAGTCGGTCCGTATATTGGACATACTGAAAAACAAACGAAAGAAATTTTAGAACAAGCAATGGGCGGTGTCTTATTTATCGATGAGGCATATCAATTATCTGGAGATTCGCAAAATGATTTTGGAAAACAAGCGATCGAAACATTAATTACTTATTTAGAAAATCATCGCGATAAATTTGTCGTGATTTTAGCCGGATATACCGACAATATGGAACAATTTTTAGACGTGAATCCTGGTTTACGTTCACGAATTCCAAATTACATCATCTTCCCTGATTACAGCCCAGAAGAAGTTGCAACGATCGTAGAAAAAATGATTGTAAAAGATTGGAAAGTAAACGTTCCGTTATTAAAATCGACTGTCATCGATATTTATTCATATTTACCTGATTATGAAAAAGCAAATGCTAGATGGGCTCGTAATTTCTCAGAAAAACTAATCCAACTTCATAAATCATGGATCGCCGAACATAGTTCTGAAATAGATGATATAAAGAAAATTAATGATGAAGTGATTTTGGACATGGAGCTGGAGTATTTATCCTCTACTAATATGTAATCAGCTCTGGTAGCGAAATAGACCCCTAGAGTTAGACTGAAAAATCTAATTCTAGGGGATTTATGAATATGTATGACGCAATATTAAACTAGCAAATGTTATTCATAATAAAAAAATAATAACATACGAAATTGAATGCTCCAGCAATTTAAAAAAAGAGCTTAAATGCTCCTCTTAGTTCTAGACGAAATTTTCATATACCGTTTTAATTCATGATAAAAATTCTCTCGTGTCCCTGCAAGTATAATCAATAAAAGCGTTCCATCTTGATCTTCTGTCATGATGTAAGCAACTTCATATGTAATCCCTTGATATTTAAAATCACGACAATAAATACCAGCTAAATCCCCACTTTTTAAGTCTCCTGCTTCGTAGGGATTTAACTGAATTTCTTTAAAAACATCTTTAAACAAACGTTTTAACTGTATATCCTTCAACCTTTTTATATACTTTTTTGCAGCAGGAGAAATCTCAATCTTCATTCTCCACGTCCCCAAACAGATCTTCCATATCCACTGATTCAGAATTTTCAATCGCTTCATCAATCATTGCCTTCACAGCTGGACGAATTTGATTTTTACGTAAATTAAATTCTTTCAATAATTCTTCGCCTTCATAGCCTTCTTCTATCAAATCTCTTAAGATTTCTGATGAAAAATCTGAATAGTTTTCTTCGACAGGTTTTATCACAATTCGATTATCATATAACTCCATATAAATATCGTCACCAAGATTTAGGGTCTCATAAAACTCTTTAGGAATACACACTTGACGCTTGCTTGATACTGAAACTCTCTTTCTTTTTTTAGGGCGAACCATAGCAACCCTCTCCATTTCCTTATTTGCCACCATTATATACCCTCCTTATACAAATTATTCATATTTTCTTGTTTTATTATTTCTTTATTTTCTTACTTCCTTGTTAATTTAATATTATCATGTTCATGTTAAGGTTGTAAATAGGACATACATTTAGAATACAATCAAAAAAGTCTATTCAGCGACTTAATTCTATAACTTTTTGAATAGACTTTAAACTTACAATTATTCTTTTTTCTTCGGTGCAAAACCTTTAATGAACATTTCTGTCTATTCCATAGTATATGGTGAAATTTTTTCATATATTTATTTGCGGATTTGAAATTCCTTCAATAATCGTTCGGAAATATAGTTTTAAACATTCGTCAGAAAATAAATAAGTAGCTCCTACGACGCAACTTAATCGTCCTATCTTCCGTTAAAATTTTTTGAGGTAAATTTTACTGAACGACATAAACAACGTTACCGAATGAAGCTATTTCTCATCTATACCTTGCTTATTGACTGTCATTAAGGAAATACGAACATTTGTTAAAAAAGAGGAGCCCTTCGCCCCTCTTTTTTATATTATCCAATTATACCCACCTTGTTGTCACTACTTTCTTCCTCGTATAAAATTCCAACCCATCTTTGCCGTTTGCATGGAGGTCGCCATAAAATGAATCTTTCCATCCAGAGAACGGGAAGAACGCCATTGGTGCGGGGATGCCGATATTGACACCGAGCATGCCGGCGTCGATGTTTTCACGGAACTTCCGAACATTGCCGCCATCTCTCGTGAAAATACATGCTCCATTTGCAAAACGTGATGTATTCGCTAATGCGATTGCTTCATCCAAATCGTTCACCCGCGCAATCGATAACACTGGTGCAAAAATTTCATCTTGCCAAATTTTCATATTTGGCGCCACTCGATCGAAAATCGTCGGTCCAACAAAATAACCTTTATCTTGTGCCGCTTTATCTTTCCGACCATCTCGAACGAGAATTGCCCCTTCTTTTTCTCCAATCTCAATATATTTCAAAGTCCGTTCTTTATGTTCTTTACGGATGACCGGACCTAAGAATACGTCTTCGTCCAACCCATAACCAATCTCGATTTCATCCGCTTTTTCAACGAGCATCGAAATAAATTCATCCGCAATATCATTCTGTACTGCTACAACTGAAGTTGCCATACAGCGCTCTCCTGCTGAACCGAATGCAGCATTTAAAATTTCAGTTGTGGCATTTTCCAAATTTGCATCGTTCAAAACGATCGAATGGTTTTTCGCACCTGCAAACGCTTGGACACGCTTCAAATTCTCCGTTCCTCGTTTATAAACATATTCTGCAACCGGTTGGGAACCGACAAAAGAAATCGCCGCTACATCTTTATGATCGAGAAAACTATTTACGACATCATGTGCACCATGAACAATATTGAACACACCATCAGGCAGTCCTGCTTCTTCAAACAGTTCTGCTAAACGATTAGCTAAGAAGTGGTGTCCGTTCTGACGGTTTAAGACAAACGTATTTCCTGTACGAATCGCAATTGGAAACATCCAGCACGGCACCATCATTGGGAAGTTAAACGGAGTGATTCCACCGATAACTCCAATCGGATAACGATATACTCCTGATTCAATTTCGGTCGCGATGGATGGAAGTTGTTCCCCCATCATCAATGACGGTGCACCGGCAGCAAACTCGACATTTTCAATGCCGCGCTGCACTTCCCCATAAGCTTCTTTTAAGTTTTTTCCGTTTTCTTTCGTAATCAATTCCGCTAGTTCGTCCCAATGATCAACTAATAATTGCTGATATTTAAATAAAAATCGTGCTCGTTTCGGTACAGGCTACATCTTTCCACGTTTGAAATGCTTCTTTGGCAACTTTAACAGCACGTTCGACATCTTCATTGACTGGAAATCGGTACATGTGCAATCACTTCTCCTGTCGCAGGATTATATACTTTCTTCGTACTTATCTGTTTTTGCTTCTACCCATTTACCGCCAATATAGTTTTTTATTTTCCTTACTGTTTTCATCGTCATTGAAAACCCTCCTACAAATTATGATAGTTTTTTAAATCTTACAAGATTTCTGCAAAAATTCTCTACACATCCTATTCCTTTAAACTCTACTCTAGAAAAATTCAGATGATTGGTTGACCATCATTCAAGTACCGCTTATTGGTCCTATCTATTTAAACACCCTCTTCGTTTTGAATTCATAGTCATAACAATCTAAATAAAGTTGCTTAATTTCATCTTCCGTCGGCACTCGTGGATTATTCTGTTGGGCTGCCACTTCCCAATGCATCTTTGGCCATTTTATCAAGTTGCTGTTTAAATTTTTCTCGGTCGATTCCCATCCTTTTATATTCGGGATATTCAAATCAGAACAAAGTTTTTTCACCGATTCAACCGCAAAATACGGACGCCTCTTCGTCAGTGAATGTTTCCGAATCTTCTGCAAAAATTTTTCCTAAATCAGCTAACCGGTCAGTCGCTTTTTTTGCGAAAACTCCAACACAGCTGGCAACAACATCATTTGAAAAGCCATGAGGAACGTTGAACAGTGCACCGATCGGACGTGACATTCCATGGACAGAACAAACAGAGGCATAGAAAAAGCTAGTCCGGCTTGAAGTGCACCTAGGGCCATCGCTTCTCTTCTCTAAATCATTCCGATCGACATAACCTTTTTTAAATTATTACAATCATTTCATCACAGACAACCCAAAAGTTTCGGTTCCATCGATTTGCTCACAATCTTCGGCCATGTTTCTGCATCTGACAACATCTACTAAAAAGCATCTGGTGAAATTGCTGAAGCTATTGCCGCAAGTGTCATTGGATCCGACGTATTTGAAGGTCAACTGACGATAAAGTCAGGAGTTGCATGAAGCGAAGGGAATAATAGATATAGAAAAAGATAGTGTTATTGTATAAAGCAGGCAGGAAAGTCGCTGGACTAGATGGTGGTTGGGAAGGAAAAAAATGAGTGGATAATATTGTAGATAGATAGTGGGTTGTAGAAGTACAGCTATAGATAATCTAATAACTTGCCTGTAAAAGTTAAAGATTTTAATCAGCATAATATCAAGTGATTAACAAGTCGTCGCACGCCGCTATAAATTGTAGTATTGGCGGTTGACTGCAAATGGATGTAAAATGATGTTGGAAAGTTGAAGTTGTTGACTGATTATCAAGGCATATTTTTAGTAAAAAACGGCTATTAATTGTACCAAGGAGGAATTGAAACGGAATTACAAGCGCCTACACCGCTATTATCCCTCATGCTATTAATTGTACCAAGGAGGAATTGAAACTGGCTTATTACAGATGCAAGACAGGATGATAGCTACCTATTAATTGTACCAGAGGGAGATTGAAACTAAACAAACTCAGAACAGCCAAGTATCTTGTAACTGCTATTAATTGTACCAAGGAGGAATTGAAACAAGAATATAAAGTTCGTGCAGCTCATCTAAATTGTCTATGTCTATTAATTGTACCAATGAGGAATTGAAACATGTCAGCGGTTGTTTTGTATCTGTGGGATGCGCCTGTTAATTGTACCAATGAGGAATTGAAACTCACAATGCTATAGCGCTCAGATGAACTCATTATCCGGTCTATTAATTGTACCAATGAGGAATTGAAACATCTATGCATCGATTCGAACTTATGCCTATGAATTGCCGGCTATTAATTGTACCAAGGAGGAATTGAAACGTATGAAATACGACATGCTATCGGGGCAGTGTAGTCGGCCTATTAATTGTACCAATGAGGAATTGAAATCAATGCCCTTAACAGCAATGTGCGTAAAGTCATCATTCGAGACTATTAATTGTACCAATGAGGAATTGAAACTGATGACGGGAAGCATTACCTAAAAATAATTTGAGTCTATTAATTGTACCAATGAGGAATTGAAACTGGCAGGAAAGAATTAAAGGCTTATTCAGGTGTTTTTTCTATTAATTGTACCAATGAGGAATTGAAACTTGTAGTAATCATTGCGCGCGTATCTCGTTGCCGTACTCTATTAATTGTACCAATGAGGAATTGAAACATTGAAATGGTTGCTACTACGATGATATCAACGGTTTACTATTAATTGTTTACCAATGAGGAATTGAAACTAGTTTAAAGCTGGATAGCCTGCAAGCCTTCATATTATGCCTATTAATTGTACCAATGAGGAATTGAAACATGTAATGCGTATCTGAATATTTGACTGTTACATTGTTTACTATTAATTGTACCAATGAGGAATTGAAACGAACTTAGAAAAGCATAGCTAGATCTCGCAAAGCGTGCTAGCTATTAATTGTACCAATGAGGAATTGAAACATGTAAGGATACATATTTGATTCAGCGATAATGCACTTCTATTAATTGTACCAAGGAGGAATTGAAACCTTATTAAAGTGATGAAACTTACTTTAAATCGACTATATCTATTAATTGTACACAAGGAGGAATTGAAACGCTGCATTGATACAGAACGAATAACGCTTACGATGATGCTAGAGCTAATTGTACCAAGGAGGAATTGAAACTAGCATCGATTTTCAATAATAGTTGCTAAGATGATGGCTATTAATTGTACCAGAGGAGGAATTGAAACACTTATCGTAAAGTAGCGGACGCTAGCGTATGAGTTAGCTATTAATTGTACCAAGGAGGAATTGAAACAAGACTGTTGGGGAACCGGTGACCAAATACCGGCAAGCTTACTATTAATTGTACCAATGAGGAATTGAAACAAGTTCGTGGCCGATTTAATCATTTACGCCAATATGCGATTCTATTAATTGTACCAAGGAGGAATTGAAACTCGGTTATCTGCTTTAACAGGATGTGAATATTGATTAATCCTATTAATTGTACCAAGAGGAATTCAAACTTGGTTTGGCTGGTATTTACCTAAAAGTCAAGGGATTACTCTTAATTGTACCAATGAGGAATTGAAACAAGGTAGTTGGTAGTAGAGTCTGTAATATTTTCAGGCTCTCTAATTGTACCAATGAGGAATTGAAACTACTGGACGGTAGCCGCCCATTGTTATGGCATTTAGTAACTATTAATTGTACCAAGGAGGAATTGAAACCAGGATATTGTCTTAAGGATGGAGCAGGTAGCTAGCCCATGTGCCTATTAATTGTACCAAAAGGAGGAATTGAAACACATGGTAGCAAGTGCATTGCATAAAGTAAGCGGACTATTAATTGTACCAAGGAGGAATTGAAACGATACTTGTTATATTTGCACTACTACTCTAAGATTCCTATTAATTGTACCAAGGAGGAATTGAAACGTTACCTGGCGTTGGTACAATTAAAAGAGGATACTATTAATTGTACCAAGGAGGAACTGAAACAAACATAGACTGCTCGCATGGGGCAGCTATTGGACTATTAATTGTCCCAAGGAGGAATTGAAACCGAACATTCTATATTTCCCCTTCTGGCAGTGATGCTCTATTAATTGTACCAAGGAGGAATTGAAACCAGGACCCAGTGGACAGGAGGCAGCAGCAGAGAGTGCTATTAATTGTACCAAGGAGGAATTGAAACAAAATAATGTGGTGATTGATGGAATAACCTTAGACGCTATTAATTGTACCAAGGAGGAATTGAAACTGGATTACCGCTTCTAGAATAACAAGAATGATGTACTATTAATTGTTACCGAGGAGATTGAACTACTTTTCTGCCTGGTATTCGCCATCTGGCTTATCTACTATTAATTGTACCAAGGAGGAATTGAAACTTGCTTCAATTGCTTTGAAGATTTCATACGCGACTCTATTAATTGTACCAAGGAGGAATTGAAACAAGCGTTGCCCTTCCTGTATTGTTTGCCACTTACCGCTATTAATTGTACCAAGGAGGAATTGAAACAAAATAACAGAGAATATCGCTTAAATCGTTTGAATCTATTAATTGTACCAAGGAGGAATTGAAACAAATAAGACTGAATTTGCTGTATTGAGTAACCTTGCCTATTAATTGTACCAAGGAGGAATTGAAACTTATATACGTGTGCCTCACTTTGCGACCAATTTATGCTATTAATTGTACCAAGGAGGAATTGAAACGATGGTACTGGTGATGTAACACCTACGGCCACAGATTTATTAATTGTACCAAGGAGGAATTGAAACATCTCTTGCGTGCTCAGGGCAATGTGGCGCATGAAATTTAATTGTACCAAGGAGGAATTGAAACTGGGTACACCGTGGAGTTTTGAGGAATAGTTGTTTGCACTGTTGATTATTACAAGGAGGAATTGAAACAACAGATTGTACGCTCTTTCACGTTTAAGACAGGCCTATTAATTGTACCAAGGAGGAATTGAAACCAAATAGCTTTTTAGTTTGCCTTTGCTACCTTGCTTCTGCTATTAATTGTACCAAGGAGGAATTGAAACAAAACACCTTGATAGGTAAAACAAGACGCTCTATTGCTATTAATTGTACAAAGAGAGGAGTATCAAAACACGGTAGCTTTTGCTTGTCGCTTGTCTTGCCTCTATTAATTGTACCAAGGAGGAATTGAAACTATCAAAAGTAGAATCCTTACTACAACGATAACTCTATTAATTGTACCAAGGAGGAATTGGAAACGTTTATAGCCTGCGGCATCGCAAAAGTTAATATTATCACTATTAATTGTACAAGGAGGAATTGAAACTTGATACCTGCCATCATGCTAACACATACACCATTCCTATTAATTGTACCAAGGAGGAATTGAAACAGTGCTTTGTTATTCAGTTGTGCCATTTTTCTTTACTATTAATTGTACCAAGGAGGAATTGAAACCTTACATGCAGCTTTTCTTTCTGTGCTATGTTCAAGCCTATTAATTGTACCAAGGAGGAATTGAATCTTTGACCATTAGCCGTATTTGGTGTCAGCGCCATGCTATTAATTGTACCAAGGAGGAATTGAAACCTGTCCCAGACTATTGTATTGTTAGGATGGGCATTGACTATTAATTGTACCAAGGAGGAATTGAAACAGAACTATCACTCACTGAATTAGGACTGCAAAAACACTATTAATTGTACCAAGGAGATTGAAACAAGTACATACTGATAGTGAAGGCAACACAATGCACTTATGTAACTCTACCAAGGAGGAATTGAAACTTCTCTAGGCAAACTCTCTCTCTCTTTCCAAGATTAGACTATTAATTGTACCAAGGAGGAACTGAAACAGGTGCAGGATTCGATTTTTGCCACCGGGCAGCTATTAATTGTACCTTCGAAGGAAGTGGATGGTAAGGAAGGAAGATAAGGTTATAAGGGGAGAGTGGAGAGTTCTGTCCCATTAGTGCTTTGGCCTGGGCAATGCCTACTAGGTGAGATAGAGGGATTTTGCTTTGTAGGAGAAATCAATAAAGCCTGCTTCTTTTAATTCATCCAATATGCCGAAGTCATACCCTTTCCATGCGTGGTGCACTGTGCTAAAGGGTTCTTTTTCCTGCCAGGCACTCAGGTATATTAGTGCTAATGCGAGAGCGGAGGCGAGTTTGGCGGTTTGTTCCTGGCTCATGGTGTAAAGGTAGACCGACGGGGATTTGGGGAGATTGGTGGGATTGAGGGGATGTATGATGAATTGCTTCTTTAATCCACAATTAAAGCCTTTGCTGGATGATCTAGTCCATAACCTTCATTTTAGGTTCTCAGACAACATTTACCAACTTGCTTTATATAAAGCAAATGAGTTACCCTAAAGCTGAACAAGGATTTTGGGGATCTGAAGACGAATGGAACGGCAAATTGGATATATGAGTGTTTAAAAACTCCCATACAATCTCTTCAGCATTCTTCAGTTACATCATTATCCTAACTCAATCCGCCTCTATAAATATCTGCTTAAAGCAAGGTTGTGCATCCTGTATACTTTGCCTGATAGTATTAGCTGCTGTTACCACGCACTCAGCTCGATATATCCGTCCCGGAACCTTACTTTTAGTACTAACAGTACTTATCAGGTGCCATCACCATGGATAAGTGCTGGTTTACTTTCACTACGGACATCGTTCTTTTCTGCTATTGCTATAGCCTGCTCTAACGAATGAGGAGCGAAGCAGTCTCACCCATTAACAAGCTACGGCTTTCCCGTGTTAGAATAATGGATATAGCAGTAAGTAAAGCGCCAATAATGATAGAGGCTACACCATCAAATAAGGGTTATTGAACCGATGGCCGAAATACACTCCTGCAAATGCAACCATTAAGCCCCAACACATCGGCTGCATCCTCAAACAGTACCACAAACGAAGAAGGGTCTTTACTATTTTTAATTGAAGACCAGAATGGCTGTCTCTCGGTATTTATTGAAGTTATTTAAAGAAATAACGAATGAAGTGCCATCAAATAAAAAGCAATGCCTAATACGATATAATTCCATAATGGGTCTTCGATAGGTGCAGGATGTTGTAGATGGCTGATGCCTTCATAAAACGAAATACCACCACCTACAGCAAATATTTGAATATAGAAACAATGAACGACCAGAAATACAGTTCCTTTCCATAGCCAAACGGGCGTTAGCGTCTGCCTTTTGCCTGCTCTTCTTTAAGCCTAATAGCAACAGGACTTCATTGGCTGTATCTACCACCGAATGAATGCCTTCGGATACCATTGCCGAACTGCCGGTAATAAAAGCTGCTACGAACTTGGTGGCAGCAATCAGCAGATTAGCCATCAAGGCGCTGTATATAGGTAGTTTTGAGTTGGCCATGCTTTGGTTTTTACAAAAACCTCCTTATAACTAATTACAGTGTATCACAAATAAGTTTAAAGGGAAGATGTTTGTTTAGAAAGGGCTTTTTTAGTTGTAAATGTTTTAAGCATGCTTACTGACAGAAAGTTCTTGTTTTTACCTTTTTTTCCCGCTTGCGTGACAGGCATTGATAAAAAAGGTAACCAAAAAATATGAATGAATAATGTTTATTCAATGGTATTCATGAGATCGCTTCGCTAGTTCAAGCACGGCATGATCGCTCCGCGCATCCGCATGGCCAGCGCCTCCACATTGCCTAAGGTGCAGCTTTATGGTGAAGTGTACTGTTGGGCTAACATGGTGCTACTTGTTATTTGACAGGTACCTGATGAACAGGCTGGTTGCCTTTGGCCTTACACTTTGAACAGCGTAGTCTTACTTAACGGAAAATCGAAAGGGAGATACGTAGCTCATTGCAGGCTGGAGGATTTATGTTTTCCAGTGGGGAGAATACGCTTTTGGTTAGCTTCTATTAGAGAAGCTTAATTTATTTGATAGTAGATGTCTATTGTAAACTTATTTAGTTGACAGTGTACCAATAATGGCAGATGCATGAATTATTAGATAAATGGTTGCACTGGTTGATGAAGGAAAAATGGTGTTTACGAAGTGTTGCCGGGGTCCTGTCAACTTATCAGGTATACAAGGATTGAAATAATAGGAACACCCCTCTGCTCAATGATCTGAATCGAGAGATAACTTAGACTGAAAATAGTAAGACAGTTTACTGTTTAACAAGTTTGATCACTTTTTTGTTTTTGCCTTGCGTTACTTCTACCATATAAACGCGGTATGTGGTTTGCCCCAAAGGAATAGTCTCATTGTCAGGCTTGATATCTATTCATTCAATAAGCCTGCCTGTTACATCCAGTATCCTGATACTGGTCTTTTCATATTTACTACTACTTTCTATTTTTAAGATTGAAGTAGTCATGTAATGAGATTCGGCATTGCAGTAACACTGAAATATGCATTGGTTTGTGCCAATTTTGAGGATGATGCAGCATCATTATTTTCACTTATGATGTTATCATTTCCTCCTCTTGTTACAATAACGGGCACTTTGAGGCCGGCGATAAATAATTGCCCACTTTTACTTTAATATTGAACCTGGCGCGTATTTGCACCTATCAAACGGTGAATTCACCACTTGCAATTCCCCTTACATGATTACTATTATTTACAGAATGAAGTTCGGGTATAGTGAACGTATTTGGTCCTATTATGCTGGCTCCTGTAGTAACCGGTTCTATAGTGAATGTAACTGACGCATTTCTTATATCACCGCGGAATCCATCACTACTATCTGTAATAACTGCGGCTCCCGGTATAGTTACAACAGACTGGTCTTCACCCGGTGTTGTTATAATTTGCGATGTCACATAATCAATGCCTGCATTTTCTCTGGCAATTTTAAATTGCGTAGAGACAACTGTATCAAATTTAACAGCATTACCTGCTCCGCCTTCAATTATTGCCGTGACTTTTGCATTGCCGGGCTGTGCTCCTTTTCCGAGAACTGAATCATTCAGTATTCGCTATCTAATGTTCCAACTTCACTCATTCGAGAAGAAATCCAAATCCATGATCGCTGTTCCTAACACCTTCTGAACCAAGCTTAAATGTGACACTAGCTGTGTCCATACATCCATAATAATAATAGTAAAATACATCATGAATGGTAGCCTTAAAGTTTACCGGATCGCTGTATTGAGGCTGAACGGGGCTTACTTCTACACTCGTTGTTGTTGTAAATGGAGTAATAGTTACTGTTGCTGTTTTTGTTGTAATATTTCCACTGATGTCTGTTGCGGTTACAGTTACGGTATTTGTTCCGATATTATGGCAATCAAAATCGATCAGGATTAACAGATACTCCAGAAAAGGGATCTATTCCACAATCATCTGTAAGACTCGCTATTACATCATTTCGTTAATTTAGACATCATTATCATTGAGCAATACGATGGTAGTCTTGGTTACCAAAACCGGTGGTTGCGGATCTCTTACAATTACACGAAAAGATACTTGCGCTCGTTCCCAAACCATTTGTTGCAGTTACTGTTACATTTGTTTCGCCGGCGGGGAAAAAGGTTCCGGGATCTTGGCTGTAGGTGAGGGTTACATCGGGAGAGCAACCTGAGTTCACCGTAACATTGAAATTAACGATCTTACCGCACTGACCTGCATCGGCGGTATCTACAATATCCCCAGGGCAGTTAATTGCCAGTTCCTGGAAGGGAGCACCGGTGTCTATATATAACCTTCTACCCAATTGGAGGTCGTATCATTTAAAGCAAAATTTTCCAGTATGCCTCCATATCCAACCTGTGCATTCATATAAGTCTAGGATGGATTATCACAGTCGGCAATCCCCTGATTCATGTTATAATAAGACGCTAGATTAGAAGGATCCCCCCGTTATATGCAATTTCACAATGTAGATTATTTTGAATTTGTGCAGGGCATATCCTTTTATCCCAAATTCTTACCTCATCCATCCGTCCATTAAAATGCCGGGTGTACGTTTGAAAATCCTTTGTATAAGCGCCAAGGTAAGATGTATCAAAAAGATATTGCGAGGGTAAGTTAATCACAGTCCAAGTGTCTGAATAAAATTACCGTTCACATACAGTCCAGTTGGGGCTGTTGATTGTACAAAGGCAATAGCGGTCCACGTATTTAATGGAACTTTGACACGCAAAGCCGGGTATCGGATGATATGTCATGATATGACCAACAGAATCTAATCCTACGTAGATTCCGCCATTATCATTACGCTCATTACCGAAAATAAAGGAACCTTGTCCATCATCATTTGTATATTTTCTTACGTTTACCCAGGCTTCAAAGCTATATTCTCCATAATAGCCCCAACTTTCAGTTCCTAGATATACACGGTCATCTTGTCCATCAAAGGCGAGATGCCCCTCCCGGGGTACCATTAACTGTTAGGGAAAGAACGACTCTCTGCAGAGGATTGCTTTCTAAGGTATAT
>CAVYBX010000010.1:0-208142 GCA_963766835.1 uncultured Bacilli bacterium
TGTTTTTTGTCGATTTGAAAATTAGGGTGGAACCACGATACACTCGTCCTCTTTTCTTAGGGATGAGTGTTTTTATTTGTAGATTAGACATATCGAAAATTAAAAAACTCGTTGATATCACTTCCGACAGCACGGTTTTCCGCCGGCCTACCTCAACTTTGTAGCTCAATAAAGTTCGCTACAAGGATTTTCGGATACGCCTTTTCCGGCAGGAGTCGGCTGTCGTCGTTTCAGTCAACTTGATTGAGTTTACAAAATTTATCTATCACCTTGAATAAAGTACATAATTAAACAAGGAGTGATGTTATGATTACAATTGAATTTCCAGATGGGAATAAAAAGGAGTTTAAAAAAGGAACGACAGGAGAAGAAATTGCTCAATCGATTTCTCCAGGATTAAAAAAACAAGCATTAGCGATTAAACTTCGATGATGAGTTCGTTGATTTACGACACCGATTACATCGATGGCGGAAAAATCGAAATTATTACGTATAAAAACAGATGAAGGGATCGAAATTATTGCGCCATTCGACAGCACACTTAATGGCTCAAGCATAAAACGCTTGTATAAAGATGTGAAATTCGGCGTCGGTCCTGTTATCGAAGAAGGTTTTTATTACGATATTGAATGGAATATACATTAACTCCGGAGGATTTACCGAAAATCGAAAAAGAAATGCAAAGAATTGTCGATGAAAATTTGGAAATTGTTCGTGATAGAAGTATCACGTGAAGAAGCGAAGAAAATGTTTCCAGAAATCGGCGATGATTTAAAGCTGGAACTGATCGATGATATTCCAGAAGGTGAACAATTTCTATTTATAAACAAGGAGAATTTTTTGACCTTTGTCGTGGCGTCCATGTTCCGTCAACAAGCAAAATTAAAGCATTTAAATTGTTAAGCATTTCTGGTGCTTATTGGCGCGGCGATAGTAAAAATAAACAATTGCAACGTATTTATGGAACTGCATTTGAAAAAGAAGCTGAACTAAAAGAATATTTGCGCATTTTAGAAGAGCGGAAAGAGCGTGATCATCGTCATTTAGGTAAAGAACTAGGTATGTTTACAATTTCGCAAAAAGTTGGACAAGGGTTGCCAATATGGTTGCCTAAAGGGTGCGACAATTCGACGTATCGATCGAACGCTATATCGTTGACTTAGAAGAACAACTAGGCTATCACCATGTATATACACCAGTACTAGGAAGTGTCAGAGTTATATAAAACAAGTGGACATTAGGATCATTATCAAGACGATATGTTCCCGCCGATGCAAATGGATAATGAAGAATTAGTTTTTACGTCCAATGAACTGTCCACACCATATGATGATTTATAAAAAAAATTGGTATAGTTATCGGAATTTACCAGTTCGTATTGCCGAACTCGGAACGATGCACCGTTATGAAATGTCGGAGCATTCGCAGGATTGCAACGTGTACGCGCAATGACATTAAACGATGCGCATATTTTCGCGCGTCCTGACCAATTGAAAGATGAATTTATGCGTGTTGTCGAATTGATTCAAGAAGTATATAAAGACTTTAACATTACGGATTATTATTTCCGTATTATCCTATCGCGATCCAGAAGATAAAGAAAAGTATGTCGATAATGATGAAATGTGGGAAAAGGCACAGACGATGTTGAAAGAAACAATGGACGAATATGAACTTGCCTTATGTAGAAGCAGATGGAGAAGCGGCATTTTATGGTCCGAAACTGGACGTCCAAGTGAAAACAGCATTAGGTCATGATGAAACATTATCAACGGTACAATTAGATTTCCAATTACCTGATAAATTTGATCTAACATATATCGGTGAAGACGGTAAAGAACATCGTCCAGTCGTTATTCACCGTGGAGTCGTATCAACAATGGAACGTTTCGTTGCTTTCTAATGGAAGAATACAAAGGAGCATTTCCAACGTGGTTAGCACCTGTTCAAGTACAAGTCATTCCTGTTTCACCGCAAGCACACATCGATTATGCGAATGAAGTCGCAGACAAGTTAAAGCAGGAAGGTATTCGTGTAGAAGTAGATGCGAGAGATGAAAAAATCGGATATAAAATTCGTGAAGCACAAACACAGAAAATTCCGTTCTCCTTAGTATTAGGGGATAAAGAAAAGGAAGCTATCAGTGTCAACGTCCGTCGTTACGGCGAGAAAAAGACAGAAACGTTACCGTTTGAAGAATTTTTACTATTGATTAAAGAAGAAATCGAAAACAAAGTAAGCCGAAAATAAATTTTTTGTGTAAATAGTACATCTTCATGATGAAATTTTGACAATCTTGTTTTTGTATGGTAATCTAAAGTAGTTAAAAGAGTACAATGATCTAAAGACAAGTAGGAGCACCCGCTTCTCACCTGACCAACGCTATGATAGCTGTTGGCTGGTTCAAATATTCTTTCAAGCAACATGAGAGGACATGTGGGTGCATTCGTGTGCCCACATTTTTTATTGAATTCATACATGCTCATTATCTTGTCAAAGCGGATCAAATATTTTCGGAGGTGGCTAGTTATTAGCAAAGAAATGAATGTGAACGAATCGATTCGTGCAAGAGAGGTGCGTCTTATTGATTCTAATGGTGAGCAACTTGGAGTAAAATCTCGTGATGAAGCGTTGAAAATTGCGCAAGCGAGAAATCTTGATTTAGTGTTAGTCGCTCCAAATGCGAAACCACCCGTTTGTCGTATAATGGATTACGGTAAATACCGTTACGAACAACAGAAAAAAGAAAAAGAGGCACGCAAAAAACAAAAAGTAATTAATGTAAAAGAAGTTCGTTTTTCACCAGGTATCGGCGATCATGACTTTAATACGAAATTACGTAACGCGCGTAGATTCATCAAAAACGGAGATAAAGTCAAAGCTTCAGTTCGCTTTAGAGGTCGCGCAATTACCCATAAAGAGTTAGGACAAGAAGTGTTAGATCGTCTAGCTGAGGAAACGAAAGATATAGCAACTGTCGAATCGAAAGCGAAGATGGAAGGTCGTCACATGTTCATGATCCTTGCCCCAATTTCGGAAAAGTAGTTAGATTCTAAGGAGGAAATCATTATGCCAAAAATGAAGACACATAAAGGAGCACAAAAACGTTTTAAAAGAACAGCTTCTGGTAACTTAAAACGTGGTCACGCTTATACAAGTCACTTATTTGCAAATAAAACTCAGAAACAAAAACGTAAATTACGTAAACCAGCGATGGTGTCAAAAAGTGATTTAAAGCGTATCGACCAATTGATACCTAGATAATGAAAAATTCAAAACGATGTTTATAGGAGGTAATTATTATGGCACGAGTGAAAGGTGGACCAGTGACACGTGCACGTCGTAAACGTGTCTTAAAATTAGCTAAAGGTTATTACGGTTCTAAACATAAATTATTTAAAACTGCGAAACAACAAGTGATGAAGTCAGGTCAGTACGCATATCGCGACCGCAAACAAAGAAAACGTGAATTCCGTAAACTTTGGATCGCTCGTATTAATGCGGCCGCACGGTTAAACGATATTTCTTACAGCAGATTAATGCACGGCCTTAAACTTGCTGGAATCGATATTAATCGTAAAATGTTATCAGATCTTGCTGTGAACGATGAAAAAGCATTTGCTGAACTCGTAAACAAAGCAAAAGCTGCTTTAAAATAAGTAGATAAGAGTCACCCTTATTAGAAGATAAGAGTGACTCTATTTTATGTAATGACATGATATAGCATGTAATATACGTTTACCATTGCTTTTACAAGTAATTAGTGCAAAGTATAATTTCAATTGTAGCATTAACCCGATTCTCTGGAATATTATTTCCAAATTTTATTTAGTCTTGAAGTAATTTTCGCTTGTATACTTCGACAACTATTCCAACTCTTGTAGCAACATTCAATTTTTCCATTATATTAGAAATAGAGTATTCAATATTTCTTTGAGAATAATTCAATCTTCTTGCAATTTCTTTATTAGGAATTTCTTGAATAATCAATTTTATAATTTCCTTTTCAAGATTGGAAAATATCACTTCATGAACCTCGTTTAACTCACTTATTTACCTCCTTTACGTGAAAATAGTCGGTAAAATCAGAGTTTAAATGTCTTACAATAAAGCAGTCTCGCAAAATTAACTTTAAACAGTTCAATTAATTATCTGTAGTAATACATAAAGATTTAAGTTTGGTTCTGTTTCAAAAATATTTCTTCTAGAGAAAGTTGAGATTGCTCGACACTATATATACCTATATTTTGCTTGAAAGAATAAATGAAGAATATTCGGAATATCATGCTCTCCTTGTACATCGATCATTAAACATTGATTGTTCCAAGCTGTAATATTAGCGTGTTCTTGAATGGATGGTTTTAACCTATCTGCTAATTCATTAGTGATAGCTTCATGTCTAATATTTACTCTAATCAATGATTGATGTTGTTGTTGTAAATCTTTCATCGTACCCTCAATAGTGATTTTGCCATTTTTCATAATCGCAATGCGGCTACATAGTTTCTCGACTTCGTCCATATTATGTGAGGTGATGAAGATCGACTTGCCTTCTTCGTTTAACTCTTTAATTAATGCGTGAATTTTTAAAATGGAATCTGCATCTACACCAGAAGTAGGCTCATCTAAGATGATTAAACTAGGATCATGGACAATAGCTTGAGCGATTCCTAGCTTTTTTTTCATCCCAAATGAAAAATTCTTTACTTTATATTTTTCTCTTTTTCTAGCCCAACTCTCTCTAAGTAATATAAACATTCACTATCTGTTTTTTTGATGTGAGACAGTCGACAAAAAGAATCTCAAGTGTTGAAGAGGAGTAAGATCATCAAAGAATGAAGAATATTCTGGTAATACTCCAATATCATGTTTTACCTTGTCCAAAGATTTTTGATCTTGGTTAAGTATTTTAAAGGAGCCCGAAGAAGGTTGAATAATGCCAGTTAACATGTTGATAAATGTTGATTTTCCAGCTCCATTACTACCAAGAAATCCAAATATTTCTCCCTTACTCATTTTAAAATCAACTGCATCCACTGCTCGTTTGTTATTATATAGTTTTGTTAATTGAAATGATTCAATTGCATGCATCATAAATCCTTCTTTCTAAATAAATACATTGTAAAATAGAGTAAAATTATTGTTAAAATAATGACCAAATAATAGTAATAATTAGATTCTTCTTGATAATAAAAATACGGTGTTAAAAGGCTCAAATACTTTATATATGGATTTGTATCAAACGAAGCTAAAAAACCGATTATTGGAAATGCGATGCCGCATAATACACCGATAAATATGCTATAAGATGGTTTTGATATTAACACTGATAATAATAGTGACAAAGCAATAAAATAGGAGAGAAAGATACATGCTTCAATAAGAGATAGTATATTAAAATGATTTGTTATCGGGTAAGACACAATCCATGCAATTAGCATACATAAAACCCAAAAAACAAAAACGCCTAAAAATTTCCCAATAACAATTTTGTCTCGAGAAGTTTTTGTTACTAAGAATCGTATACTTCTATTCTGAAATTCTCGATTTCAAAATATCATGTGATAAACTTATGACGAGCAAGGGGCCTATCAACAGTAATATGATCATGATTCCAGCTACGTATATATTGTTAATACCCATAATTTGTAGATCTGCAGTAATTTTCCCTAGTAGATTGGCAACTAGCGCTGTCATACCTACAAAAATTATAATGATAATTAGCGATTTAATGCTCTTAAACAATGATTGAAATTCTCTTAAACATATTCCTATCATTATATCACCTCCAATATAAATTACGTATTGTCAAAAGTTTCTAAGTAAAAACTTACATTTTTATTGAATGAATGCTATTTAAGACAAAAAAACTCGCCACCCCCTTAATTTCGGCCGGCTAATAATGAGGTTACCACACTATCAAAATCCCGAAAAAGGATGTGACAAGTTGTATCTCAATTTATAGCCTATTTATGTATCAAGAGAGATGGACTAATCTAATCGAATTATCCCAGAAATTCTTGGCTGGAGAGCAACAGTCAGCCTAACTTTTTTTAGTGCATATCCCAGGTCTTCACAAGCATTTTTTATTGATTTGTATTTCTTAGACCATTTAGATTTACAAAATTTTGTTACTCCCCATTTGTATAAATCATTAGTGATCTGCGTAATCAAAGTTTTACCAACAAATGCGAGAGCTGCAATAACAGTTGCCAACTTCGCAATTGCTTTCCAAACCCTTCATAATATATGTACCGTCTTCATTTTCCAATTCTAATTTTACATTTTTAAATAGTGTCAATACCTCATTATCTAAGTCATAGAAGACCTCTATATTTACAAAGTCCTCTTCATCAAGACCTTTCCTTTTAGCAAAATCTTCATCAAAACCAACAAATGCTGTCTTATTCTTTTTTTCATATTGAATGATCCCTCTATAGTAACCTAATAAATTTTATTTTTTTCATTAACAGGTAAATTAAACTACATTCTATCTTAATACAGAGAAAAGTACGTGTTAACAGTTTCTATATAAACTTTTATAAATTTTAATAAACTAATGAATTTCATGATTCCCATCCCTTGCAGGTCAACGTATTGTCAAAAGTTTCTAAGTAAAAACTTACATTTTTATTGAATGAATGCTATTTAAGACAAAAAAACTTGCCACCCCCTTAATTTCGGCTAATAATGAGGTTACCACTCTCAAAATCCGAAAAAGGATGTGACAAGTTGTACCCTCAATTTATAGCCTATTTATTGAAAATAATCAAGTATCAAGAGCAAATTATTTTTGCTTTGATAGGAGTTAGAAACCGTTTGTTTGGAATAGTGATGTCCATACTTTCGCTCGAAGAGATGAGTGATTTCATTTGTCATAATTCCTTGTGAATGCCAAACTGTTCCAGCATATCTTAACATCATTTAGTGCATTTCTATTTACACAAAATATTTTACACTCTCCTTTATTACGTTTTTAAAAATTAATCTATTTAAAAGTAATAACGTAATTGCTAGCATTTTTTATTTAATTAGTAAATCGCACATAAAAAATGTTACAATACTTGTAAGAACGGGAGGTAAGACGGTTGGATTGGCAGAAACTTTTTAACAAACAAAAGGAATTAGATGCTTATATTTCAAATCAACATGCTTTGCAGGGACAAAATTTACTCGAAGAAAAAATATTAGCATTACTAGTTGAATTAGGAGAACTTGCGAATGAAACGCGCTGTTTTAAATTTTGGAGTACGAAAGAAAGGGCAGAAAGAAAAGTTATCTTGGAAGAGTACGTCGACAATATCCATTTTTTATTGTCAATTGGCTTAGAGAAAGGGTATCATTTTTCTAAAATAGATTTTGACACAGTTGATACGCAAGAAACTCTTCAATTTAACCGTGTCTTTCAACAATGTTTACACTTTTATGAAGATCAATCAAAAGAAAACTACCTCCAATTATTTAAAGCATATTTACAACTTGGTAGTATTTTAGGTTTCGATGAAAGAGATATTTTGGAAGCATATGAAAAAAAGAATGAAGTAAACTATGAAAGACAAGAACAAGGTTATTAATTTTATTTTGAAGGAGGAAATGTACATATGACGTTAGATCCAACATTAACGATGTTAAAAGAGTTGACGGATGCAAACGCAATTTCCGGACATGAAAAAGAAGCCCGCGATGTGATGGAGAAATACATAAAACCGTATGCAGATGAAGTCTATACAGATAATTTAGGGAGTTTAATCGCTAAAAAATCTGGAACTGAAAACGGTCCGAAAATTATGGTTGCTGGACACTTAGATGAAATCGGTTTTATGGTGACGCGTATTGATAAAAATGGTTTTTTATATTTCCAGACGATAGGCGGTTGGTGGAATCAAGTGATGCTTGCACAACGAGTAACGGTCATGACGAAAAAAGGTAATATCACAGGGGTCATCGGTTCGAAACCGCCACACATTTTAACTCCGGAACAACGGAAAAAACCGGTCGAAATTAAAGACATGTTTATCGATATCGGTGCAACGAGTAAAGAGGAAGCAGAAGAATTTGGCGTTCGCCCTGGTGATTCGGTCGTTCCATATTTTGAATTTACACAGATGAAAAATGAAAAAATGCTCCTTGCGAAAGCTTGGGACAACCGAATTGGTTGTGCGATCGCAATTGAAGTGTTAAAACAACTTCAAAATGAAGACCACCCAAACACTGTGTACGGTGTCGGAACGATTCAAGAAGAAGTCGGTTTACGCGGTGCTAGAACTTCTGCACATCTTATAAATCCGGATATCGCCTTCGGTGTCGACGTAGGAATTGCAGGAGATACGCCAGGAATTTCCGATAAAGATGCCGATAGTAAATTAGGGGAAGGACCGCAAATTATATTATATGACGCTTCGATGATCTCACATAAAGGACTCCGTGATTTCGTCATTGAGATGGCAGAAGAAAACAATATTCCATTTCAATATGCTTCGATGGCTGGTGGTGGAACAGACTCTGGTGCGATTCATATTTCACATGACGGTGTTCCTTCATTATCGATTACGATTGCAACAAGATACATCCATTCCCATGCAGCAATATTACACCGTGATGATTTCGAAAATGCCGTCAAATTACTCGTTGAAGTGATTAAAAAACTCGACAATAAAAAGTTAGAACAAATCCGTTTAGCTTAAAAATGATGAATCGTTTCGTCAAAATATGAAAAGGGACTGTCCTAAAAATTGATAATTTAGGTCAGTCCCAATTGTATTTTAACTTAAATAATAATCCAAAACTTTTCTAACGTAATTTTGTGTTTCTTTAAATGGTGGAATTCCACCATATTTTTTGACATTACCTGGTCCGGCATTGTATGCGGCTAATGCAATTCTAATATCACCGTTGAACTGTTTTAACATTTTACTGAAATAATGGGTTCCACCATCGATATTTTGAGCCGGGTCAAATCGATCCGTCACACCCAATGCTCTCGCAGTTACAGGCATTAGTTGCATTAGCCCAGCAGCTCCGGCATGACTCGTCACGTTCGGGTTATAATTCGATTCCATTTTTATAATGGCATGAATTAATTTTTCATCGACATTATATTTTTCTGCAGCTTGACGAATGAAGTGATTAAACTGATCAGTCGGTGCTTTTATATTGGCCTGTTTCTTATTCGGACTGGAGAAGTCGTCCGATACGCTTGAAAAGCTTCGTTGATTGGTCCAAATGAACTAAATCCACTATTGAAACTATTCATCCATAATGATAAATTCGGCGAAAACATCGGTAATGTTGATGATGAGTAAAAAGTGATCGCCTCTATTTAATTCACGATTAATTTGCTGCGCTATTTCAATTTTCATTTGTAATAAATCGTGAAAGTTCGATTCCGACGCACTGAATTTGTATTTACTTGTTGTCGTGTACGATTCGGTTCATAATATAAACTGTCAATTTTATTCATAAGATCGCCTCATCTAATTGATCTCGTTTCATATATGTATCCTTATTTCATCATACGAAATTGTTCCTATGAAATCAAGGAAAGATGAGGTCATTTAAAAAAATTTGCGTGCAAAAACTATTTAGTGGATGCTTGTACACCTTTTTCTAATGCTTCAATCATTTCAATTTTTTCTTTTTCACTCGATTGTTTCCAAATTAATTCAAATAGTACACCTAGTCCAGGAAGTAATTTTTCCTGTCCGTCTTCAATCGCATCAACGATCGTTGCTTCTAATTGGTCTCTTTGAATTATCTTTTATATTATGTAAAATTGCTTTTCTAATATCTAGATCCATAATTGATTCCTCCTTTTTACAATAGTTTGACCGTTCATAGTAGAAATATGTATGATAGAAACAAATATAATTAGGAATGATAAAAGTTGATTACATCAATACAAAATAAACAAGTAAAACAATTGGCGAAAATTACATACGAGAAAATATCGAATAAAACGAAACAGATTTCTTAATTGAAGGATTTCATTTAATAGAAGAAGCATCATAAAAGTGGTTGGGAAATTGAAACGGTGATCGTGAAGAAGGTGTGAACTCCTGATTGGTATGTCAGATGACGACATATCTCATTGTTACATGAACGAGTTTTTAAGGAAATTTCTCAAACGGAAACTCCACAAGGAATTGCTGCGAAGTAAAAATGAAAACCTTACCGTAGAACATGAGAAATTAATCTTATTAATCGATGCGGTGCAAGATCCCGGTAATTTAGGTACGATGATTCGAACAGCAGATGCAGCTGGTTTTTCGCAAATTGGTCTTAGGTAACAGGCACAGTGGATTCATATCAATGAAAAAGTAATTCGTGCTTCACAAGGTCCATATTTCCATATTCCGATTTACCAAACGAATTTATAAGAAGAAATTGAAGAAATTAAAACAGATGGATTTACGATTTGGGCAAGTGCGCTTGAAGGAAGCGAAAATTATTATAGATGTTGAAATTACCAGATAAAAGTTGCACTAATCGTCGGAAATGAAGGTGCAGGAATTCATCAAGAATCTTAGAATTAGCGGACAAAATAGTAAAAATTCCGATCTATGGTCAAGCGAATCGTTAAATGTTAGTATTGCTGCGGGAATATTAATGTATCAAATGAGAAATATTTGCATAAATAATTGCTTCGCTATACTGTAATTAGTTTAATAGTAAAAAGCTTGAAGGAGCCAAGTAACAAATATGAAAGGTCAATCTAGGGAGGAAATGCCTTAGACTGAAAGCATTTCTATTCGATCTAGTTGTTATGATTCACTCTGGAGCTGACACTTAATCGTGTTCTGGATTTCATTTGAATCCATTATCAAAATAAGTTGGATACAATTTTTGTATCAACAAGGGTGGTACCGCGAAACAAAAGCTCGTCCCTTCTTTAGGGAGGAGCTTTTTTTAATTCTCATAAAATCGGACTTTTAAAGAACGGCAAAGTTCACATTGCCAAGTACATGAGATGCAAAATATTGAAGGAGGTTTTCTAAATGAAAGAACAATTACAAACACTTGAAAAAGAAGCGATTGAAAAGTGCAAGGAACAGATAATTTAAAAGAATTACAAGACAGTTCAAGTAAAATATCTTGGGAAGAAAAGGATCCATTACGGAAGTTTTACGAGGAATGGGGAAATTATCAAAGGAAGAAAGACCTGTAATTGGTGAGTTGCAAACAAAGTACGAACAACTATCCAAACAGCTATTGATGAGAAAAAAGAAAAGTTAGAGCAAGAAGAATTAGAAAAACAACTTGGAAAAAGAAACGATCGATGTCACATTACCGGGACGTCCTGTAAACTTTGGCGGCAAACATATTTTAACTTCGATCATTGAAGAAATTGAAGATTTATTTATTGGTCTTGGATATGAAGTGAGAGAAGGTCCAGAAGTGGAAACAGATTATTTTAATTTTGAAGCGTTGAATTTACCTAAAGGACACCCAGCACGAGATATGCAAGATTCATTTTATATTACGAATGAATTATTATTACGAACACATACTTCACCAGTTCAAGCACGAACGATGCGGCTTTAAAGGGAAAGAACCGATTCGAATGATTTGTCCTGGAAAAGTATATCGTCGTGACAATGATGATGCGACACATTCCCATCAGTTTACGCAAATTGAAGGACTTATATGTCGATAAAAATGTACGTATGAGTGATTTAAAAGGAACGCTTGAATTTATTTGCGAAAAAGATATTTGGTGAAGATCGTGAAATTCGTCTTCGTCCAAGTTTTTTCCCATTCACAGAGCCGTCTGTTGAAATGGATATTTCTTGTAAAGTATGTTCTGGAAAAGGATGTTCAGTATGTAAACAGACAGGTTGGATTGAAATTTTAGGAGCGGGGATGGTTCATCCGAAAGTACTTGAAATGGGCTGGATATGACCCAAAAGTATATACAGGATTTGCATTTGGAATGGGACCAGATCGAATTGCAATGTTAAAATATGGTATTGATGATATTCGACATTTTTATACAAATGACATTCGCTTTTTAAAACAATTTCATGAAGCGTAAAAGGAGGATGTTCAATTGTTAGTATCGTTAAATTGGTTAAAAAATTATGTTGATTTCGGTTCATAACACCAGAACAATTAGCAGAAAAAATTACACAAATCAGGAATTGAAGTCGACGGAATTGAATATGTCGTTAAAGAAAAAAGTAAAAATGTTGTCGTAGGTTATGTAAAAGAATGTATACAACATCCGAATGCAGATAAATTAAAACTTTGTCAAGTGGATGTTGGAGAAGAAATGTTACAAATTATTTGTGGAGCACCGAATGTTGCACAAGGTCAAAAAGTTGTTGTTGCAAAACCAGGTGCTGTGCTACCAGGTAATTTTAAAATTAAAAAAGTGAAACTTCGTGGAATTGAATCAAACGGGATGATTTGTTCTTTACAAGAATTAGGAGTATCGAAGAAAGATTTATCCATCCGGCATTTGCAGAAGGAATTGTTGTTTTACCGGAAGATGCAGTAGTTGGTGAACCGGTAGAGGAATTACTTAATTTAAATGATGCGATTTTAGAATTTGATTTAACACCGAACCGTGCGGATGCATTAAGTATGCTCGGTGTTGCATATGAAGTCGCGGCGATTTTAGATGAAGAAATCGAACTTCCGAACCAGAAGTAAAACGAATTGATGAAAATGTGGCAGATTATATTGCTGTAAAAGTAGATGATCATGATTTATGTCCATATTATGGTGCGTTTATCATTAAAGATGTAAAAATAAAACCATCTCCATTATGGATGCAAAATTATTTATTAGCAGCAGGTATTCGTCCGATCAATAATGTCGTTGATATTACAAACTACGTATTACTCGAATACGGTCAGCCACTTCACGCATTTGACTATGATTTACTCCAATCGAAAGAAATTGTAGTACGACGTGCAAAAGATGGCGAAGAAATCGTAACGTTAGATGGTCAAAAACGTATATTAACAAACGAAAATTTACTCATTACGAATGGTAAAACAGGGAATTGCTATTGCAGGGGTGATGGGTGGGGCGAACACAGAAGTAAATGATGAGACGAAAAATATTTTACTAGAGGCGGCTTATTTCGATTCAAACGGATTCGTAAAGCAGTGAAGCAGACAGGACTTACGTAGTGAAGCAAGTACTCGTTATGAAAAAGGTGTCGACCCAAATCGAGTAAGAGAAGCAGGTTTACGTGCATGTGAATTATTCGATAAATATGCGGATGGAAAAGTAGTGAAAGGTGTGGCAGAGTTTGATGAGTTAGATCGTAGTGAAAAAACGGTAGAAGTAAATGTAACGGAAGTGAATAATCGTTTAGGAACGAACATTTCAATTGAGGAAATCGAAGATATTTTACGAAAGTTACGTTTTTCATTTGAACGTAATGGCGGACAATATTTACTGTTTATATCCCAACACGTCGTGGCGATATTACGATTTTTGAAGATATGCTGGAGGAAGTTGCACGAATTTATGGATATGACAATTTTCCATATACGTTACCAGTAAAATGTCAAACCAGGTGGATTTACTCAGAACAAACAATTAACACGTAAAGTTAAATCTATATGGAAAGTGTGGGTTTATCTGAGGCGATTACGTATTCATTAACGGATAAAGACGATGTCAATCGGTTAGTTAGTCCAGAACTTGATGCTGATTTACAACCTGTTGCACTTTCGATGCCGATGAGTGAAGACCATCAATATTTACGAATCAGTTTACTTCCGGAACTATTAAATCGCCTCACATATAATGTCGCAAGAAAACAAGACGAACGTCGCATTATATGAAGTTGGTTCCGTCTTTTTAACGAAGAAGAAACTATTACAAAACAACCGAAAGAACAGCTTCGTCTTAGCAGGTGCAATTACTGGAACATGGGTCGATCATAAATGGCAACAAGAAGTAAAACCGGTTGACTTTTATGTCGTAAAAGGAATTGTGGAAGGATTATTTCGCTATTTAAATATAGATGTCACATATGAACAAGCAGTATTGAAAGATATGCACCCTGGAAGACGTGCAACAATTTTTGCAGGAGATAAACTAATTGGATTTCTCGGGCAAGTCCATCCGAACATTAGCAAAAGAAAAAGATTTAAAAGAAACATATGTATTTGATATCGATATAGAGTACATTTTGCACATTAGATCGACCTGAACTTAGCATATGAACAGATTCCAAAATATCCGTCCATTTTACGTGACATTGCTTTTGTCGTCAAAAATGACGTATTAGCCGGCGAGATGAAAGAAGTGATCGAACGAGTCGGCGCACCACTTGTGAAACATGTAGAGGCATTTGACGTTTACACAGGTGAAAATGTCGGAGATGATGAAAAATCAATCGCCTATAACATTCATTATCAAGACCCGGAAAAAACATTGACGGATGAAGAAGTGGATGCATCATTTGAGAAAATTGTTGAAGCGGTAAATGAGAAGTTCGGAGCGAGAGTGAGATCATAAATGGAAAACAAATGTCCTCTTTCAAATTCGAGAGAGGACATTTTAATTAAATAGATTTTGATTAAATTTAGAAAAATGGCGGTATTTAAAGAAGATTATTTATTTAAAAATCATTTATATAATAGTCTCTGACTGCCTTTATTGTTATCAACTGGTGGCAATGCAGATAAATCGAATGGGAAATCTGAACCAGGTACAACTTGTTCTTCCCCAATAGTTTTTACTAAAAATTCAATTGCTTGTTCATTCCATAAAACAGTGTCATACCAAAATGATTTCGCATATTCAGATGGAAGTGCTTGAAGATCTTTTGAAACAGCATTCCATTCCTCAAACCCTTTATCTAATCTTCCTAATTGATACGGTAAAAACCCTCCACCATGTGCTAGCAAAATTTTTATATGAGGATATTTATCAATAAATCCACTTAATAACAAATCGGTAGCACAAATCGTCGTTTCCCATGGAACGCCAATTAAATTAGGCATCCTTCTTCTTTTTAAACGTGAGTCTTCGGCTAAAAGAGGATGTATAAAAATAATGGCATGTAATCGATTTGCTTCCTCAAAAAATGGAATAAAATAATCATCTGATAGCATTTTCCCAGGCAGTCCTGGACCGATGATCGCACCTTTAAGATTATCATTCATTGCTTCTGATAATAAATTTGCTGCTAGTTCTGGTGCATTTAACGGAACTGTCGCTAATGCCGAAATATTCGAGTGAATTGCTACTAGATCTGTTAATGATTTATTGTATATTTTGGACATTTCAGCTGTAATAAACGGATCAAAATCATACATGAATAATTGTGGAATCGGAGAAATGACCGAATGGTTTACTCCAACCTGATTCATTTCTTTCGTATATAAAGAAAAATTTATAAATGTATCTTTTAATGCAAATCCCCATTTTCCGTTAATTTCTAGGAATTCATGATGAGAAGAATCTTTATGAATCCATTTTGCATTAATTTTATCTTTGTTTTCTTTTACCCATAACATGACTTCCTCAGGGATAAAATGTGTGTGAAAATCATACATACGATTACCTCCAATTATTTCCAATAACCAAGTCGACTAGATATTTCTTTACTAGCATTTATAGTATGCTGTCTTATTTCTTTTAGTTTTCTATGGTCAATTCGTTGTTTTGGTCCAACAACTGATAAGGCAGCAACAACTTTTCCAGTGTAATCAAAAATTGGTGCTGCAATTGAATTAACACCTTCTGAAAGTTCTTCATAGCTAACAGCGTACCCTTTCTTTTTTATTTCAGCAATATGTTTTCTAAGCTTAAAAGGGTCAGTAATTGTTTGATTTGTATATTTTATTAACCCTCTATCAATCACTGTTTCTAATACATATTTTGGTGAAAAGGCAAGTAGTACTTTACCAGAACTTGTACAGTACAAAGGATTTCTTTTACCGACATGAGTTAGAAAACGAACTGGATGATTACACTCAACTTTTTCTAAATATATTACTTCATAATTGTCCAAAACAGAAATATGAGCAGTTTCACCAATAGATCTTACAAGTTCGTTTAAAACAGGAATAGATTCTTTATAAATGTCTGTATTATTATTAACAATTCCACTCAATGTAACAATGGTCAGTCCAAGTCGATATCGATTTGTTTCCGGATTTTTATATACAAATCCTTCACTCTCTAAAGTTGATAAAGTTCTACTAACAGTACTCTTATTTAAATCTAGTTCTTCCGAAATATCTATTACTCTTTTTTCAGGCTCATCCATCGTAAAACATTTTAATATTTTAAGGGCATTTTTTACTGATGTTAAATAATTATTCGACAAATTCATCCCTCCGATTGTAAAAATAAATATAATTTTTCCTTATATTAAACAAATTGAATATAAATTGTCAATAGTGAAACAATTTTTATTATTTTTTCTATTTGTTGCATATATAGCAACAATGGTATTGCTTGAGCAACTTACGTGTGTTAGTCTAGCGCTAACAAATAAAAATTAGTAGGAGGAAACGATGCAATGGTACAAATCAAAACGAAAGCAATTGATTGTAAACATTTTATAAATGGTAAATTTGTTCATTCAGAAAATAATAAAACATTCGAAAATATAAATCCGGCAACAGAGGAAGTACTGGGTATTGTAGCGGAAGGTGGAAAGCAAGAAGTCGATTATGCTGTCGCAGCAGCTAGACGCGCTTTAGAAGGTCCATGGAAAAAGAAAACTTTACAAGAGCGTTCACAAATTTTACGTCGAATTGGAGATTTAATTTTAGAGAGGAAAGAAGAATTAGCTTACTTAGAATCGTTAGATACTGGAAAACCGTTGTCACTTGCAAGTACAGTCGACATTCCTCGAGCAGCGTACAATTTTCACTTTTTCGCAGATTACATTACTTCAATAGGGACAGATGCGTATCAGCAAGATGATCAAGCACTCCATTATGCATATAGACGCCCTGTTGGAGTTGTAGGAATTATTAAACCATGGAACTTGCCTTTATTATTATTAACTTGGAAATTGGCACCGTGTTTAGGAATGGGTAATACATCAGTAATTAAACCTGCTGAGTGGACGCCAATGACAGCGACAGTTTTAATGGAAATTATTAAAGAGGCTGGGGTGCCAGATGGAGTCGTGAATCTCGTTCACGGTTTTGGCCCAAATTCTGCAGGAGAGGCAATTGCCGAACATCCTGATATTGATGCAATTTCCTTTATTGGTGAACCTGGTACAGGATCGACAATTATGAAAGCGGCTTCAGATTCACTAAAGAAACTCTCCTATGAATTAGGAGGGAAAAATCCGAATATTATTTTTGCCGATGCGGATATGGATGACGTTATTGAAACAACGATCCGTTCAAGTTTTATAAATCAAGGAGAAGTTTGTCTATGTGGTTCAAGAATTTATGTTGAAAGACCAGTTTATGAAGAGTTTTTAGAGAAGTTTACTGCTCGTGTAAAGGAACTAAAAGTTGGTGATCCATTTGCAGAAGATACGAATGTTGGAGCTTTAATTAGTAAAGAACATTATGAACGGGTAAATAACTACCTTAAAATTGCTCGGGAAGATGGAGGCACATTTTTAACGGGTGGTAAAAGACCAGAGGGATTAGATAAAGGATACTTTTTAGAACCGACAATTATCGTTGGTTTAGATCGTAATTCAAGTTGTGTTCGCGAAGAAATTTTCGGACCTGTTGTAACAGTTGTACCGTTCGATATGGAAGAAGAAGTTATTATGCAAGCGAATGATACACATTATGGCTTAAGTGCAACTATTTGGACGAATGATTTAAAACGTGGCCATCGTGTAGCACATCAAATTGAAGCAGGTATTATTTGGGTAAACACTTGGTTTTTACGTGATTTAAGAACTCCTTTTGGCGGAATGAAACATAGTGGAATTGGCCGAACAGGTGGTATGCATAGTATCGACTTTTATACAGAATTATCGAATATAACGATCAAATTGTAAAAGAGGTGAATTTAGGTGGCTATTAAATTAGCAACAAATCATATAAAATTAGCGAATCTATTAATGGCAGCTGAAAAAAATCAGAAAGAAATAGAGCCACTTATTTCTGTTGAGCCAAATCTTACAGTAGATGAAGCGTATCGAATCCAACTTAAAAACATAGATGAAAAAGTGAATGATGGCCACAAAATAGTTGGAAAAAAAATTGGTTTAACTTCAAAAGCGATGCAAAATTTACTCGGGGTTAATGAACCAGATTACGGACACTTACTATCTAATATGGTCATTGAAAATGGAGGAAAAATTCCTAAAAATCGTGTTTTACAACCGAAAGTAGAAGGCGAAATTGCGTTTATTTTAAAAAAGGATTTGAAAGGTCCAAATGTAACAGCGCTAGATGTTATTCAGGCAACTGATTATATATTACCGGCAATTGAAGTAGTTGATAGTAGAATAAAAGATTGGAAGATTACACTAGCAGATACGATCGCCGATAATGCATCCTCAGCTTTTTATGTATTAGGTGGAAAACCAACAAAGCTAGATGAAGTAAATTTAGAATTACTAGGAATGGTTCTATCGAAAAATGGTGAAATCGTGAATACAGGTGTCGGTGCTGCAGCACTAGGTAATCCGCTAAATTGTGTTGCTTGGCTAGCAAATAGATTAGCGGATTTCGACATTTCACTTCATGCAGGAGAAGTTATTTTATCAGGAGCACTATCTGCCGCGGTAGATGCGGATGAAGGAGATTCATTCGTAGCAAGATTTGCACATTTGGGAGAGGTAAGTGTTCATTTTTAGACAGAGAAAGGAGAATTAAATGAGTAAAGTAAAAGTTGCGATCTTAGGATCAGGTAATATTGGTACGGATTTAATGATCAAACTTGGAAAGATCACCTGTTTTAGAGTTGACTGCTGTAATTGGTATAGATCCAGAATCAGACGGTTTGAAAAAAGCAAAAGAAAAGGGATATATTGCAATTCGATAATGGAATTGATGGATTTTTAGAAAAGCCTGAATTAGCAGATGTCATATTTGACGCTACATCTGCTAAAGCTCATATCCGTACATGCTAAATTACTAAAAGAAGCAGGTAAACAAGTTCTTGATTTAACACCGGCAGCGGTTGGACCAATTGTAGTTCCACCAGTAAATCTAGATGAACATTTAGAAGCTGACAATATAAATTTAATAACTTGCGGTGGTCAAGCGACGATTCCAATTGTTCATGCAGTAAATCAAGTTCAATCTGTAAAATACGCTGAAATTGTTGCTACTATTTCAAGTAAAAGTGCAGGTCCAGGTACTCGAGCGAATATCGATGAATTTACGCAAACGACTGCCCGTGGCAGTTGAAAAAGTTGGTGGTGCTAAAAAAGGAAAAGTCAATCATCATTTTAAATCCAGCGGAACCACCAATTTTAATGAGAAATACAATACATATGCATGGTAGAAGGTGAGCGAGTGAAACAAAACGAGATTGTAGATTCGATTATAAAGATGGAAGAAGAAATTACAATTGTATGTTCCTGGATATACGATTAAGACAAGAACCTATTTTTGATGGTAATAAAGTAACTGTGTTTGTAGAAGTAGAAGGAGCTGGAGATTATTTACCGGTGTATGCTGGAAATTTAGATATAATGACAGCTGCTTCTGTAAAAGTTGCAGAAGAATGGGCGAAACATCGACTTTCTTAAAGTAAAGGAGCTGACTTAGTGAATGACGAAAACGTGATGTATATATTACAGAAGTAGCACTAGAGATGGTAGTCATGCTATTAGACACCAATTTACAGTCGAACAAGTATCCAACATCGTTAAAGCATTAGATGAAGCGAATGTACCATATATTAGAAGTTGCCCATGGAGATGGACTTGGTGGCTCTTCGCTCCAATATGGTTTATCTTTAACCGATGAAATGAAATTAATTGAAGCTGCTGTTTCATACTGCGAAAAATGCAAAAATCGCAGTATTGTTATTACCAGGAATCGGAACGATGAAAGATTTAAAAGAAGCTGTAAAATTAGGTGCAAAAATGGCACGCGTAGCAACACACGTAACTGAAGCGGATGTTGCTCAACAACATATAACTTTGTCAAAAGAACTCGGTCTTGAGACGGTTGGATTTTTAATGATGTCTCATATGGCACCTGTTGAAAAGCTCGTTGAACAAGCAAAATTAATGGAAAGTTACGGTGCAGATACAGTTTATGTTGTTGATTCCGCAGGTGCTATGTTACCGAATGAAGTAAGGGAAAGAATTCGAGCTATGAAAGAAAGTTTATCGGTCAATGTAGGCTTTCATGCTCATAACAATTTATCACTTGCAATGGCTAATACACTAGTTGCCATTGAAGAAGGTGCAACTAGAATTGATGGAAGTATTCGTTGTCTAGGAGCAGGTGCAGGCAATACACAAACCGAAGTATTCGTCGCAGTACTTGATAAGTTAAATATTGAAACAGGTATAGATGTATATAAAATAATGGATGTTGCTGAAGAATTAGTTGCTCCAATTTTAGAGAAACCTCAGGAAATTACAAAAGATAGTTTAGTGTTAGGTTATGCTGGAGTTTATTCAAGTTTCTTGCTTCACGCTGCAAAGAGCTGCAGAAAGATTTGGAGTTGATTCCCGGGAAATTTTGGTTGAATTAGGGAAAGCGAAAAGTTGTCGGTGGTCAAGAAGATATGATCATTGATGTAGCTGCTGAACTTTCTAAAGAGAAATGTGCGAATTTGCTAGAAGGAGGGATAAGTGTAGAATAAAAAAGAATGAAAAATTTGGCAAGCTATTTAATCTCAGGGGAAATTGAAAGGAAAGAAGTTAAGAAAATAACCGCCGAATTAAAGCCGGACTTAACATGTTGAAGAAGCATATATAATTCAGGAAGAAATCGTTCGATAAAACTTGCTGAAGGTCATAAATTGATTGGTCCTAAAATGGGGTTAACGAGTAAAGCGAAAATGAATCAAATGGGAATAGATGAACCAATCTACGGTCATGTTTTTGACTATATGTTAATAGATAACGGTGGGAAAGTTTCTTTACAAGAATTAATTCATCCAAAAGTAGAAGCGGAGATTGCTTTTGTAATTGGCAAAGATTTAGAAGGGCCTGGAGTTACAGGTGCACAAGTATTAGCTCATACAGAAGCTATTGTACCTGCTCTTGAAATAATCGATAGTAGATATGAAAACTTTGACTTTACATTACCTGATGTAGTCGCTGATAATGCTTCTACTTCAAGAGTTGTTTTTGGTACGAAACTAACGAAACCTCATTTAGTAGATCTTGATTTAGTAGGGGCAACATTATCGATTAATGGAGAAATAAAAGATCTAGGAACAGGTGCTGCTGTATTAGGTCATCCTGCAAATGCAATTGCGATGCTTGCAAATATGTTAGCTAGAAAAGGAGAAAAAATACGAGAGGGGGAAGTCATTTTATCAGGTGCATTAACTGGTGCTGTTCTACTTGAAAAATATGATGTTGTAGTAGGAAAGTTTGATGAACTCGGTGATGTTTCATTTACTGTAACTGACTAATGTCTGCACAATGATAAAAGGAGGAAAAAGTATGCCGATCATTCATGTGAATTTAATTGAAGGAAGACCACCGGAAAAAGTAGAGAAATTAATCGAAAATATTACAGAAACAACGGTAGAAACACTCGATGCACCTCGAGAAAGTGTAAGAGTTCTAGTGCATGAGGTACCTGATTCCCACTGGGGAATAGCTGGAAAGTCTAAAAAATGAATATAAAGTTTGTGCACAAGAACAATTATATTAAATGTAAGCGCTTTTAAAAATGTTTAGATAACTTGTGTTCTTTAAATTGATGAAAAAATTAAATTTGGAGGTTATGGAAATGTCGATTGAGTTAAGTTTATTAGTTCCTCATGTTCCTAGTATTTGTCATGAAGATCAAGTTCCTGAATTCCAAAAAGATCTTGTGTCAGCGATGAAAGATGTTGCGAAAACGATTGAACGAAAAAAGCCAGATGCAATCGTTCTTGTATCTTGCCATTGGCCGTCAACATTCTTTCATTACGTGGACGCAACACCTGTACACAAAGGTATTTTAACGGCAATAGAAGCTCCAGATTTAATTAACGATGTACCATATGAATATCCAGGTGACGAAGAACTTGCTCGGTATTTAGTTCAAGCAGGAGAAGAAGCCGGTATACAAGTAAAAGGTGTTAATGATCCTCATTATGTTTGGGATTACGGAACTGTAGTACCTTTAAGATATTTAACACCAAAATCTGATATTCCAGTTGTGAATTTATCGGTTACTTTAGCCGCAACACTTGAAGAAACGTATCGATGGGGTCAAGCAATTTCTAAAGTGTTACGTGAAACGGATAAAAAAATTGTATTTGTATCTAGCGGTGCTTTATCACATAATTTAGTTCGAGGTAGAGAAAATCGACCTACTGCATCAGAACATGCATTGGATAAGCAATTTATAGAATATGTAATGGATGAAGATTATGAATCAGCTTATAACATGTTACCAGAATATTCTCGGATGGCTAGGGTTGAATCAGGGGGAAGGCATTTAGCAATGTTATTCAGCATGATCGAAAAAGATATGAAACCTAAGTATTTAGCAGATGGTCAATCATCAGGAAGCTGGAATGCTGTTATTACATTTGAAAAAGTAAAATCTAAAGTTAGTGCCTTTAATTAATGTAATCTACAATTATAAATTTAAAACGGGGGATAAAAATGAAGGTTATTAAAAATAAATTTTCGATTATTAGTATTTTGTTAGTTTTGTTATTTATTACTTCTGCTTGTTCCGATGGAGAAGGAGAAGTAAGTGGTTCAGCAAGTAATAATGATAATGGAGAAACGATAGAGTTTAAGTTTGGAAGTATGGACTCTCCTGATCATGTCCAAAACTATGATGTATTTGCTTCTTTTGCTGAAGATGTTGAAGAATTAACTGAAGGAAGAGTTAAATTTCAAATGCATACAGGTGGAGCACTAGGAGGTCCACAGGAAACGCTTGATAATATTATAACTGGAATAATGGATGTCGGAAGAGGACTTCATGGGTACAACCCAGGTAAATATCGAGCTCAAACAGTCCTTCATCTCCCATTTTTAGCAGAAGGCAATGGAGCTGAATTAAGTATTGTAGCACAAACTTTGTATGATACTTTCCCTGAGATTCAAGAAGAATATTCTGATGTTAAACCATTGTGGATTCATGCAGCTGATCCATACGCTATCGTAACAAAGGATAAACCGGTAAGATCTTTTGAAGATGTTAAAGGATTAAAGTTAAGAACTCCATCAGTGGAAGGTGGAGAAATGATTGAATCATGGGGTGCCACACCTGTATCAGTACCTGCACCTGAAATATATGATTCATTACAAAAAGGTGTTATTGATGGTGGAGTTTTCCCAGTAGCAGCTATTAAAGATTTTAATATTGTAGATTTAGTGGACTATGTAACAATTGGAAATTTCAATACATCTTTGTTCTACGTATCCATGAATAAGGATAGTTGGGATAGAATCTTCCAGAAGATCAGAAGCTAATAGAAGAAAATCTACTCGGATTACCTATGGCTGAACGTGCTGGTATTGCTTTTGATGAACAAAAAGAACGTGCTGAAGAAGAAGCAAAAGCAGCTGGAGCTGAATTCATTGAATTACCAGATGAAGAATTGGAAAAGTTCAAAGAAGCATCATCAGTAGTGGTTGATAAATGGTTAGCTGATATGGAAGAGTTAGGGATTGATGGGGAAAAAATTTATAATGAAGCTTTAAGATTAATTGAAGAACAAAAGGAGTGATTCAAAATGGACCTCGAACAAGAGATTGAGAAAAATACCTTGCTAGGGACAAATGTTCCTAGCAAGGAATCTACTCAAAAAAAGTTGATAGTATTAATAGAGAAAATAATCTGTTCAATAAATAATGTTTTGCATAAAATCTCTATTTGTTTATTATTTTTACTAATGTTTTTAACTGTTGCCGATATTCTTGGTAGAATTCTTTTTAATAATCCTATAACAGGCACATATGAACTCACCGGATTAATCCTATCTATCATCATATTCTTTAGTATGGGGGCTACTCAATTATCAAAGGGGCATATAGAGATTGATTTTTTAACAAATAAAATGCCGAGAAAACTTGATCATATTCGCTCATTCACTGTTTCATTACTATTATTTGCATTAATGATTTTAATTACATGGCAACTATTTGAGTACACGAAGAGAACTTGGATTGGAAATGGGTTCAGCGGTGACCTAGGAATACCATTATATATTTTTATAGGTTTAACAATATTTGAAGCATTTTCGTTCGCATTAACATATTTACTAGATGCTATACAATCACTTTTGAAAGTGGTGAATAATGATGAGTCCTGAACTTATAGGTGTAATAGGGATAATAGTTTTCTTAGTCTTGATATTATTAAAAGTTAATGTAGGGTTATCACTAATTTTAGTCGGATTTCTAGGTGTATCCTTGCTCTCAGATTTTAATGTTGGTTTAGCTCAATTAGGTAGCTCTGCATTTGGAACAGTAAACAGTTATAGTTTAAGTGTAATTCCCTTATTTATATTGATGGGAATGTTTATGTCAAATACGGGACTTGGAAGGGATTTATTTGTGGCAGTTGATAAATGGATAGGTCATCTGCGTGGAGGTCTTGCTATCGCAACAGTAGGAGCATCTTCCATTTTTTCAGCAATTTCAGGTTCAGCAAATGCTACAACTGCTACGATTGCTAGAATTACATTGCCAGAAATGAATGAATACAAATATAATAAAACATTTTCAACTTCAGCTGTAGCAGCTGGTGGAACGTTAGGGGCTTTAATTCCTCCAAGTGTTCTACTGATCATCTATGGAGATCTTACATCTGAACCTATTGGGCATCTATTAATTGCAGGAATAATTCCAGGGATCATTATGACAATACTTTTCATGATTATGATAAATATTCAAGTACGTTTAAATCCAAACTTAGCACCTAGAAAAACAGAAAAAACGTCCTTGAAACAAAAATTTGTTTCATTAAAAAATGTTTGGCCATTTTTACTTATTTTTATCGTAAGTATCGGAGGAATCTACTTTGGAATCTTCACTCCAAGTGAAGCTGGCGGAGTAGGAGCGATGGGTGCATTTTTAGTTACACTCATAGTGAAAAAGCTTACATTTAAAGGATTGATAAATTCTTTAGATGAAACGATTAAACTTACCGTAATGATATTTTTAATCTTAATTGGCGCATCCTTATTTGGAAAATTTTTAGCTTTAAGTCAAATACCTATCTTTCTAGGAAATAAGGTAGCAACATATGAAGTTTCTCCTTATCTAATTATATTTATTATTTTTATCATCTATTTTATTTTGGGAATGTTTTTAGAAGGGATCGCACTAATGGTCCTTACATTACCTATAGTTTATCCATTAGTAATTCAATTAGGATTTGATGGAATTTGGTTCGGTATAATTATAATAATAGTAACGAATATAGCTTTATTAACTCCACCACTAGGATTAAGTGTGTTTATTATATCGGGAGTTGTTAAAGATGTTCCGATTGAAAAGATATTTAAGGGAGTTATTCCATCAGTCATAACTATGGTAATATTTACAATTTTACTTATTATTTTTCCAGAAATTGCAACTTTCTTACCAAATCTAATAAAACATTAACTTAATGAATAAAAGTATTTTATAAACTAAAGTTATAAATTGAAAGAAAATTTTTAATGAAAGCTCAAGTTGGAATTATTGGTGCTGGTCTTATGCTTTCACACTTATTAGATTTACAAGGAATTGACTCAGTTATTTTGGAAAGAAAATCTCGGAAGGAACTTGAAGAATATTCGCGCAGGAGAATTAGTATTTAAGCAAAGAACTGTGGATCTACTAAATGAAACAAATGTAGAAGAAAAGATGATGAAAGAAGGGAAATATATGAGGGAATAGAGATACAATACGAAAGTCAACAAACGCGAATAAATTTTAAGGAATTCACTTGTAAATCGATTATGGATTATGCACAACATGAACTATAAAAGATTTACTTGAAAATAGAATGTACGCGTCAGGAAAGATTAGATTTAACGTTAAAGATGTAACTTTACATGTTATTTCATCTTCGAATTGCAGAATTACTTTAACTAAAAATATTTTTAAGCAACAAATAAAATATGATTTTATTGCGGGATGTGACGATATCATGGAATAAGGAGGCAAGGCAAGATATTCTGAAAACAGTTCGAAAAGAGTATGAAAAAGTATATCCATATGGACGATTAGGTATTTTAACTAAAACACCACAAGTAGCTCAACGTTTTTCAATGTGGATGACTAACTTATTAAATGTTTATGAGACTCATAGTCCATTTGAAACAAAAATGCAATTAGATAAATTGGATTATATTACTTCATCTAAAGTAGCTGTTACAAGCTTAGTAGAAATATTGTAGGATTCATTACCAATTGAGTGGCTTAAAAAACTAAGATCTTATCATTGATTGAAAATAAAAATTTTTTTATATTTCCCTCCCCTAGTTAAGGGGATTTTTTTACGATAGCAATCATATCATTTTGCAATTAGAATAAACATAATAGAAAATTTTTTCAGGAGTGACGATGTTGGAAAAACGAATTACGATATTTTATACTTTCTTGAACTTTCGAAACTATACCCTTTTTTTTACAGCAACTCCTAAAGGTCTTTGTTACATAAGCTCACAAGCGCTAAACGAGGAAGAAGGTGTAGAACAATTAGAAAAATATATTGATAAATTTTCGCTTGAAAAAAACGACCATTTGATGCAACCGTATAAAAATCAGTTGATAGAATATTTTGAAGGAAAACGACAAAAATTTGATATTCCGCTCGACCTATACGGTACACCGTTTCAACAAAAAGTGTGGAAAGCCCTGATAGATATTCCTTACGGTAAGACCTCAACATATACAGAAATCGCAACAAAAATCGGTAAACCAACTGCAGTCCGTGCCGTCGGTAATGCTGTCGGCAAAAACCCGCTACTCATCGTCATTCCATGTCATCGTGTCATACGTAAAAATGGAGATTTAGGTGGTTTTCGAGAAGGGCTAAACTTGAAGAAGACTTTACTAGAATTAGAGAGAAAAGTGAACAATTCATTACAATAAATGAACAAAATTTGCCATTTATCTTATATTTTACTAACGCTTTGCTTGCTAAAATGAATTTTCACAATTATAGTCGAATTAGGTAGACAATATCACAATGAAGGTGATGCAAAATGGATAGTCAAAACAATGCCCAATCAATAAAAGAACGGTTATCATTGCCACCTGGTAAGTTAAAACGTACAGTTGACTATACACAGTTTGAATTTGAAACGACAGAACAAGTTCCTGAATTAACGAGCATCGTCGGTCAGGAACGAGGCCGTGCTGTCATGAAATTCGGTTTAAACGTTAATAAAGTCGGTTACAACATATATGTTGCTGGAATTGCTGGAACGGGGAAGACGACATTTACAAATTCTATCATTAAAGAATTCGCTAAAAGAGAAGCGGAACTTTATGACTGGTGTTACGTATACAATTTTGAAGACGGACAAAAGCCGAAAACATTACAACTTCCGGTCGGCATGGGGAAAAGATTGAAGGAAGATATGGAAAACTTGATCGAAAACTTGAAGACGGATATTCCGCGTGCTTTCAATGAAGAAAACTATCAAAAAGAGAAAAATGCCATTATCCGCAAATTTCAAGGAAAAAGTAATGAAGTTTTTGAAAAGATTAATAGAATTGCGAAGGAATCTGGATTTCTTATTCGCCAATCTGGATCTGGCATTATTACGATTCCTGTCATTAATGGAACGCCGATTACGGAAGAACAGTATCGCGTTTTAAGTGAAGAACAACTAAAAGAAATTGAAGAAAAATCTCAAGCGTTACAAGAGAAAATTTTAAATTATACGAAAGAAATACGCGACATCGAAAAAGAAACGAAAGAAACATTAGAGCAACTAGATCAAAAAGTTGCATTGACTGCTGCGGGTTACCATTTCGATGAGTTAAAGAAAACGTATGAAAGTTGTCAAGACGTCATCGATTATCTCGATGCGGTAAAAGAAGATATATTAGAAAATATCGATGATTTTCTAATCGATGAAGATGAAGGCAAAGCAAATCCGTTTCAAGATATGTTTGTACGTAGAAGAGGAAATGACCCGTACATAAAGTATAAAGTAAATTTGATCGTCGATAATAGCGAAACAGAAGGAGCTCCTGTCATCACTGCTGATAACCCGACGTACTATAATTTAATCGGAAAAGTAGAATATGAGAATCGTATGGGTGTCATGAGCACGAACTTCACGAAAATAAAACCTGGATTTCTTCATTATGCCAACGGTGGCTATATCATTATCCAAGCGAAAGATATTTTGACGCAAAGCTTTGCATGGGAAGGGTTAAAACGTGCTTTACTGAATCATAAATTGCAAATTGAAAATATCGGCGAGCATGCCGGTTTAATCACGACGACATCATTAAATCCAGATCCGATCCCACTAGATGTAAAAGTAATTTTAATCGGAAATTTAGAAATCTATCAATTGCTCTATCATTATGATGAAGATTTTAGAAAACTTTTTAAAATTAAAGCAGACTTCGACGTCGAAATGGACTACAATTTAGAAAATATGACGCGACTTGCGAGTTTTATCCATACACATTGCAACGAACATGATTTACACCATTTTGACCGTAAAGCGGTCGCTAAAATTGTGGAATATAGTACGAGACTTGCTGGTCATCAAGAGAAATTGTCAACACGGTTTAACCAATTAGTTGAAATCATCTATGAAGCAGATACTTGGGCAAAAATGGAAGGCGACGATCTCGTTAGTGAAAAACATGTTGAAAAAGCGATCAAGGAACGTGATTACCGAAACAATTTATATGAAGAGAAAATTCAAGAAAGTATCGATGAAGGTACGATTTTAATCGATACTGAAGGGAAAAAAATTGGGCAAGTGAACGGGCTTGCTGTATACAATTTAGGGCAGTATAGTTTCGGAAAACCAGCACGTATTACTGCGACGACGTTTGTTGGACGAAATGGTATTATCAACATCGAACGGGAAAGTAATATGAGTGGAAAAATTCATAACAAAGGGGTATTCATATTAGGTGGTTATTTAGGTCAAAAATTCGCTCAAGAACATCCGTTAGCATTAACAGCTCATATTGCCTTTGAACAATCGTACGGTGGAGTCGACGGGGATAGTGCTTCAAGTACAGAATTGTATGCACTTTTATCAAGCTTAGCGGAAGTCCCGATCGATCAAGGGATTGCAGTGACAGGATCGATTAACCAAAAAGGTGAAATTCAGCCGATCGGCGGGGTGAATGAAAAAATCGAAGGATTTTATGAAGTATGTAAAAGTAAAGGTTTAACAGGGGAACAAGGAGTTATTATCCCACATCAAAACGTCAAGAACTTAATGTTGAAAGATGAAGTTGTCGAAGCGGTGAAAGAAGGAAAATTCCACATATATGCAATTAAAACGGTAGAAGAAGGTATCGAAATATTAACTGGTATTCCAGCTGGTAAACAAGATGAATACGGTGTATACGAAGAAAGTACGGTGTTTAGAAAAGTTGCCGATAAGCTTAAACGATTTATCAACCTTTCTAAAAAACGAGAAGAAAAGAAAAATTAATAAGAAATGCTGTTGCACTTGGATGAGAAAAGTGTAACAGCATTATTTATATGGTAGATTCATCGATTAGTTCCTGAACTTTATAAAGAAAATTCAATGAATCGCTTTCCTTCACATACAAAGATATAAGTTTTTACGACAAATTTAGTGCGGTTTTACGAAGCGAGTGCCGGAAAATGTTGAATATTGCTATGGCCCAGGGAATATTCCTTTAATTTTTCGCTAAATATTTTTTCGCTTTTTTCGTATTTGCAAAATGGATTTTCGCAATTTTGTTTAAAATAGATTCGCCTTTTTCTCCCATCATTTGAGCAGCTAAACGATCGACTTCAGCAGAAGCACCTTTTAATAAGTCGACACCTACGAATTGTGATAGTTCGTCCAGTTCTTTTAAAGAACTAGCTCTTGCAATAATTGATGCTGCTGCAACTGCGATCGAGTAATCTTCTGCTTTCGTCATGAAGTATGTATGATCGAAAAGCAATTTATTTTCTTGTGTTAAATAATTGATAAATACGTCGCTCGGACAAAACTGGTCGATCAAAATTCCTTTTTTAGTTGTTACGTTCCTTTTTTCCATCACTTTTTCGATGACCGCGTGATGTAACATCGTCTTCATTTTCGCTTGCGTCCATCCTTGTCGTTGCAATTCATTGTACCGTTCATTTCGTAGCACTATGAGCGAATATGGAATGTGAAGATCGAGAAGTTGTTTCGCTAACTGTTTTACTTTTCGATCGCTAAGTGCTTTTGAATCTTGGATACCGATCTCGCGCAACTGTTCGATTTGTCCTGCTTCGACATAGACGGCACATGCAGTAATCAGACCGAAATAATCACCACTTCCCGACTCATCAGAGCCGATATGGTTTTGTGAGAACAAAGATTCAGGTGGAGCGAACTTCGATTCCGTTTTTGAACGGCTAGTCCTCTGTCGATTCACTTGTTGTTTTTCCCATTTTGCAAATTCGCTTTCTACATTTGCTCCTTGGAATAAAACTTTGCCGCTTTTATAGCCGGTAATCACTACCCCGTTTTTTCGCGCACGAAACAGAGCACCTTGAGGTGGATTTTCGCTCTCTTCTTGATAAAATTGTTTCATCGTTTCGATCATTTCTAATGAGAAATTTGCCGATATTTGTCCCATTTTATCACTCCACAAATGATAGATATAACCGTTTCCTAAAACTTGTTTTTCATGTTAAAATTAATTGTACCACTTTGTTTATATGAATACATCTTAAAATTGTACAAAGCACGAGACGAATCGAAATAAATTATTTCCTGTACTAAGTTCTTATTGTAGGAGGACATTAGTGTGAGTGAACAAAATGAACGCACAAAAATAACTGTAACAATCAATAAACGTTCATATACTATCGTTGGAACAGAACCGAAAGAACACGTTGAATTAGTAGCGAAATTAGTAAATGAAAAAATGGAAGAGATCTATCGTGCAAACAAACATTTAGATTCTACTAGTTTAGCAGTGTTAACGGCAATTAATACGATGAACGATTATGTAAAATTAACCGATGAACATGAAAAACTAAAAGAAGAACATGAAAATGTAAAAGATGTACTCGAAAAATTGCAAGAAGAACATAAAACTTTAAAAGAAGAATACGAAGAACTATTATCACTATTGGAAGAGGAAAGTTAAAATGGTCTCATTAATCATTATTCTCATACTCGTTTTCGGTTTCTTTAGAGGTTTAAAAAGAGGATTCATTTTACAATTAATGCATTTAACAGGCTTTATTATCGCATTTATCGTCGCTGCATTGTATTTCCGTAAATTAGCAAGTATCGTGGCATTATGGATACCTTATCCAGATATCGGAGATGACAGCTTATGGGCTGTGTTTTTAAATACGATGCCGTTAGAAGATGCGTTTTATAATGCGATTGCTTTTGCAATCATTTTTTTTGGTACGAAAATTATATTACAAATTATCGCATCGATGTTAGATACCCTTGCTAATTTACCGGTATTACGATCGATCAACAAAATATTAGGAGCTGTTCTCGGGTTTTTAGAAATTTATTTTATCACGTTTATTATCTTATTTATTTTAGCGCTCGTTCCAATCGGTTCGATTCAAACACATATAAAAAGTTCATTTTTAGCGACGTTAATTGTTGAACATACTCCATTTTTATCGAATGCACTTAAATCTTTATGGTTTACAGAAGTATTGAGTAAATTTTACAGTTGAAGGAGTTGCTCAAATTAAAAATCGTTGAATAGGCTTCTTTTTCCACGGATGTTACTTCAAATAATTGCACTTTTAATCATTAATTCTGTGCAAAAGTTTTCGAATCACGCTATTTCCGTCGGATTCCTTGCCTTTCAACGATTTTTTCATGAAGTCTTTTTGAAAGGTGAGAACGTAAATGTCGTTAGATAAAAAAGATATCGTAAAAGTGTTAGAGGAAATCGCCACATATTTAGAGTTAAAAGGTGAAAATCCCTTTCGTATCGCTGCTTATCGAAAAGCGGCACAAGGTTTAGATCGTGACGTACGTTCGTTAAACGAGATAGATGATTTTACGACGGTTCCTGGAATCGGGAAAGGGACGAACGATGTCATTTTAGAAATTATGGAGACAGGCACGTGTGAAACGTTACAGAAATTAGAAGAAGAAATTCCCCAAGGTTTAATCCCCTTATTACAAATTCCCGGTTTAGGCGGTAAACGATTATCTATACTATATAAAGAACTCCAAATCGTTGATGCCGAAACATTAAAAACAGCTTGCCTAGAAGGAAAAGTTGAAAAAGTAAAAGGTTTCGGTAAGAAAACAGTAGAAAATATTTTAAGTGCTCTAGAAAATTTACATGAGCGCCCTGAGCGATTACCTGTCGCTTATATGTTACAATTAGCGGAGGAAATAGAACAGTACTTATTACAAATTCCTGAAATTGAAAAATTTAGTTTAGCAGGAAGTTTACGTCGTTTAAAAGAAACGATCAAAGATATTGATTTTATCATCGCCACCGATCATCCTCATACAGTACGTGAAAAAATTTTACAATTAGATATGATTGATGAAGTAATCGCTAGTGGCGATACGAAAGTTTCGGTTATGTTAAATGATCAATATCGTGTCCATGTCGATTTTCGGCTCGTAAACGAAAAAGAATTTGTTACGACGCTCCATCATTTTACTGGCTCGAAAGAACATAATGTGAAAATGCGCCAACTAGCTAAAAAGCGAGGCTTAAAAATTAACGAATACGGTGTCGAATCAGAAGAAACTGGAGAAATAAAACAGTTTCGTTCTGAAGAAGAATTTTTTCAGTTTTTCGACTTGCATTATATACCTCCGGAGTTAAGAGAAGATGAAGGTGAAATTGAGGCATTTAAACAAGACGCAAAATTGTTGGAACTTGAACACATTCGTGGCGATCTTCATCTGCATACTACTTGGAGCGATGGGGCAGATTCGATTGAAGAAATGGTCGAGCATGCTCGAAAGCTAGGTTATGAATATATCGCGATCACAGACCATTCGAAATTTTTACGTGTCGCGAACGGTTTAGATGAAAAACGACTGAGGGAACAACGTAAAGAAATCGACCGCTTAAATGAAAAATATGACGACATTCATATTTTTGCGGGAGTGGAAATGGATATTTTACCAGATGGTACGTTAGATTTTTCAGATGATATGTTAAAAGAGTTAGACATCGTCATTGCCGCAATTCATTCAAGTTTTCATCAGTCTGAAGAAGAGATCATGAAAAGGCTATTTGCGGCGTTAGATCATCCGTACGTCGATATTATTGCCCACCCGACTGGTAGACTGATCGGTCGTCGTGACGGGTATCGAATAGATATGGAGAAGTTGATCGAACGAGCGAAAAAAACGAATACAGCGCTTGAATTAAATGCAAATCCACACCGATTTGATTTAGCACCGAAATGGTTAAAAGAAGCACAGAATGAAGGAGTTACGATTGCGATCAATACTGACGCTCATCGAACGACAACTTTCAGCCATATGGAATACGGTGTAAAAGTCGGTAGAAAAGCATGGTTAAAGAAAGAATCGGTGTTAAATACTTGGGATCGAGATACGTTATTGAACTTTTTAAATCGCAATAAATAGTTGATGTTAGGAGAATGTACTTCATGAATGAACGGACGTTAAAAGTATTAGAATTTCATAAAATTAAAGAGATGCTCAAAGAACATGCTGCAACTTCAGTCGGAAGGAAACTTGCGGATCAATTAACTCCGCATACAAATATAGAAAAAGTACAAAAGTTGCAAGACGAAACAGATGAAGCATTAACTATTTACCGATTAAATCAGGCGATTCCGTTTGCTAATTTAGTCGACGTTTCAGATAGTGTGAAAAGAAGTGCGATCGGAAGTGTGTTAAATACGACTGAATGCTTAGAAATTGCCCAAGTTTTATATAGTGGTCGCCAATTGAAAAATTTTATTGAAAATCTTGAAGCTGAAATTCCGTTATTAACCGGACGAGTAAGCGATATATCACCTTTACATCATTTAGAGAAGGAAATTAAGTTAAAAATTGACGAACATGGCGAAGTCGTGGACGATGCTTCACCTACTTTGAAATCAATTCGCCAGACGATACGAACGTACGAAGCGAGAGTAAGAGAACGTCTTCAACAACTCATCCGAACAAAAAGCAAAATGTTATCCGATACGATCGTCACGATTCGAAATGATCGTTACGTGCTCCCAGTAAAACATGAGCATCGAAGTGCTATCGGTGGAATCGTGCACGATCAATCTTCATCAGGACAAACGTTGTTTATGGAACCACGAGCAATTATTGAATTAAATAACAATATTCAACAATTGATGCAGAAAGAAAAACGAGAAATTGAAGTCATTTTACGTAAACTTACTTCGAAAATTGCTCAATTTAAAGATGATATTTTGCGCAATCTACAAATTATTGCGGAAGTCGACTTTATCAACGCTCGGGCGCGAATAGCTATGGAAATGAACGCGACAAAACCAATTCTAAATACGGATGGATTCATCGCGTTAAAACGCGTACGACATCCACTCATTCCTGACGATGAAGTCGTTGCGAACGATATCGAACTCGGAAGAGATTATCACGCGATCGTCATTACCGGTCCGAATACAGGAGGAAAGACGGTCACGTTAAAAACGATCGGACTATGTACATTAATGGCGCAATCAGGATTACAAATTCCGGCTTTTGAAGGAAGTAAAGTAGCCGTTTTTGAAAAAATTTTCGCTGATATAGGTGATGAGCAGTCGATCGAGCAGAGTTTAAGTACATTTTCTTCGCATATGACGAATATAGTGAGTATGATGGAAAAGATCGATGAAACATCACTCGTACTATTCGATGAACTAGGGGCTGGTACTGACCCGCAAGAAGGGGCAGCGCTGGCGATGGCGTTGTTAGATGAAGTTATTCTTAGAAAAGCTCGAGTCGTAGCAACGACACATTATCCAGAATTAAAAGCATACGGTTATAATCGTGAATCTGTTATGAATGCTTCGATGGAATTCGATGTAGAAACGTTACGACCGACGTACCGATTACTAATCGGTGTCCCTGGTCGAAGCAACGCTTTTGAAATTTCTGACCGGCTCGGGTTAAAGAAAGAAATTATCGACCGGGCAAAAGGTTATCTCGGCATCGACTCGAAAAATGTAGAAAACATGATCGCTGCGTTAGAAAGAACGAAAAAGGAAGCAGAAAAAGAATTGGATGAAGCCCAGTTTATTTTGGAAGAAGCTGAAACATTACATGAACAATTAAAGAATGAGTGGAATCTATTTTTAAGAAAAAGAGAGCAATTGTATCGTGAAGCGGAAGAAAAAGCAGAAAAAGCGTTAGAAAAAGCGAAAGAAGAAGCGGAAATGATCGTCGATGAAGTTCGCCAAATGAAAGATAGAGCACTCTTTAAAGAACACGAATGGATCGAAACGAAAAAAATGTTAGAAGAAGCGAAACCGGAATTGACGAAAGAAGACGATATTATAGATGTTAAAACTGAAATGGAAGAACTTTCAGTCGGTGACGAAATTAAACATAAAACGTTGCAACAAACTGGTCAAATTATCGAAAAGAAAAATAAAAATGAATACGTCATCCAAATTGGGATGATGAAAATAACAGCGAAAAGAAAAGATTTGATCTTCGTCGAAAAACAAGCTGAAGATGTGAAAGAAGAACAACGACCGATTACACGAGTCGTTACAGCAGCTGATGATGTAAAAACAGAATTAGATTTACGCGGTGAAAGATATGAAGATGCGATGAATATTCTAGAAAAATATATCGATGATGCGCTCGTTAGAGGATATCCGCGTGTGACGATTATTCACGGTAAAGGAACAGGTTCGCTTCGTAAAGGTGTAGAAAAATTTATTCAATCACATCCTTATATTAAAAATTATCGCCTTGGAGCTGCAAACGAAGGCGGTAGTGGTGTGACGATCGTTGAATTCAAGTGATAATTGAATAACTATTCATTTAGTCATTGAATTACGGTTCATTATATGGTAGAATTTGAGAAACTCACCTATTCAAATGGTTTTCTCGATGAAAATGGAGGATATCATCATGGTTTTTGAAAAACTAGCAAGAATTTTAATCTCGGTCGCAATCGTATTTTTGATTATAGGTGTTGCTTATTGGTTTTTCATTTAACGTATTGAACAATTTCATAAAGGAGGATTGTCGAATGGATATGAATCGGCCTTGGCATCAACATTATCCTGCTGAAATTCCTAAGTCGTTAAAGTATGACGAAGTGCCACTTTATCAATTTTTATTAGAAAGTGGCGAGAAGTTCAAAGAAAAGAAAGCGATTCACTTTTTAGGAAGAGATATCTCTTTCGGTGAGCTATTATCTCAAGCAAAAAAGGTAGCGAACTTCTTACAAAAGAAAGGATTAAAAAAAGGTGACCGAGTAGCTAGCATGTTACCCAATACTCCTCAAGCGGTGATCACTTACTACGGTGCATTGCTCGCTGGGGGAATCGTCGTTCAAGTAAATCCACTTTATACAGAAAGAGAATTGGAATATCAGTTACAAGACTCCGGTGCAAAATATATCGTTTGTCTCGACATACTATTGCCTCGTGTTTCAAAAGTTCGCGAAAAAACAAATTTAGACCATATTATCGTCACAAGAATTGCAGATTATTTACCTTTTCCGAAAAATATTATTTACCCATTTATCCAGAAACGTCAATATAACATGTCTGTAAAAGTAGAGGAAACAGAAGATACTCACATATGGAAAAACATTTTTGAAAGCGTTTCCGAAGATTATATGCAAGTAGAAATCGATCCGAAAAAAGATTTAGCTCTACTTCAATACACAGGTGGGACGACAGGAAAACCGAAAGGCGTCATGTTAAGCCATTATAATCTAGTCGCTAACGTGCAAATGTGTACTCATTGGATGTATAAATTAAAAGGGGCAGAACAAGTCGTTTTAGGGGTACTTCCGTTTTTCCATGTATACGGAATGACGACAGTGATGAACTTATCGATATTATACGGTTCGACGATGGTTTTACTGCCGAAGTTTGAAGTGGAAGACGTCTTGAAAACGATCGAAAAACATAAACCGACGTTATTTCCAGGAGCACCGACGATTTATATCGGATTACTGAATCATCCTGATATTGAAAAATACGATTTATCTTCCATCCAAGCTTGTATAAGTGGTTCTGCGTCTTTACCATTGGAAGTGCAAGAACAGTTCGAAAAAATCACAGGTGGTAAATTAGTAGAAGGATACGGATTAACAGAAACAGCACCAGTGACACACGCTAACTTTATTTGGGGGAAACGAATCAATGGAAGCATTGGAGTGCCATGGCCGGATACAGATGCAAAAATTGTGAAAGAAGGAACGTTAGAAGAAGTACCAATAGGTGAAATAGGTGAAATCGCCATTAAAGGACCGCAAGTGATGCTCGGATATTGGAATAGAGAGGAAGAAACGAAAGAAGCGCTAAAAGATGGTTGGTTGTTAACAGGCGATATAGGATATATGGATGAAGACGGATTTTTCTACGTCGTAGATCGAAAAAAAGATATGATTATCGCAAGTGGATTCAACATTTATCCGCGCGAGATTGAAGAAGTATTGTTTGAACATCCTGGTGTTCAAGAAGCAGCAGTAATCGGTATTCCGGACGAGTATCGTGGCGAGACGGTAAAAGCAGTAATCGTACCTAAACAAGGTGTCACACTCGATGAAAACGAGTTGAATGAATTTTGCCGCGAACATTTAGCAGCATTCAAAGTACCGAGAATTTATGAATTTAGAGATGAACTTCCGAAAACAATTGTCGGAAAAGTCTTAAAAAGGCAATTAATAGAAGAATCAATCGCTACACTAGAAGAAGAAGCAGTGAACTAAGAGAACGAAAGAATGGAATTTATTGCTAATAAAATAGATTGAAAATTAAATAAGTTTTCATTCTATATCGTTGATGTTAGCAAGCAATCTAGTGTATAATAATACTAATAAACTGAATTGACAATATAGAATGAAAACGCTACAATAACTTATGAATGATTAGTCATTCATAAGTTGTTTTTGTTTAAAGCGAGGGGAGCATCAATGAGAGATCGACCTAAATATAAACAAATTATCGAAGCAGCTGTAGAAGTAATAGCGGAAAATGGTTATCACAATTCTCAAGTATCTAAAATTGCTAAAAAAGCGAATGTAGCTGATGGAACGATTTATTTATATTTTAAAAATAAAGAAGATATTTTAGTTTCTGTTTTCAAAGAAAAAATGGGACTTTTTATCGAAAAAACGATTCAAGCGATTTCCGAAAAGAATTCCGCAAGTGAAAAATTGCTGACACTTATTAAAATGCATTATAAACAACTTTCTGAATCTCCACATTTAGCAATCGTCACTCAATTAGAGTTACGACAATCAAAACAAGAGTTGCGAAAAGAAATAAATAAAGTATTAAAGTCTTATTTAAATGTTATCGATTCGATCGTTGAACAAGGAATCGATGAAAAAGAATTTCGCGATGATGTCGATCCGCGTCTTATCCGCCAAATGATTTTCGGTACGTTAGATGAGACGGTAACTACTTGGGTAATGAAATCACAGCGATATTCGTTAATCGATCAAGCGGAAGATGTCCATCAATTATTAATGAAGGGTTTACTTAATAAATAAATTGCACGTTCATCAATTCCCTACATTAATAATTCGTTTTCATATAACCAATGTAAGGGAGGAAAAACATTGAGTGTCATTGCACTTTCAGTAAATGAACATATTGCTACTTTGACGATTGCGAGCCCACCAGCAAATGCATTGTCGACCAAGATTCTATCAGAACTTGATCGAAAACTAGACAAAATTGAAAATGAAGCTACTGTAAAAGTTGTCATGTTGAAGGGTGAAGGTAGGTTTTTTTCTGCAGGGGCTGATATTAAAGAATTTACGAGTTTACAAAAAGCATCAGATTATGAATCGTTAGCGAGAAAAGGTCAAAAATTATTCGACCGGATGGAACATTTTCACATTCCAATCATCGCTGCCATTCATGGTGCTGCTTTAGGCGGTGGGTTAGAGCTTGCGATGGCATGTCATATACGTATCGTTAGTGACAACGCGAAACTTGGGATGCCGGAAGTGAATTTAGGCATCATTCCAGGATTTGCTGGAACACAACGTTTACCGCAATTAGTCGGAAATGCGAAAGCATATGAACTTATTTTAACAGGTGAAGCAATAAGTGGTGAGGAAGCAGTGGCAATTGGACTCGCGAATCAAGCTGTGAAAGAAGATGAAGTCTTTTTTACTGCTGAGAAGTTAGCGCGGAAAATCGCTAGTAAGAGTAAACCGTCTATTAGGAGAGTGATGGAATTAATTCCTTTTGCGAAAGTTTCAACTTTTCAAGAAGGTACGCAAAAAGAGGCACGATCATTTGGCGAAGCTTTCGGAACGGAAGATGCGAAAGAAGGTATTCAAGCATTTATCGAAAAAAGGAATCCGCAATTTCGCGATCGATAGACGAAATATTTTATTAAGTTACAAGAAAACCGTATAATAACTCATATGTAATAAGGAGGAGTTTTTGATGAATATTTACGTTCTATTAAAGAAAACCTTCGATACGGAAGATAAAATCGTTGTCACAGATGGACAAATCGAAGACGATGGCGCGGAATTTATCATTAACCCGTACGATGAATATGCGATTGAAGAAGCGATCGTGCAGCGTGATAAACACGGTGGAGAAGTGACAGTCGTCACAATTGGTGATGAAGATTCGGAAAAACAATTACGGACAGCGCTTGCGATGGGGGCAGATAAAGCAGTGCTCATCAATACGGAAGAGGACCTTGAAGAAGGCGACCAATACACGACGGTGAAAATTTTAGAAGCATTTTTCGAAGATAAAGAAGTAGACTTGATTTTGGCAGGAAATGTCGCGATCGATGAGGCGAGCGGACAAGTCGGACCTCGACTCGCAGAAAGACTCGGTATCCCTTACGTCACGACGATCGTCGGTTTAGAAATTGACGGAGATACGGCGAATATCGATAAAGATGTGGAAGGCGATATCGAAAAAATTGAAGTGAAATTACCGCTTCTCGTCACTTGTCAACAAGGTTTAAATGAACCGAGATATCCGTCTTTACCTGGGATTATGAAAGCGAAGAAAAAACCGTTAGAAGAATTAGAATTAGATGATTTAGATTTAGACGAAGAAGATGTCGAAGCGAAGACGGAAACGATAGACATATTCTTACCTGAAGAAAAACAAGCAGGTCGAATACTCGAAGGTGATATCGAAGACCAAGTGAAAGAATTAGTCTCATTGTTACGCAATGAAGCAAAGGTATTGTAATTTCATTCGCATGAGAGGGGATTGGATATGAGTGGAAAAGTATTAGTAATTGGTGAGTCTCGAGATGGAAAGTTACGAAATGTAAGTTTTGAAGCGATCGCAGCAGCAAAAAAAATCGATGAAGATGCGGAAGTTGTTGCACTATTACTAGGTGACGGTGATTTAACTGACCAAGCACAAGAAATGATTCAATATGGAGCGGACCGAGCAATTACTGTGCGTCATGAAAATTTGACGAACTATACGTCTGAAGGTTATGGACAAGTGTTACTTGAAGTGATCGATGAAGAGTCACCAACTGGCATCGTAATGGGACATACAGCGCTCGGCAAAGATTTAACACCGAAAATAGCTAGTCGTTTAGAGCTCGGGCTTATCTCTGATGCGATCGATATCGAACATGACGGTGACCAAGTCGTCTTTACACGGCCGATCTATTCTGGAAAAGCGTTCGAAAAGAAAGTGATCAAAGAAGGAATGATTTTTGCGACGATCCGCCCGAACAATATCGCTTCTTTAGAAAAAGATGAATCCCGTACAGGTGAAATAGTCCAAAAAGATGTCGATGTAAAAGACTTAAAGACGATTGTAAAAGAAGTCATTCGGAAAAAATCAGAAGGTGTCGACTTATCCGAAGCACGTGTCGTCGTAGCTGGTGGACGCGGTGTGAAAAGTGCGGAAGGTTTCAAACCATTATATGAATTGGCTGATTTATTAGGTGGGGCAGTCGGAGCTTCACGTGGAGCATGTGATGCCGATTATTGTGATTATTCTTTACAAATCGGCCAAACTGGAAAAGTTATTACACCTGATCTATATATCGCAGTAGGAATTTCCGGAGCGATTCAACATTTAGCAGGGATGTCGAATTCAAAAGTGATCGTCGCGATAAATAAAGATCCAGAAGCAAATATTTTTAATGTTGCTGATTACGGCATTGTCGGCGATTTGTTTGAAATCGTGCCACTGTTAATAGAAGAAATTAAAAAACTAAAACAATAATAGGAATCTGATCAATTTTGATCAGATTTTTTTAAGCATGTTTCTAATTATATTTGAAGACAAAGGGCTATTTTCAAAGGATCAGTTCGTATCATTGTTCAATGATGAATAAGCAAACTACTAGCTTGGCAAAACTAAGGATGATATAATCGTTACAGAATTAACCAAGATTGAATGGAGGAATAATGAATGGCAATTGCAGATGTAACCGATCAAAATTTTGTCCAGGAAACTGCTGAAGGTTTAGTGCTCGTTGATTTTTGGGCACCATGGTGCGGACCTTGTAAAATGATCGCTCCGGTATTAGAAGAACTTGATGGCGATATGGGAGATAAAGTGAAAATCGTTAAATTGAATGTGGACGAAAATCAAGAAACTGCAGGCAAGTACGGGATAATGAGTATTCCAACGTTATTACTCATGAAAGACGGAAACGTTGTGGATCAAGTTGTCGGATTTCAGCCGAAAGAAGCTTTAGAAGAATTAATTAATAAACATGCTTAATCAAATATAGATTGAATGATAATCCCTTGTTACTCTAATGAGTCAAGGGATTATCTTTAGTTGCGGGTATATTGCCGTGAAGGGGGTGCGAGGACATGGTAAAAGCGACGATCGAGGAAAAATTGAAAGTATTACCTGCAAAGCCTGGATGTTATTTGATGAAAGATAAATACGGAAAAGTGATCTATGTCGGAAAATCGAAAGCATTACGCAACCGGGTACGTTCTTATTTCATCGGTGCGCATGACGAAAAAACGCAAAGACTCGTCATGGAAATCGATGACTTTGAATATATCGTCACGTCATCAGAAATCGATGCATTAATTTTAGAAATGAATTTGATCAAAAAATATAATCCGAAATATAACGTGATGTTAAAAGATGATAAAAGTTATCCATATTTAAAAATTACGAATGAACGTCATCCGCAATTGCAAATCACACGTAAATTGAAGAAAGATGGCGGAAAATATTTCGGTCCTTATACAAACGTCATCGCCGCTCGTGAAACGAAAAAGCTACTCGATCGAATTTATCCATTAAGGAAGTGTAATAACCCACCAGGTCGGTATTGTTTATACTACCATTTAGGTCAATGTTTAGCTTGTGGGGACGAACCGGTTCCGAAAGAAACGTATGATCAAATCATTCAAGAAATTACTAGATTTTTACAAGGCGGTTATAAAGAAATAAAAGAAGAATTGCATCAAAAAATGGTTGAAGCGAGCGAAAATTTGAATTTTGAACGTGCCCAAGAATTGCGCGACCAAATTCAAGCGATTGAAGCAGTGATGGAACAACAAAAAGTAACGTTCAATGATAAGATTGATATCGATATTTTCGGTTACAGTTACAATAAAGGTTGGATGTGTATACAAGTATTTTTTATTCGTCAAGGGAAGTTGATCGAACGGGATGTGTCGATTTTTCCGTTTTATTCTGAAGCGGAAGATGCATTCATCAGTTTTATCGGGCAATTTTATTTACATCACAGAAATTTAAAGCCGAAACAAATCCTCGTTCCAATCGGTTCGGATGCGCATTTATTGAAAGAACTATTGGAGACAGATGTCCACACCCCATTTCGTGGTCAAAAGCGCGAACTCGTGGAACTGGCAATGAAAAACGCCCAAATTGCGTTAGAAGAAAGATTTTCGTTAATTGAACTCGATGAAGAAAGAACGATAAAATCGGTTGAAAAATTAGGAGAAATATTAGGAATTGAGACACCTCGCCGAATCGAAGCGTTCGACAATTCCAACATTCAAGGAGCAGATCCAGTTTCTGCAATGGTAGTTTTCACCGACGGTCGACCTGATAAAAATGAATATCGGAAATATAAAATAAAAAATGTCGAAGGTCCGGACGATTACGAGACGATGCGAGAAGTGATTCGTCGCCGTTACAAGCGTGTTTTATTAGAAAAGTTACCGCTACCAGATTTAATTATCGTCGATGGTGGAAAAGGCCAAATGTCGGCTGCCAGAGAAGTGTTGGAAGATGAACTTGGTTTATCGATCCCGCTATGTGGTTTAGTAAAGGATGATAAACATAAAACTGGTGAATTGTTGTACGGTGACCCTCCTGAAGTCGTTCCTTTAGAGCGTCGTTCCAATGAATTTTATTTAGTGCAAAGAATTCAAGAGGAAGTGCACCGGTTTGCAATTACGTTTCATCGCCAGTTACGTGGAAAGGGTTTAATTCAATCAGAGCTTGATAAAATTAATGGAGTAGGACCGAAAAGAAGAAATTTATTGTTAACACATTTTAAATCTATCGATGCAATAAGAGAAGCTGAAATAACAGATATTACGAAACTAGGAATTCCGAAAAATGTCGCTGAAAATATACTAGTTGAATTGAACAAGAAAGACTGATGCTAAACTACTGAGCGATTGAATATATTAAGAGGAGTAAAGCTCAGTAGTTTTTTATTTATAAAACCATAGAAAATATTAGTCCGTAAAAATTACTTTAAATTCGATACGATAAAGCCTTTCATTAATCGTTTCAACACATTCAGCCGGTCTTTCCGTAATTTTAGCAATCGATTCAGCAATAAACCCAGCTTCTAATCTGAAATCAGTTTCAAACGGTGCTTGTAATCTCGAAACAACTTCATCTGACATAAGGTGAAATATTAAATGTTTCTTTTTTTCTTTGACTAATTCAAGTTGTCCCCATTTAAACTTTTTGAATAAAAAAATGACGTCATCTAGCATTTCGATATGTAATTTTCGCGAAAGATTTCTGCCGATGAAATATAATATCGTATCCTTCTCTTGCCCTAATACTTGAGGTAAAGTGACGTATCTTAAAATATCTTGTCCTAACGTCGTATCAGGTAACTTATCTAGAGAAGAAAGAGAAATTAATTGATCACTCATCCAAGTCATCCTTTACATAATTAATTTAACGATACTTATTATATCATAGTTTCAAGATTAAATATTATGTTTAAATATTTGATTGAAAGGTCGATTTCACCATTTTTTAGTGTTAAAATAGTAAGTATATTTTATCTGTTCCGCTATCCCTTTTCTTGACGCAAATTGTAGTTAGAAGTACAATATAAATTAGTTCTAATGCAATTTTCTACATATTCAACTTAGCTATTATATTAAACAGGAATCATGTCTGTTTCACTTTAGTTTCATTGTCTATAATAAAATGTACATATATGGTGAACAATGACTAAAGTGACGTAACAATTAATTTGTTGTGCAATTTTAATTTATATAAATTTTAGTTAAGGAGGGAGTAATACAGTGGAGCACCGAGAATATTTTTATAGAAGATTGCATTCATTTTTAGGTGTTGTTCCAATCGCTATTTTTACTGTACAACACTTAATCGTTAACCATTTCGCTGTATATGGAGAAGAAAGTTTCAACAAAGCAGCAAACTTTATGTCTAACTTACCATTTGTATTAGCACTTGAAATCTTTATTATCTACTTACCACTTTTATTTCATGCCATTTTAGGAGTTTACATTGCATTTGAAGCAAGGCACAATGTAAAGCGCTACGGATTTTTCCGAAATTGGATGTTCTTATTACAACGTATTACAGGAATTATCGCGCTGATCTTTATCGTATGGCATGTATGGCAAACGAGAGTTCAAGTTGCATTAGGAACTGAGTTGAATTATCAACTAATGGAATCTATCTTAACACAACCATTTTATTTCTGGTTCTACATTATCTCAATTCTCGCGATAGTATTCCACTTATCTAATGGATTATGGAGCTTTTTAGTCTCCTGGGGAATTACACAATCTCCACGTTCACAACAAATTGCTACATATGCAACAGTATTAGTATTTATTGTTGTCAGTTACATCGGTATTAGAACGGTTATCCAATTTGGTATGGGAGTTTAACGAACAATTAGAGGAGGGAGTATAAGTAATGAGTAATCGAAAAATCGCAGTAGTAGGTGGCGGTCTTGCCGGATTAATGGCAACGATTAAAGCTGCTGAAGCTGGCGTTCATGTAGATCTATTTTCAATTGTACCTGTAAAACGCTCTCACTCTGTTTGTGCCCAAGGTGGTATTAATGGTGCGGTGAATACGAAAGGGGAAGGGGATTCTCCTGAAATTCACTTTGACGATACGATCTACGGTGGAGACTTTTTAGCAAATCAACCACCAGTTAGAGATATGTGTTATGCAGCACCGAATATCATTCATATGCTCGATCGTATGGGAGTAATGTTCAACCGTACACCAGAAGGTCTTTTAGATTTTAGACGTTTTGGAGGAACACAACACCATAGAACAGCGTATGCAGGGGCTACAACAGGACAGCAATTATTATATGCATTAGATGAACAAGTTCGTCGCTATGAAGTAGAAGGACTTGTCACAAAATATGAAGGATGGGAATTCCTCTGCGCAATCATTGACGATGAAGGTAGAGGCCGAGGAATTGTCGCTCAAAATATTAAAACACATGAAATTAAAGCATTCCCTTCTGATGCAACGATTATGGCTACAGGTGGACCAGGAGTTATCTTCGGTAAGTCTACTAACTCTATCATCAACACTGGATCAGCTGCAAGTGCGTTATATCAGCAAGGTGCGAAATATGCTAACGGTGAATTTATCCAAATCCACCCGACAGCAATTCCAGGAGATGACAAATTGCGTTTAATGAGTGAGTCAGCTCGTGGAGAAGGTGGACGTGTATGGACATATAAAGATGGTGAACCATGGTATTTCTTAGAAGAGAAATATCCAGCATATGGTAACCTTGTACCGCGTGATATCGCTACACGTGAAATTTTCGATGTATGCGTGAATCAGAAGTTAGGTATTAACGGGGAGAACATGGTTTACTTAGACCTGTCTCATAAAGACCCAGAAGAGCTTGACGTAAAATTAGGTGGAATTCTTGAAATTTATGAAAAGTTCGTCGGTGAAGATCCACGTAAAGTACCGATGAAAATCTTCCCAGCGGTACACTACTCAATGGGTGGACTGTGGATTGACTATGATCAAATGACGAATATTCCAGGTATCTTTGCAGCTGGTGAGTGTGATTATTCACAACACGGCGCAAATAGATTAGGAGCAAACTCGTTGTTATCTGCAATTTACGGTGGTATGGTTGCAGGTCCGAAAGCAATTGAGTATATCGAAGGATTAGATAAACATGTTGACGATTTACCATCAAGCTTATACGAATCTTACCAGAAAGAAGAAGAGAACAAATTTGAAGAGTTATTGAAGATGGATGGTAACGAAAACGCTTATCAACTTCACCAAGAGCTCGGTCAATGGATGACTGACAACGTGACAGTAGTACGTGAAAACAAAAAATTACTAGAGACAGATGAGAAGATCCAAGAACTACTTGAACGTTGGGAAGACATAAACGTAGTTGATACATCTAGATGGAGCAACCAAGGAGTTATGTTCACTAGACAGTTGAAGAACATGCTTCATTTAGCGCGAGTCATCACAATCGGAGCATATAAACGTGATGAAAGCCGTGGAGCTCACTATAAACCAGAGTTCCCAGAACGCGATGATGAAAACTTTTTAAAGACAACGATCGCAACGTTCGATACGAAGAATGAAGATCCAGTTATTACTTATGAAGATGTGGACATTTCCCTCATTCCACCGAGAAAACGTGACTATACGAAGCCAAGTCGTGCAGCTAGACCTACTGAGACTAAACCTAGTGAAGGGAGTAAAAAGTAATGGCTGAACAAAAAACGGTTACTTTTATCATCACTCGTCAAGACGGCCCAGACTCTGCTCCTTATGAAGAAACGTTTGAAGTTCCTTATCGTAAAAATATGAACGTTATTTCAGCATTGATGGAAATTCAGAAAAACCCTGTCAATGCGAAAGGTGAGAAGACGACACCGGTTCAATGGGAAATGAACTGTTTGGAGGAAGTATGTGGAGCATGTTCGATGGTGATCAATGGAAAAGCACGTCAATCTTGTACTGCTCTCGTTGATAAATTAGAACACCCAATTCGCTTAGAGCCGATGAGCACATTCCCAGTCATCCGTGATTTAATCGTGGACCGTGAAAGAATGTTCGATGCGCTTAAACAAATTAAAGGTTGGATTCCAATTGACGGAACGTACGACCTTGGTCCTGGACCACGTATGCCTGAGAAAAAGCGTCAATGGGCTTACGAGCTTTCTAAATGTATGACTTGTGGTGTATGCTTAGAAGCTTGTCCGAACGTAAACGATAAATCTGACTTTATCGGTCCAGCTGCAATTTCTCAAGCTCGCTTGTTCAATGCTCACCCAACAGGTGATATGCATAAGAGTGAAAGATTAGCTGGTTTGATGGAGAAAGGTGGAATCACTGGATGCGGTAACGCACAAAACTGTGTTCAAGTTTGCCCGAAAGGTATTCCACTAACTACTTCGATTGCAGCGATGAACCGTGCAACAATTGTTCAATCGTTTAAGAACTTCTTCGGAAGCGATAACGCATATTAAAAATTCAGTCCCTTACCTAAATTTTTACGGTAAGGGACTTTTCATGTTGATGTTTAATTAAGTTGTAACGTTTTTTCCACTTCCATTAATGCATCAACGACATCATCTGCTGTAACCACTTGGGCACCTTCAATTAAATTTTCTTCCTTCACTCCGTTATGTTCCATGCAAGAAGAACAAACTTTTAAGTTCCCACCTTGTTCTAAAAACGTTGGAATTAATTGTTTAATTGACAAAAATGGTGGACCAATATCAATCTTGTCAGCATATCCTTCTTCAGCTAAATGAACTGCGTTCGATAAAAGTAAAATTTCAACTCGGTTTCCTTTTTCCAATGCTTTTACTCCGATCGTAAAAGCAATCGTTACGTTGTTTTCATCATTTTCATGCGCAGTTAATGTAATTAAAAGATCGGTTTTGTTACTCAAAAGAAAACCTCCTTTCCTATTAATATACCCATATAGGTATTGTTACATCGTTGTTAGGGAATGTCAACTTTTTACATCATGGTGACGCTTTCATTATTAACAAAATTGTAGTATAATGGGTGAACAATCATTCATTACTAGGAGGCGTTCTGAGTGGAGATCGATTCGATGAGTTTAGAACAAATTTGGGAAGAGATTGATCGACGAGCGAACGAACGACCAGATTTGTTGAAAGACATGAATGCAAGTTATTCTTTTCAAATTACTGGTACAGAAAGTGGAAAATATGGACTGATTTTCGCAAATAGTAAAGCGACTGTCGTAAAAGGCGGTATCGATGATGCGGATTGTTCCATGATGATGAGTTTTGATGATTTTAAAAAGTTGTTGCAAGGGAAATTAAATGCAACTTCAGCGTATATGACTGGAAGGTTAAAAGTAAATGGGAATTTAGGATTAGGATTGAAACTAGAACAGTTATTAAAAAAATTCCCGCTTTAAATGTAAGGAGGATGAACGTTGCGCAAGATTTCTTACATTAACGATTTTCAATCTTGGAAAGATGATTTCCGTTTTTCCATTGATATTCAAATCCGTTTTTCAGAAACAGATATGTTCGGACATGTTAACAATATTTCCCCGTTTATATATTTTGAACAAGCAAGAATTGAATTTTTTAAACGTTTCGGTCTGTTTACGTTAGATCGAAGTGAAACGATTCCAGTCGTCGCTGATCTACAATGTGATTATTTACAACAAATATACTTTGGCGAAACGATCGAAGTATTTGTAAAAGCTGCTTCTGTAGGAAATAGTTCGATAGACATTCATTATATGGTATTAAAAAAAGAGGAAGGTACAGTTTGTTTAACAGGTCGAGGACGATTAGTTAATGTCGACCGAAAAACAGGAAAATCGGTGCCATTTTCCGAATCGCAAAAAAATAAGTTGTTGCAAGCTACATACTAATTTTCACGTTATTTTTTGTTATAATTGTTTTATGCATCTTTTTTTGTGAAGGGAGAGGTTTATATAACTGAAGATGAATTAACCCAAATAGCTGATCAATTTCTACAAAAAAACTATGGTGTAACATTGGATATTCCTATAAAGAGAAATAATCGGTTACGAACGACGTTAGGAAGATATGTCGTTTCTCATGATGATAAACCGTTACGGATAGAAATTGCTGGAAATACGTTGCGATATGGGACGGAATCATCGATTATAAGTATTTTAAAACATGAATGTATCCATTTCGCGTTACATAAGAAAGGGTTAAATTATCATGACGGTGACTCGACATTTGAGACAGAATTACGAAAACATAATGTACCGAGTACGTATACGAAAATAATCGGCAAATATTACTTATTTCGTTGCAAAAAGTGTCAGCGCGAAGGAAAATCAAGTGTGAAACGTTTAGCACGCTATCCAGAACATTATCGAACTTCGTGTTGTAACGCACAACTTACGATCGTAAGAGAATTAATTTACGATGGTGAGAACTACTATTCTCGTACAATAGATTAGAAAGCTTAAGCTAGCTCATTGCATCTGAGTTAGCTTTTTTATTTAATACTTCTCCATTTGCTAAAATTATCTATGATCTTTTGATCGGATTTAAATTGCTTTTTAAAATAAATAGACAAGATGTATTAGTAATTAGGCATGTTGTTGGTATTCATTATGTATTTTTAATTTTCTTATATTTTATATGTCCGTTGGTTGCACCATTCGGAGTCTTTTATTTGTTGATCAGATCAATTATTCGAAAAATGAAGAAGAAAAACCGAACATAACATTTTTAATGATAAAAAAAGAACCGTCGAATTGACAGTTTTTTTGTTTTTAGTGGTCCGATTATATTTCATGTTGTCTACCTTTTCCAGATCGATATTTACAAAAAATAGAACAAATTGTGAGCATATTAGTAGTTTATTATTACAAAAGTTGGATGCATGTAGCGTTCTTGCGCAAATGATTGATACGATGTTTTTAAGATGAAAACTTTTGCTTTACCGTCCATTTTCCAAACAAAGGAGCTATTTACATGAATGAAGATCAAACACCGAAAAAACCGCTCGTCTATTATTACGGTATGGCTTTACTTATACTACTCGTACTTAATATGCTCATCGTCCCATTTTTTGAGGAACAACGAATAGAAAGCGTCGATTACGGAACATTTCTTCAAATGATCGAAGCTAGAGAAGTGGAGCAAGTAAATTTAACTGAAACGACGGTCACTTTTACTTCCGTGAAAGACCCAGACCTCGTTTATGAAACAGGAAGGATAGATGACCAGAATATCGTCGACCGTCTATATGAAGCAAACGTTAAATTCACTCAAGAAATTCCGACAGAAATGTCACCATTTTGGAATGTTTTCCTTTTTTGGGTGTTGCCGATCATTATTTTTATTGCGATAGGGCATCTATTGTACCGAAACCTACAAAAACGTGTCAGTGGAAATATGATGACTTTCGGGAAAAATAAAGCGCGAGTATATGTCGCGGAAGAATCGAGCACGACTTTTGACGATGTCGCTGGTCAAGATGAGGCGAAAGAAGCGTTGAAAGAAATCGTCGACTTTTTACATCATCCGAAAAAATACGAAGAAATCGGCGCGAAATTACCGAAAGGAGCATTGCTCGTCGGTCCACCGGGGACAGGAAAAACATTGATCGCTCGTGCCGTAGCAGGTGAGGCGAAAGTGCCGTTCTTTATTATTTCAGGATCTGAATTTGTCGAAATGTTCGTTGGAATGGGTGCAGCGAGAGTTCGCGATTTATTTAAGCAAGCTCAAGAAAAAGCGCCATGTATCGTGTTCATCGATGAGATAGATGCACTCGGGAAAAAACGAGGAAGTTCCGTCATGCAATCAAATGAAGAAAGAGAACAAACATTAAACCAATTGTTAACAGAGATGGATGGTTTTGATAGTAGTAAAGGGGTCGTCATTTTAGCGGCGACAAACAGACCGGAAGTGTTAGATAAAGCTTTATTACGGGCTGGTCGCTTCGATCGGAGAATTCCTCTTGAACTACCTGATATTAATGGACGAGTAGCTATATTAAAAGTACATGCAAAAAAAGTGAAAACAGCGTCGAATATCGATTTTCATAAGATTGCCAAAGCAACTGCGGGAGCTTCAGGTGCAGATTTAGCAAACATTGTGAATGAAGCAGCTTTGCGGGCGATAAGGATGGATCGAAAAGAAGTAATTCAAGAAGACTTTGAAGAAGCGATTGAAACGGCAATCGCCGGCTTTCAAAGAAAGAGTAAAGTCATATCAAAAGAAGAACGTCGCATCATCTCTTATCATGAAATTGGTCATGCCATCGTAGGAGCTATGTTAGAAGGTGCATCGTCCGTGCATAAAATTACGATCATTCCACGAACTTCCGGTGCATTAGGGTATACGATGCAAATTGAAGAAGAAGGAGAAAAAGTACTTTATACGAAAGAAGATTTATTGAATAAAATCACTACTTTGACTGGCGGAAGAGCGGCAGAAGAAATCGTGTTCAAATCGATTACTACAGGTGCGAGAAACGATATTGAACAAGCTACAAAAATTGCAAGAAGTATGGTGACACAGTATGGGATGGGAAGTTTCGGCATGATGGGACTCGAATCGGTGTATCATCCATACTTGGATGGAGATGCGGCGTTAAATTGTTCTCAAGACAGTTCTGCGACGGTCGATAAAGAAGTTCAGATGATCATTCAAAATTGTTACGAAAAAGCAAAAAAAATTTTGGAAGAAAACATCGATCAATTACATGAGCTGTCCAACCATCTTTTAGAAAAAGAAACGATCACCGGGGAAGAGTTTATGGAGCTGTTCGACAATGATACGGAAAAAATATAATGGTAGAGGTACCGGTGCTGAAATCAAAAATGAGAAAAACTGTGTCACGATGGGTGAACAGCTTTTCTCATTTGTAGTTGTAGGACTTGGTGATCGACGAAGGGGTTTTACAAATAGTTAGATTTTTGGAATTTTTGAAATCATTGTTAACCGTTTAAGATTTTTTCTTTCTGCTTTTGAAATTCTTCTTCGGTCAAAATTCCTTGCTCTTTTAGAGCCGCTAACTCTTTCAACTGTTCAACGACATTCACGGAAGATTCTGTTTTCGTTGGATCAGCTTTTTTTCCTGACGCATTTCTTAAATGTTCTAAAAACCCTTTGACGTCTCCATCATTGATCCATTTCATTTTCACCTTATTGCCGCTGGAAAAAAACTGATCGAATGTCCCATTAACCCTTTGCTCGCTTCAAAACTGCTTATATTTTCATATGGGAATGATTCCAAATCAAAGCCGCCTAATTTTTTTGCAAAAAATACGAGTCTTTTATTTGTCGCTAAAAAAGTTCCATTCCTGACCGATTCACTCCCCAATATTTTCGTTTCATATACTCCTAATACACTATGTAAAATTTCTTCATCTTGATCAAGATGTTCCTTCGATTGCTCGATTAATTTTTTTAGTTTTCTTGATACTTTTGCCATTGCGAAACACTCCTTTTGTTAGTAACAATATAGCATATCTAGAAGTTATTAGTCCATGTAAGATGTCCTTTCAACCTAATTGTTTCGTTCTAAACAGTTAATATCTGATCTTTTACATGAGTTGATTCACTTAACAATGAATAAGAAAAGCTGTCTCGTGAATCGGAGATCAGCTTTTCTTATTTTGCTATGTGGAGTACAATTATGAGAAGTAATGATTAATATATTGATAGAGGTTAAAGAATTATAATTTAATTTCGCCCATCCTTATCAGTTCTATTACTGCTTGCGCTCTTCCTTTGACACCTAATTTTTGAATTGCGTTCGAAATGTGGTTTCTAACAGTTTTTTCAGATATGAATAGTTCTTCGGCAATTTCTTTCGTCGTTTTGTCTTGGACTAGAATTTCAAAAACTTCTTTTTCCCTCTTGGTTAGTATCTTGTTTTGTTTGTAATTGTTTGAGTTGTTCAAATGGTACCCCTCCTTGCCGTCATTAGAGATGCGATTATGAAGGGAATTATTTAGTCATTATAGCTTATGAAAGTCTGATAAAATCAGTGCGTATAAAAGCCTTGTATAGTCAACTATTTTCTAAAATGATAACGTATGATAAAATTAAAATTCGATATACGAATTAAAAAGAGGTGTAACCTTGGAAAGAGCAATCGGAGTCATTGACTCAGGAGTTGGCGGTTTAACAGTAGCACACGAGATAATGCGCCAACTGCCGAATGAAGAAATTATTTACGTAGGAGATACGAAACGTTGCCCGTATGGACCTCGACCGGCCGCTGAAGTAAAACGATTCACATTTGAAATGGTCGAGTTTTTAATGAAACAAAATATAAAAATGATTGTCGTCGCTTGTAATACTGCGACCGCGTTTGCTTTAGAAGATTTACAAAACAGTTTTTCCATTCCTGTAATCGGCGTCATCCAACCTGGAGCACGAGCAGCGATTAAATCGACTAAAAACAATAAAATTGGTGTGATTGGGACGGAAGGGACGATTAAGAGTAAAGCTTACCCGACCGCATTGAAAAAAATTAATCAGCAATTAGAAGTTCATTCATTAGCGTGTCCGATGTTCGTTCCAATCGTAGAACAAGGGTTGACGACGGGAAAAGAAGCGAAAGCGATCGTCGAACAATCGTTACAACCTTTCATCGAAAACAAATCGATTGATACGCTCGTATTAGGTTGTACACATTATCCAATACTGGAAAGCGTCATTCGAGAAGTGATGGGAAAAGACGTCCAAATTATTTCTTCAAGTGAGGAAACTGCACGTGAAACGAGCGCTATTTTAGAAGTGCATCATTTACTTTATGTCGGAGAACGTGAACCAAAACATCAATTTTATACGACTGGTGATTTAAATAAATTTAAACAGATTTATCAAACTATTTTTCATGAAAATATTTGTTCTCTTGAAAGTGTAGTAATGAAAAAACTTGAACTTACATAACATTTTTTGTCGTGAATACTTGGAATGATTTTTTTATCGAAACGTATATATTGTAGTACAACCATCATAGGAGGGTAAAAATGCGGAAGAATGGTTTACTACTATGTACGTTTTTAGTAATTTTTAGTATTGTGTTAACTGGCTGTATGAAAGGAGAACAACAATCGGTAGAATCGATTGACGTCCCAGAAGAGGTGACAATCGTTGATGAAGATGACGGCGAGGGGACAATCTCTGATTCTGAAGAAAATAGTGAAATTGAAGAAAGTGAAGAAACAGTTTTAAGAGAATTATATCTAATAGATTCAAGTGGAATGGTTGTGCCGCAAACGTTCGAATTGCCGAAAACAGAATCGGCTGCAAAACAAGCGTTACAATATCTCGTAAAAGACGGCCCAATATCTGAACTCTTGCCAAATGGCTTTCAAGCTGTACTGCCAGCCGGAACTGATATTTTAGGAGTTAATTTACAAGAAGATGGTACATTAATCGTTGATGTTTCGGAGGAATTTAAAGATTATGATGCAGAAGAAGAGTTACAAATTTTACAAGCGATGACGTTTACGTTAACACAGTTTGACAATGTCGACCGGATAAAATTATGGATTAATGGGGAACCGCAAGATGAAATGCCTGTAAAAGGAACGCCGATTTCAGAAGGATATTCGAAAAATAACGGTATAAATATTTTTGTTAATGATCAACCTAATTTACAGCATAGTAAAGTTGTGACGATCTATTATCCGAAACGTTATAATGAAGAATTTTATTATGTTCCAGTAACTGAGTATATTGATGTGAAAGATGAAGACGTCTACAGTTCAATTGTACAAACATTACTAGATGGACCGGCATATGAATTAAACGCGATCGATGTATTTAATGATACGGCATCGTTAGTCAATAAACCATTTTTGCGAGACGGTGTGTTACAATTAATATTCAATGAAGATATTTTAAAAGATCCGGAAAATGGTATTATCGCTGATGATGTAGTGGAAACATTGGTTCGTACATTAACAGCGGAAGAAGAAGTGGAAGCAGTCGATATTAAAGTAGAAAATAAAGCTGTTATTATGAACGAGGAAGGGGCAGCGTACGATCGACCAGTTACGACAAATGACTTTATCCAGTCGGAAAAAATGTGATGATTGATCGAATGAGTGTAGGAGTGATACAATGAATAGTAATAATGAATACACGATTAGACCTGTAAAAATAATACCGAACTATATCACTCACCCAGAAGGTTCAGTATTAATTGAAGTTGGTAATACGAAAGTAATTTGTAATGCGAGCATTGAAGATCGTGTCCCACCGTTTATGAGAGGACAAGATAAAGGTTGGATTACGGCAGAATATTCGATGCTTCCAAGAGCAACAGAAACGAGAAATATGCGTGAATCTACACGTGGAAGAGTAAGCGGAAGAACGATGGAGATCCAACGTTTAATCGGACGAGCGCTCCGTTCGGTAGTAGATCTGGATATGATTGGAGAACGGACGATTTGGATCGATTGTGATGTCATTCAAGCTGATGGTGGAACGAGAACAGCTTCGATTACAGGCGCTTACGTTGCTCTCGTATTAGCTTGTAACAAGTTGCTAGAAGAAGAAAAAGTTGAATATTTACCGATTACAGATTTTTTAGCTGCAATTTCAGTCGGTATTTTACCATCTGGAGAAATAGCCCTTGATCTTGATTATGAACAAGATGCAACGGCAAAGGTGGATATGAACATTGTCATGACAGGTTCAGGAAACTTCGTTGAAATTCAAGGAACTGGTGAAGAAGCAACTTTTAGTTACGAAGAACTTCAAGAGTTGCTTGCGGCTGCGAAAGCAGGAATTGAGCAATTATTTGGAGTTCAGAAAGAAGTTTTAGGTGAATTGACTGAAAAGATTGGTAAAATTGAAATAGCGACGGAAGGACAAGAAGAGTGAAAGAAATTGTACTTGCGACAAAAAATAGAGGGAAAGTGAAAGAGTTTGCAGCACTTTTTCAACGTTACGGTATGAAAACTATTTCTTTATTAGATATTGAAAAATCTGTGCCTGATATTGCTGAAACTGGGACCACTTTCCACGAAAATGCTCGTCTCAAAGCGGAAGGAATTGCGGATGTATTAAATAAGCCTGTCATCGCTGATGATTTCAGGCTTAGTTGTCGATGCCCTTGACGGAAAGCCCGGTGTATATTCGGCCCGTTACGCAGGTGAACCGTCTGATGATGTAAAAAATTATGAAAAATTACTTCAAGAAATGAAAGACGTTCCTGAATCGAAAAGAACTGCTCGGTTCGTTTGTGTACTAGCCGTTGCGATGCCAGAGAGGGAAACAATTTTTACCGAAGGGATCTGTGAAGGAACGATAGCATACGAACCAAAAGGTACGAACGGATTTGGTTACGACCCTGTTTTTATTCCAAAGGGTTACGACTGTACGATGGCACAATTAGAACCATCGGTGAAAAATCGAATTAGTCATCGGTACAACGCTTTAATAAAATTAGAAAAATGGTTGAAACAACAAATGAATAGGTGAATAGTATGTATTCAGTTTTACTCGTAAGTGACAGTCATGGATTAACGAAAGAATTAATTGAAATCAAAGAAAGACATGAAGTGACGAACAAAATTCATTGTGGAGATTCTGAACTAAAAGAGACATCTCCACAACTTTCAAGTTTCACAGTCGTTCAAGGTAATTGCGATTGGAATGGAAACTTTCCAGAAGAAGAAGTAATAGAGGTCGGTGGATTACGTTTTTATGTGACACACGGTCACTTATACGGAGTAAAGCGATCATTACTTCAATTGCAATATCGTGCACAAGAAGTTGAAGCGGATGTCGTTTGCTTCGGGCATTCGCATGTTGCCTATGCAGAAAAGATTGGAGATCAGTTATTTATTAATCCCGGTAGTATTCGTACTCCTAAGAAATTTTTAGAACGAAGCTATGTAGTCGTTGAGTGGACGGACCGGAACGACATACACGTTAATTTTTACGATCTTTCAGGTGAAGTAATAACGAGTTTTCCGTATCCAAATCAATTTATATTAAAATAATGTAAATCAGGTGTTGACAAAATTCGATGAAATACATATAATAATTGATGGCTGTAAAAATTGCGGGTGTAGTTTAGTGGTAAAACCTCAGCCTTCCAAGCTGATGTCGTGGGTTCGATTCCCATCACCCGCTCCATTTATGTCCCAGTAGCTCAGCTGGATAGAGCAACGGCCTTCTAAGCCGTCGGTCGGGAGTTCGAATCTCTCCTGGGACGTTTCAATTAACTGAATTAAATACATAAATAAAACACTTACAAATGTTATGAAAACATTTGTAAGTGTTTTTTATTTTGCTGATTTCAACGGTGATGTTAATGTCTTTATGTACAAACGTTTACTTATTTATTATTATTTTTTTCCTTAAAATAACGATATGTAGACCAAACAATATATGCTAAAAATCCTAATAGAAAAGCTATCGGTAACGCACTATCAATTCCCATTATTTAATCCTCCATTATCATTTATTCCGGTATAATGCATCGTCATTTCATTTCGTAATTCGATTCATTTCAAGGCAGTTTTTGCACTAGGGATACCGTTCGATTTTAATTGATTATATTACATAAAATAGAGTAATCATATGGTTAAATATTGTCTTTTTTTCGACTTTTTTATGTAATTGAATAATTTCAAATTTAAAACTATTGATCACTTTTAAAGACTTGAAAATAACTCGGAAAATAAAGTTCAAAATTTGTACCAAAAAATAATCATAATCGAAAAATATTACATCTTGAATTATTCCAATAGAAAATTATTTAATTTCTCTTACTTTCATGATATGATAGTTAAGGCTATATTACTTTAATAAGATAAAGAGGGGAAGTATTAACATGTTAAAAAGAATTTCATTTTTACTTAGTTTGTTCACATTGGCAATTGTTTTAGTTGCATGTGGAAGCTCAAGTACTGATGATACGAATGATGCAAACGATGCGAATGAAAATGCCGAAGAAGAAACGACTACAGAAGAAAATGGCGATAAAGAAGTACTAATTATTGGAATCGACGATCAATTTCCGCCGATGGGATTCCGTGACGAAAACAATGAAATCGTAGGATTTGATATCGATTATGCACGGGCTGCGGCAGAATATATGGGTGTAGAAGTAGAGTTCCAGCCGATCGATTGGAAAACGAAAGAAACAGAGTTAACTAGTGGCCGGATCGATTTAATTTGGAATGGATATACAATTACTGAAGAAAGAAAAGAAAAAGTTAATTTTACAGAACCTTATTTAGAAAATGCTCAAGTCATTGCTGTATTAGAAGATTCTGGATATTCAAACGTTAGACGATTTAGAAGGGAAATTAATAGGATTACAAGCATTATCATCTGCGATGGATGCTTTTGAAGCGAGTCCGATTGCAGATACAGTAGAATCTATTACAGAGTACAAAGATAATGTTTTAGCATTAAACGATTTAGAAGCTGGTCGTGTTGATGCAGTTGTCATCGATGAGGTTGCGATCGATTACTATATGACAGAAAAAGAAGGAACTTTTAGAGTACTTGACGAATCACTTGCTCCAGAACAATATGGTGTAGGAGTAAGAAAAGAAGATGAAGAGTTATTAAATAGATTACAAGAGGCTCTAGATCAAATGAACGAAGATGGTACAGCAGCAGAAATTTCCGAAAAATGGTTCGGTGAAGATAAAGTTTTAAAATAAACTGACCTGTTCATTATTCAAAAGTTCGTAGCAACAAATCGAATCTTACATAAGATTCCCGTAATCGTAATATAATTGGAAGGTGAGACTTACATGTCAATCGAATATTTACTCTCCATCTTGAAACCAATCTTGGAGGGTGCACAAACTACAATTCTATTATTTTTCATCGCAATTATAGTGTCAATTCCACTAGGATTTTTAGTAACGTTAACAGTTAGAAGTCGTTTTAAACCACTAAGCTGGCTCGGTAATACGTATATATACTTGCTTAGGGGAACACCTTTACTGCTCCAATTATTGTTTTTCGTTTTTGGACTTCCACTTTTACCGATTATCGGCGATTATCTTGTGCTCGATCGATTTGTTGCTGCAACGCTTGCTTTTATTTTTAACTATGCGGCGTATTTTGCGGAAATTTTTCGCGGCGGTTTAATTGCGATTGATAAAGGACAATATGAAGCAGCTCAAGTATTAGGGTTGAATAAATTCCAAACGATGACACGCGTCATTTTGCCACAAATGATTCGGACTGTTTTACCGCCGGTTGCCAATGAATCTATCACTCTCGTAAAAGATACAGCACTTTTATATGCTGTAGCAGTACCGGAGTTGCTTCACTTTGCGCAGACGGCTGTAAACCGTGATTTTACGCTTATTCCATTTTTCATTGCGGCAGTTATTTATCTATTAATGACACTCGTATTAACATTGTTCTTTAAGTTTTTAGAAAGAAGATTTAGCTATGATTAAGAAGGGATGAAAGCAATGTCGATTTTAGAAGTAAAAAATTTGAACAAATCTTTTGGGAAATTACAAGTACTTCGTGATTTTTCTTTTTCAGCTCCGAAAAATGATGTCATTGCGATCATTGGCCCTTCTGGTTCTGGAAAAAGTACGATGCTTCGCAGTCTAATATATTTAGAAAAAATCGACGATGGGAGTATTATCGTCGATGGTGATTATTTAGTAAAAGATGGTGTATATAGTAAGTCGAGTGAAATTAATAAAATCACCGCAAAAATGGGAATGGTATTTCAACATTTTAACTTATTCCCACATTTAACTGTAAAAGAAAACTTAGAATTAGCACCGCGACTATTAAAAAAAGGTACTGAGAAAGAAATTGAACAAAATACAGAATCATTGTTAAATAAAGTTGGTTTATTGGATAAAATAAATGAGTTACCTTCTAAATTATCTGGTGGTCAAAAACAACGTGTCGCGATTGCTCGTGCACTCATGTTGCAACCGGAAATTTTATTGTTCGATGAACCTACTTCCGCATTAGACCCGGAGTTAACTGGGGAAGTATTAGAAGTGATTAAAGATCTTGCTAAAGAAGATATGACGATGCTCGTTGTGACTCACGAGATGGAATTTGCTAAAAGTGTAGCAAATCATGTCATTTTTATGGATCATGGTGAAATTGTCGAAGAAGGGACTCCGGATGAAGTATTAGACAATCCACAAAAAGATCGGACAAAACTTTTTCTTACAAGATACCATAATGTGTAATCATGTAAGTATAACTCTTTTTTCGAGTTATACTTTTTATGATGCGCCCGGCATGGGTGTCATCTATAGGGTGAGAGTCCCGAGCCATGAAGAGAGATGTAGTGGTTAGCTTAACGGAAAGGTGTCCGTGGCGACGCGGAATCTGAAGGATGCGGGCTGAGAAACTAGGTCTCGAGGAGCACGAACTTCATACAAGGCTAGGTATCATAGTATGAGTTTGCCTTTAACAACAAAGTCCTTTCTGCCGAAGGTGATACAGAGTAAATGAAGCGAATAGATGGAAGGAAAGATGGCATCGCTTACCCGGGGAGGTCTGATGGATACGTGAAGTACCCTTCACAACCTACTTCATGAGGAGTAGCTGAACCATCAGAAGTCAGCAAAGGTCGTAGTACAAATCGGTCTAGAACGATTTGGAAGGACCGAACAATGAAAAGAGAATAGCCCTTTCTATTCAGTCAGTCATGAAAACGTATTACCTCGCTTAAGGAAGGACCAGTCACACTAGCAATGGTCAAGACAGATAGAATTATTTATAATTGTTGCAAACACAATGATCATAATACTAATAATCTATAACAAAATCATCACCCCGTTTTCACCATTCTCTCTTCTTATCATTTTCAACCATTTCATGTTTATGTTTAAAAACAACGATTATACTAGAAAGATTGTCCATCCGATATTGAAATTCTAACATACATTGTAATGAGGTCGACCGCAAGTTCATGAGGAGGATGGTGAAATATTATGTGCTACATTATGATGACTATAGTGTAAGAGGTACTCGTGATCGAAGAAGAACTTTTATTTGTGAATGTCGGGAAGTTCGAGGCGATAGGGAACGACGAAAAAGTTACAGTGATTGGTGTGGCTGTGGATCATGTAAACGGGAAAGAAGACGCCGAAGAAGTGATGAATTTCGTTGTTTCTGTAGAGAAATTGACTAATTAAGGAAAAACTTGAATAGAACGAATGAAAAGTTCTATTCAAGTTTTTTAATTATTATTTATACAATTTTCGTTGTAAATGTTTTTCACCATTGTAAGAAAATAAAGTTTTTTTCTCTTCAACATACGTTTCTAAATGAACTGGTCTACCCCATAATTCGTAAATATACGGTAACACATTTTGTAAATAAGGGATATCGAGTTCAGTTCCTTCATAACTATGGACTAAGTACAATTCGCCATTTTGTAAATAATCTCCGTTTTCCACATAAATATATGGGAATCCACCGTTGACGCGCATATTTACTAATTGATCACGAACTTGTTCATATTCTTTATCAGTAATCGTGTAGAAGTTACCTTGTTTTTGAAATAAATACATATCTTCATGTTCGACCAATTCCTTCGTTAAATAGTTCCGGATAAATGAAATATCGGACTCTATTTCTCTCACTTCAAATATCATCTCACGTCCAGAATTAGGTTTTACGCCTCTTTTTTTCATTTCTTCCGTTGGATTGTTGTAACGTGCTTCAATATCTTCAAAAATTTTTAAACCGAGATAGTATGGGTTAATAGTCGTTTTTGAAGGTTGAATTACGCTCGCATTTAATTTTGCAAATTCGATCGTTTCATCAGTCGTTAAATCCATCTCTCGCAAAATTCGTTGATGCCAATAAGAAGCCCATCCTTCATTCATAATTTTTGTCTCAAGTTGTGGCCAAAAGTAAAGCATTTCTTCTCGCATCATCGTCATAATATCTCGCTGCCAATCATCAAGTACTCTACTATGTTCTTGAATAAATAAAAGTAAATCTTTCTCAGGCTCAGGTGGAATTTTTCTTTTTTCTTCTTTTGTGTCTGGAATTTTTATTTCTTCTTCATCTAAGCTCCATAAATCATCGTAAGGTGTCGGAGGTTTTTCTGGTTTACTTAATTTTCCTTTATTATCTTTTTGATTCCGGGTTTTTCTCGTTATGGAAGGATCGATATGTTCTTGTATCGATAATACTGCATCGAGAAATTGCTCTACTTTATCTTTTCCAAATTTTAATTCGTAAAACGAAATTCTTTCAGCAGTTGCCGCCATGCTTTCGACCATGTCACGTCTCGTGTTGGCAAATCGAATATTATTTTTAAAAAAATCGGAATGAGCGAGAACGTGAGCGATAATTAATTTATTTTGGATTAACGTATTCGTATCCAATAAGAACGCATAACAAGGATTTGAATTGATGACTAATTCATAAATTTGACTTAATCCGAGATCATAGTGAAGTTTCATTTTATGAAATTGTTTCCCAAAACTCCAATGTGTAAATCGAGTAGGCATCCCATATGCTCCGAACGTGTAAATAATATCAGCAGGGCAAATTTCGTAACGCATCGGAAAAAAATCTAAACCGAAGCTTGAAGCAATTTCGGTAATTTCTTCAATCGCACGTTCGAGTTCTGTTAATTCTGACAAAACAAAACCTCCCTTACATGTAAATTAGAAAAAATCTTCGAGGAAGTCGAAGATTTTAAGTGGCTGCTACTTGCTTTCGGAAAAAACTTTTTAATGCATGATAAACATCTTCTTTTTCTTTTAAAATGTAGTGGCGGAATTTTGGATTTTCAATTTTACGAAAAGCGCTCATTAACGTCGAGTAACGTCGATAAGCATTCACTTCACCGTAGCCGAAAATGTTCGATACTTCTATGATGCGATCAACTAGTTGCAAACATTTATCATTGTCAGAAGTTAAATTATCTCCATCTGAAAAATGAAAAGGATAAATATTATACCGGCTTGGAGGATACTTTTCCTCAATTAATTCTAACGCTTTTTCGTATGCCGAAGAACAGATCGTTCCACCGCTTTCACCTTTAGAAAAGAACTCTTCTTCGGTCACTACTTTAGCTTGTGTATGATGGGCGATAAATTCTATTTTGACTGTTTCATACTTAGAACGTAAAAACCGATTCATCCAAAAGAAAAAACTTCGCGACATATATTTCTCAAAGTGGCCCATCGAACCACTCGTATCCATCATCGCTAAAACTACTGCGTTCGATTCAGGTTTCGTTACTTCGTTCCACGTTTTAAATCGTAAATCGTCATCTAAAATCGGTGTAATGGAAGGTTTACCTGTAGTAGCATTTCGTTTCAATGCGGAAAGAATTGTCCGTTTTTTATCGATATTTCCCATCAAACCTTTCTTTCTTACATCGTTGAATTCAATTTTACTCGTTGTTATTTCATGTTCGTCCTTCGATTTTAAATCAGGTAATTCTAATTCAGAAAAGAGAACATTTTCAATTTCTGCGATTGATACTTCCGCTTCATAGTAATCAACTCCCGGTTCATCACCAGCACCTTTCCCTTTTCCTTGACCAGCTTTACCACTTTGTTTTCCATCGCGGGCAATAATATCACCGACACTACTATCTCCGTCTCCTTGACCGACATGTTTCGATTTTTCATGGTTGTAGCGAATTTTATATTCTTCTAATGAACGAATAGGGATTTTAATCATTTCTTTCCCATCGGAAGTAATAATACTTTCTTCGCTTATTAAATCAGGTAAATTATTTTTGATCGCTTCTTTTACTTTATCCATATGTCGTTGTTGATCTTGATATCCTTTGCGGTGGAGGGACCAGTTATCTTTGGAGACGACAAAACTTTTGTTCTCTTCCATCTTTCCCCTCCTTATCAATGAATTTTCTTCAACTAACAAATCAGAATAGAAAAATGTTGAAAACTTAATATATTGTATGCAATAGCGTTCATTTTATTGTCAGTTGAAGCTTGGACTACATCATCAATTCGTGCAGAAAAAAATTTAGGTTATAAAAATAAAATTATTTATCCTTCGTAGCATCCGTTTATTGAATGCTACGAAGGATAAATATAGTGAAACTTATTACCTATTTAATAAACTACCGACATATTGCAACAATTCATTTGCTGAAACGGAGTTGTAGCCATATTCATCGATCAGTCTCGCGATGACTTCGTTTAGCTTTTTCAATTGTGATTCATCCGGTGTTTTCGAGGTAGTCGTAATTTTTACGACATCTTTTAAATCGGCGAACAATTTTTTCTGGATCGCTTCTTTTAAACGTTGATGTGAGTTGTAATCGAATTTTTTTCCTTTTCGCGCATAGACGGAGATTCTAATTAAAATTTCTTCACGGAAAGCTTTTTTTGCATTTTCGGATATGCCAATTTGTTCTTCAATCGAACGCATCAATTTTTCGTTCGGTTCCATTTCTTCTCCTGTTAAAGGATCTTTCAATTTATTGTTATTACAATATGCTTCAACGTTGTCTAAATAATTGTCCATTAATGTTTTTGCTGACTCTTCATATGAATAAACGAATGCTTTTTGTACTTCTCTTTTCGCAATTTCATCGTATTCTTTTCTAGCGATAGATATATAATTTAAATATTTTTCTCGATCTTCATCAGTGATCGAAGGATGTTGATCTAATCCTTCTTTTAGTGAACGTAACACATCAAGCGCATTAATTGATTTTACTTCCTTACGAATGATCGCCGAAGAGATACGGTTAATGACGTAGCGTGGATCAATACCGCTTAACCCTTCATCTGGATATTCTTTCTTCAATTCTTCGACATCGATTTGGTTACCATCTTCCACACTTTCACCGTCGTAAAGCTTCATTTTTTTAATTAGATCGATTCCTTGTCGTTTCGGTTTCTTTAATCGCGTTAACACAGAGAATATCGCAGCAACTCTGAGGGCATGAGGGGCAATATGAATATCTTTCATATCACTTTGTTTAATCATTTTTTCGTAAATTTTTTCTTCCGCACTAACTTTTAAATTGTAAGGGATCGGCATGACGATAATACGGGAATGCAATGCTTCGTTCTTTTTGTTCGCAATAAATGAACGGTATTCAGCTTCGTTCGTATGCGCCACGATCAATTCGTCTGCAGAAATTAACGCGAATCTTCCAGCTTTAAAATTTCCTTCTTGTGTTAACGATAGTAAATGCCAGAGAAATTTCTCATCACTTTTTAACATTTCTTGAAATTCCATGATACCTCGGTTTGCCTTGTTCAATTCTCCATCAAATCGGTAAGCTCTTGGATCAGATTCCGAACCATATTCAGCGATCGTCGAAAAATCGATACTTCCAGTTAAATCAGCAATATCTTGCGACTTCGGGTCTGACGGACTAAACGTACCAATACCGACACGTTTATCTTCTGAAAAGAAAATCCTCTCTACCATCACGTCCTCGATTCTTCCACCATACTCGGTTTCTAAACGCATCGTGTTAAGAGGTGAAAGACTTCCTTCAATTCGAATACCATATTCTTTATAAAAGTCATCACGTAAATGATTAGGAATAAGATGAAGTGGATCTTCGTGCATTGGACAACCTTTAATTGCATATACTGCGCCTTCATCAGTGCGAGTATATTCTTCTAATCCTCTTTTTAATAACGTTACAATCGTCGATTTTCCTCCACTTACTGGTCCCATTAATAACAATATTCTTTTCCTCACGTCTAAACGTTTCGCTGCTGGATGAAAGTATTCTTCTACTAATCTTTCCATCGCATCTTCTAAACCAAAAATTTCTTTATCGAAAAAATGATAAATTTTTTTACCATCTTCTTCGGTAATTCCAGCGCTTTTTATCATATTGTATACACGTGAATGGGCGGATTGAGCGATGATTGGTCGTTCTTTTACAATCTCTAAATATTCTCTAAAAGTCCCTTCCCATTTTAATCTTTCTTCCTCTTCACGATAGCGTTTTATCTTATTAATAATTTCCATTTTTATCCCTCCAATTATCGAGGTTTATACAGCTTATGCAGAGGGATACATATTGATGCAAATATGGAGTTTGTCTTAGACAAACTTATTATATTTTGTAAAAACTAGTTCTTTCAGTGAAATAATATTCGTACAATAAGTGCAAAAGACTGATTGTGTTCAATAAAAGTGAAAGGTACAATGGAAAAAATAGCTTTTTAGAATGACAGGTGATTGTATGAAAGTGATTACGTTTACGAAAATGCACGGCTGTGGCAACGACTTTATTATGATCGATAACAGTAATCATTTTTTACAAGGGTTCGATTTAGCGAAATTCGCCCGAGATTGTTGTAATAGAAAATTTCATGTCGGTGCAGATGGCCTCGTGCTTATCGAACAATCTAAATTAGCTGATTTTTCAATGCGGTATTTTAATGCGGACGGTTCTGAAGGTGAAATGTGTGGAAATGGAGCAAGATGTGTTGCTAAATACGCTTATCAAAAAGGGATTGCAAAAAACGATATGCAATTTGAAACGAAAGCAGGATTACACAGAGCAACGATATTAAATGATGAAAAGGTACGTATTTATTTCCCACACATTTCGATGAATAACATACAATTAAACAAAAAATTGCATCTACAAAACGAAGAAATAGATTATCATTTTTTACAAGTTGGTGTTCCTCATACCGTTATTTTCCGAGAAGAACATCTTTTTAAAAATTCATTTGAAAAGTGGGCGAAAGAGATTAGAGATCATGAGGATTTTTCCCAAAAAGGGACGAATGTAAATGTCGTTACAAGAAAGAAAACGGATAGATTATACGTTCGAACATATGAAAGAGGGGTGGAAGCAGAAACATTAGCATGTGGTTCAGGAGCAACAGCTGCAGCGATTGTATACGCCCTTCAATTTGATGTTCGTCCACCTATTGTCGTCGAAATGAAAGGAGGGGAATTAGAAATCGATTTTGTCATTCATACGAATGAAATAACTTCGATTACGTTGACTGGACAGGCACAGATGAGTTTTATCGGATCGTTCGTCTATGAAAGTTCATAAAAGGAGAGTTTGATATATGGATAAATTAAAAGCATACCGTTTTCCGCTAATTTTATTAGTGTCAATCATCATCGGAACGATTATCGGGCTTATTTTTGGCGAAAAAGCTAGTGTGATCAAGCCTTTAGGAGATATTTTCATTAATTTGCTCTTTATGATCGTTGTACCGTTAGTCTTTTTTTCTATTTCGTCAGCAATCGCTGCAATGGACAGTATGAGACGACTAGGAAAAATCATGGGTTCGATGATGACTGTTTTTGTTTTAACCGGAATTATTTCTTCAATATTTATGTTAATCGTTACAGTTCTGTTCTCTCCAGGTTCAAATGCGAATATTCCGTTAGAAACTCCTGAAGAGATTGAGGAGCTCTCGTTAGCTGATCAACTCGTACAAACATTTACTGTTCCTGATTTTGTCGATTTATTTTCTCGATCCAATATGTTAGTGTTAATTATTTTTGCTGTATTAGTAGGTGTGGCAACAGGGCTAATAGGTGAAGCTGGTAGACCGTTTGCAAAATTTTTAGCTAGCGGTTCCGAAGTGTTTATGAAAATTGTTAAAATCATCATGTACTATGCACCGATTGGATTGGGGGCTTATTTTGCGACACTGATCGGAGAATTTGGAACCGCGTTAATCGGTGATTATGCAAAAGCAGTTATCATTTATTATCCAGTGTCAGTTTTATACTTTTTCATCGGATTCACTTTATACGCTTTCATTGCAGGTGGAAGAGAGGGAGTAGTTCGTTTTTGGAAAAACATTTTCGCTCCAGCAGTTACTGCTTTAGGTACCGGAAGCAGTGTGGCAACGATCCCAGTAAATTTAGAAGCAGCTAAAAGGATTGGGATTCCTAAAGATATCCGTGAAACAGTCATCCCGTTAGGAGCAACGATTCATATGGATGGTTCATGTTTATCAGCTATGTTAAAAATTGCTTTCGTTTTCGGTGTCTTTAATATCGATTTTTGCGGGAATCGATACGTTTTTCATCGCGATCGGTGTTAGTTTATTATCTGGTATTGTAATGAGTGGAATTCCCGGTGGAGGTTTTTTAGGTGAAATGATGATCATCACTTTATACGGATTACCGATTCAAGCTTTACCGATTATTTCTGCAATTGGTGTCGTCGTTGACCCACCGGCAACGATGGTGAATTCCACTGGTGATACAGTCGCAAGTATGGTCGTGACGAGACATTTAGACGGAAAAGATTGGATGAATCAAGTTGATGTTCATTCGTGAAAAATGACAAATCGATGAAAAATAAGTCTCTCTTAAATGTTATGAAAGAGAGGCTTTTTTCTATTTGTAATAATTGCTTTAGTACGTTTGAATAAAATGTCTTTTTATGTTATCGTCAAAATATAACGTTCTACGTACATAGATATCTGATTAGTCTATGACTAATTTTAGATATAATCTAACAAAATAATAATCTAATGGAGGGGATTTACACTATGGCACAACCGAAGTATATTACAGATATTGATCAAATTACACAAATTCCTGAAGAAGAACGAAAGAAACTAAAAAAGATCACAGATAAATTCGTGTTTCGCGTAAATGATTATTATTTAAGTTTAATAAATTGGGACGACCCAAACGACCCGATTAAAAAGTTAGTCATCCCAAACGAAAATGAACTAGCTGACTATGGTCGCTGGGATGCTTCTGATGAAGATACAAACTACGTTGTACCAGGATGCCAACACAAATATAAAACGACAGCACTATTAGTTTGTTCTGAAGTTTGTGGTGCATATTGTCGATATTGCTTCCGTAAACGTTTATTCAGAAATGACGTGAAAGAAGCGCTGATCGATGTAGAACCAGGATTGAAGTATATTAGTGAACATCCTGAGATCAATAACGTACTTTTAACTGGTGGAGACCCTTTAATTTTAGCTGCTAGAAGATTAGATATGATTTTTTCTAGATTAAGAGAAATTGACCACGTAAAAATTATTAGAGTCGGTTCTAAATTACCTGCATTTAACCCGATGAGAATTTATGAAGATGAAGAACTGTTAGAAGTAATCCGTAAACACTCAACCCCTGAAAAAAGAATTTACATTATGGCTCATATTAACCATCCTCGTGAATTAACAGAACACGCATATAAAGCAATTGAAGCACTCCATAACGCAGGTGCAATTGTCGTGAATCAAACTCCTGTCTTAAAAGGTATCAATGATGACCCAGACGTATTAGGAGAGTTGCTCGATAAATTATCTTGGGCAGGTATTACTCCATACTATTTCTTTATAAATCGACCGGTAAGAGGAAACGAAGATTTCGTCCTTACTTTAGAAGAAGCTTACAATATCGTTGAACAAGCAAAAGCGAAAACTTCTGGATTAGGTAAACGAGTACGTCTATCTATGAGCCATACATCTGGTAAAATTGAAATTTTAGCAATTGAAAATGGAAAAGCATATTTAAAATACCATCAATCACGTGAAGGAAAATACGGTCAGTTCATGGTGTTAGATTGTCCGAAAGATGCTACATGGTTCGATGATTTACCAGGAAACGAAAAGTATTGGACGAAACCGAAGAAAAAGATTGAAGAAGTCGTTTCTGTCAACGAAATGAGCGACATGCCACAACCGAGACGAAGAAAACGTGCTTAAATCTATGTGTAATTATCATTTGAATTGAAATGTCTTAGGAAAGTTGTCATTAACTTTTCTAAGACATTTTTTATGAAAAGGTGACTAATCAATCTATTCTCATTTATGAATCTTTTTATGTTATGATAAAGTACGGAAGCGTTTTATTTTAAAATATGTTAGAACGGGTGATAGTAATGATTGAATTATTAAAATCGCATACTTCAGTTAGAAAGTATACGGATGAACCGATACCGAAAGAAAAATTGTACGAAATGTTGGAAGCTGCACAATATGCTTCAAGTTCTCATTTTGTCCAAGCATATTCTGTCATTCATGTTACTGATCGTGAAAAAATGGAGGAGTTAGGGAAACTTTCGAAAAATGAACGTCAATTCGAAACGGCAGCGGCCGCCTTATTATTTTGCGCTGATTTAAAAAGATTGGAGCATGCTGCAAAATTCCACGACGAAAAGTTAGAAGGCAAAAATGTTGAAAGCTTTATCGTACCGATTGTGGATACCGCGATATTCGCCCAAAATTTCGTCGTCGCTGCAGAAGCGGAAGGATACGGTATATGTTATATAGGTGGGGTTAGAAACAACCCTAAAGAAATTAGCGAATTGTTTGAACTACCAAATTATGTCATCCCGCTTTTTGGAATGACGGTCGGTGTGCCAGCTCGTCAAAATGAAGTAAAACCGAGATTGCCTTTAGAAGCAGTCGTCCATGAAAATCGCTATGATGAAACGAAATATGAATCATTATTAAAAGAATACGATGAAACGATGAGAGAATATTATCGTCGTCGTACGAGAAATAAAAAAGACTTAACGTGGACGAAATCGATGGCAGATTTTGTATCTGTGGAAAGAAGGAAACATATGAAAGAATTTGTTCAATCGAAAGGATTTTTGCAAGAATAAATTTCCATAAATAGATAGGTGGAAACGATGAATACGAAAAAAATAGCCGTCATTCCAGGAGACGGAATTGGTCCTGAAGTAGTGAGAGAAGGAATTAAAGTACTCGATAAAATTGCCGAAAAAGACGGAAGAATTACGTTTAAATATACGTATTTTCCGTGGGGTTGTGAATATTATTTAGAACATGGGAAGATGATGGACGATGATGGAATTGAGCAATTGAAAGAGTTCGACGCAATCTATTTAGGAGCGGTCGGCTATCCAGGAGTTCCCGACCATATATCATTATGGAACTTGCTGATCAAAATCCGTCAAGAATTCGATCAGTATGTCAATTTACGTCCGATCAAGCTGTTGAACGGAGCGAAATGTCCGATTAAAGAAGGAGATAAACAAAACATCAATATGTTGTTTATCCGCGAAAACAGCGAAGGAGAATATTCCGGAAAAGGTGATTTCCTTTTCAAAGGGAAACCGGAAGAAGTCGCTTTACAAACATCCGTGTTTTCACGTAAAGGAACAGAACGGATCATTCGTTATGCGTTCGAAATAGCTCGGAAAGAAAAGAAATCGTTGACGAGCATTAGTAAAGGGAACGCTCTTAATTATTCGATGGTTTTTTGGGACGAAGTTTTTGGAGAAGTTGCCAAAGATTACCCGGATGTAGAAACGTACTCATATTTAGTCGACGCTGCTAGCATGCATATGATTATGGATCCAGGTCGTTTTGAAATCGTCGTCACTTCGAATTTGTTCGGTGATATATTAACAGACGTGGGAGCGGCACTTGCGGGTGGCATGGGGCTTGCGGCAGGAGCGAATATTAATCCTGAAAGAAAATATCCATCGATGTTCGAACCTGTTCACGGTTCTGCTCCAGATATTGCTGGAAAAGGCTTAGCGAATCCACTAGCAGCGATTTGGTCGGTCAGTCAAATGCTCGACTTTTTCGGGTTTGAAGATCTTGGTGAAAAAGTGTTGGACACGATCGAAGAAATTATGACGGAAGGGAAAGTGCTTACACCTGACCAAGGTGGAAATGCGAAAACGAGTGAAGTTGGGGATCGTTGCGTCGAATTAATATGCGAAAAGTTGTCATAGAAAACGGGGCATTTTGTGACATTATTCAGTGAACAAATGCCCCGGTATTTCTTTGAATCATGTATATTAGCGATTTTTTAATTGTGCGATAAACATTTTCATGACACCTGGTAAATCAGGCCAAGCGTGACCAGAAACTAAGTTGCCATCTTCGTGCAGCATTTCATCAATATAAGTTGCACCTACTGCTTGTACTTCTGGTTTACACGCGATATATGCTGTCATTTCCCTACCTTTCATATGTTCTGGTACTGTCGTAAGTACTAAACTTCCATGACAAACAGAAGCGATAGGTTTGTTTGCTTCAAAGAAATGGCTGACAATTCTCGGAACGTGTTCATTCATTCGAATATGCTCCGGCGATCTTCCTCCAGGTATAAATAGTCCGTCATATTCTTCTGGATTTACATCTTTAAATGCAATATGGGAATCGATGAGATAGCCAGGTTTTTCTGTGTAAGTTTCCCAATCTGTAAAATCGTGAACGACCGTATGAATTTTTCTCACTTCAGAAGCAGCGATCGTCGGCTCAAAACCTTCTTCTAAACAACGATAATACGGATAATAAATTTCTAACGACTCGACAGCATCACCAATAAGGATTAACACTTTTTTTCCCATCTTCATTCCTCCTAAAATTTATTGGTTGCCTTTATCTGGAAGTCACTTCTATTATTTATTGTACGATATATATTCAGCGTATTTCAACTACATTTATTATATCATCTTTATAATCTATCAAATATGCATCCGAGTACGATACAAACGTATTTGTCGTAAATGAATGGAAGAATGAAAGTTTTAACGTGAAAAATCGTTCGTTTTCAAGTACAATGATTTCTAAATCGGAAGTGAGGTGGATAGTTTGCCTGAAAAAGATAACGTAATTCTTTTTCCGACTTTACGAAGAAATTTAGAGCAAATGGAAGAAGAAAGTTACGAACTCATCGAAAACAATGACTATGAACAAGCTTTAGAAAAATTGAAAATATTGTTGTCCCATCAATATACTTCGTTTGACATAAATATAAATACACTTCATTGCTTAACGAAATTAGGAAGATGGAAAGAAACAGAGCAATTTAATGAAATGTTATTAAAAAACGAAGATGACGAGTACTACTATGATTATCTCGGATATTATATTATGATTTTATACGAACAAAACAATTACAGCGCTTTAATGACGACTATTTTAGAAGTAGAAAAGAAACGTCACATTCCACCTCCATTTAATAAAAAATTTAAAGATATTTATCGTCTTTGTTATCAAATGAATATGATGAAGGCAAATGAATTGCTCCATCAATTCAAGACGGCAATCGAGGAAGAGAATCATAGAGAACAATTGTTTTATATTCATCAGTGGGTCCAATTGCACGTAGAACCATCCGAAATGATCGTTCATGCGTTGAGAAACAACAAAGTTCATCCTGTCGTAAAAACGAAAATATTAGAAGTGTTGAAAGAGCGAAATTTGACAGAAAAATTGACGGTAGAAAAATTTGGCCGAGAAATAGAAATTTGTCCGGCACAATTAGTTGATATAAAAGAGCAGGAACTGTTTCAAACAATATTAGATAAACTTTCAGAAGTAGAACAAAACGACCCGACACTATACGCTTTAATAGAACAGTTAGTATATCAATATCATTACGTTAGATACCCGTTTTTATTCGATGTAATAGAAATTGATCAATTGACGGAAGCTTTTGTTTTCGTTGGAAAAAAACATTTAGCGATGACGAGCGGTGTCGATGAAAAAATAAAGGATGAAATCGAAACGATAGAGATTTGTAGTCAAATGTATTTAAATGTGATGGATCATTAACGTGTGACGCTCGAAAATAATGGTTCTTGTTTGAACTGACACTTTAATATGGTATACTAAAGTGGTTGAATTGAAAATGTGAAAGTTCATCATAAAATGTAAATTATATAGGTTTGAATGAAGTTGGAGGGAATAAATATGTCGGTATCGGCAACATGGGAAAAAAAAGAAGGAAATGACGGAGTACTTACAATCAATGTGTCTGCTGAAAAATTTGAAGAAGCATTAGATCAAGCTTTTAAAAAAGTTGTTAAAGATGTCGCTTTACCTGGTTTCAGAAAAGGAAGAATTCCGCGACATATATTTGAAAAACGTTTCGGTGTAGAATATTTATACCAAGATGCGATCGATATTATTTTACCGGACGCTTATACGAAAGCTGTGGAAGATACTGGAATATTTCCGGTAGACCAACCAAAAATCGATATCGAACAAATTGAACGTGGAAAAGAACTTATTTTCGTTTGTGAAGTGACTGTGAAGCCTGAAGTGAAATTAGGTGAATATAAAGGGCTTGAAGTAGAAGAAGAATCTGTAGAAGTGACGGATGAAGACGTTGAAAAAGAAATGGAAGCTTTACAACATAGTCATGCTGAACTCGTCATTAAAGAAGACGGAAAAGTTGAAGAAGGTAATACAGTAGTCATTGACTTTGAAGGATTTTTAGATGGTGAGCCTTTCGAAGGCGGAAAAGGAGAAAACCATCCATTAGAAATCGGTTCAGGCCAATTCATTCCAGGATTTGAAGAACAATTAATTGGTAAAGAATCTGGAGAGGAAACGGAAATTACTGTCACTTTCCCAGATGATTATCATGCGGAACATTTAGCAGGTAAAGAAGCTGTATTTAAAGTGAAAATTCATGAGATAAAAGAAAAGGAAATTCCTGAGCTCGATGATGAGTTTGCAAAAGACGTCGACGAAGAAGTAGAAACGATCGAAGAATTAAGAGAGAAAAAACGTGAAGAACTGAAAAAGCAAAAAGAACAAGCTGCTGAAAATAAGAAGCGTGAACAACTTGTTGAAAAAGTGACAGAAAATGCAGAAGTTGACATTCCAGAAGCGATGATAAATACAGAGCTTGATCATATGATGCAAGAATTCGAACAACGTTTACAAATGCAAGGTATGACGCTTGAAAATTATTATCAATTTTCAGGTCAATCAGAAGACGATTTAAAAGAACAGATGAAAAAAGACGCTGAAAAACGTGTGAAAACAAATTTAACGTTAGAAGCTATTTTAGAAGCGGAAAATTTAGAAGTAACGGACGAAGATATCGATAAAGAATTAGAAGAAATGGCTGAAATGTATAAACTTGAAAAAGACCAAATCGTTAATATGTTAGGTGGAATCCCTGACGTTCTAAAAGAAGATTTAAAAATTAAAAAAGCGATCAACTTTCTCGTTGAAGAAAGTAAAGTCGTTTAATTGGACAGCTTAGAACAAGGTGCAGCAAGTATGTGCACCTTGTTTTGTCATATTCACTCATCTGATAAGTGATTGAATATATTTATAAAATGATAATAAAATGGAACAATAAGTGAATGTGATGTTTTGTTTAACGAAAATTGAACAAGGAATTTAATTTCATAGTACATAAGTGTGTATTATTTTATTTTCCAAATTGTATCTGATATGATTGCTATACAGATTGATTTTTTATCGGTAGTTAGTTTAATGTATGTTTAGGGGTGAAAGTAATGTTAAGAGAAAAAGGGCAATTAAAATGTTCGTTTTGCGGTAAAGATCAAGAATCAGTAAGAAAATTGGTCGCTGGACCAGGTGTATATATATGTGATGAATGTATCGAATTGTGTACGGAAATTGTAGAAGAAGAGATCGGAATGGAAGAAGAAATTGAAATTGAAGATATTCCAAAACCGAAAGAAATTTGTGAAATCCTTGATGAATATGTGATCGGTCAAGAACAGGCGAAAAAGAGCTTATCCGTTGCGGTTTACAATCATTACAAACGGATCAATTCACCGAAAAATGCTGACGATGTGGAGTTGGCGAAAAGTAATATTGCGTTGATCGGCCCGACTGGTAGTGGAAAAACGTTGTTAGCGCAAACTCTTGCTAGAATAATTAATGTTCCATTTGCAATCGCTGATGCAACTTCATTGACGGAAGCAGGATACGTCGGTGAAGACGTTGAAAATATTTTATTAAAATTAATTCAAGCTGCTGATTATGATATCGAAAAAGCGGAAAAAGGGATTATTTATATCGATGAGATCGATAAAGTTGCCAGAAAATCTGAAAATCCATCGATTACACGAGACGTTTCCGGAGAAGGTGTTCAGCAAGCGCTATTAAAAATTCTCGAAGGGACAGTTGCAAGTGTTCCGCCTCAAGGTGGGAGAAAACATCCACATCAAGAATTTATTCAAATTGATACGACGAACATTTTATTCATCGTCGGTGGTGCATTTGACGGGATCGATCAAATTATTAAACGTCGCTTAGGTAAAAAAGTAATCGGATTCGGAGATCATCAAACAGAAGAAGAACTAGATACAGGCGAATTACTTGCAAGAGTATTACCTGAAGATTTATTAAGTTATGGTCTCATTCCTGAATTTATCGGGCGCTTGCCAGTTATTGCAAGTTTAAAGCCTTTAGACGAAGAAGCGCTCATTCAAATATTAACGAAACCGAAAAATGCGTTAGTAAAACAGTATAAAAAATTGTTTCAAATGGACGATGTGGAACTTGAGTTTGAAGAAGAAGCACTTGTGGAAATCGCAAAAAGCGCGATGGAACGTAAAACAGGTGCTCGTGGACTTCGCTCTATCATCGAATCGATTATGTTAGATATTATGTTCGAAATCCCTTCACGTGAAGATATTGTAAAATGTATCATCACGAAAGAAACGGTGACCGATGGAGTAAGACCAACATTACTATATAAAGATGGTACGGTTGAAGAAAATAAACTGCCGAAAGAAAGTGCTTAACTAGTGAGATTTGATGAATGCCCTTCCTTTTATGAATTTGTCATAAGGAAGGGATGCTTCATGTCGGCTAGCTAATTTCCAATTATTTTTATATAAACATCTATTGAAGCTGAATGGAAAATTAGTCTCTAACGCTCGTCTGATAGATCGAATCGTGACGTTAGGAAAAGGAGCCGATCATAAGTACTTTTACTTTCGGAAACTGTATAGATTGCGATCATTTACAAGTAAAAGACGTCAACATATCGATGCTAATAAGACTGGCTCCTTATATTCCTTCCTTTTCGTATTTTTGTTATATGGAAGAAACGGTCATAGTCAGTCTTTTTCTTGTTCGTTTATATTTGATATTTCCAAACGACTGCGAGTGTCATCAATAACGTTCACCTCTTCGTTTACGGTAAAAATTATAGGAAATACTATGGACTAGCTTGTAAAAAGAGTTTATTTTGGAGGTTCACACTATGACAAATGACTTGATTTCAGTTGCCACTACTTGCGTTACGTGGCGTACTCGTCTTTCCATCCATCGTTCTCCATTTAGACGTCGGAAGGGAAAAATCGATCGCCTCATTACAAACAGCAATGATGGAAGATCAAACAATTTTCCTCGCCTCACAAAAAGAAGTTGCTATCGAAAATCCCGAACCAAAAGATATATATCGTGTAGGGACGGTAGCGAAAATAAGTCAAATGATTAAATTGCCGAACGGAACGATTCGCGTATTAGTTGAAGGTCTTCATCGGGCGGAAATTGTTCGTTATATAGAAGAAGAAAAAGAATATACTGTCGAAGTGAAATTGTTGGAAGATATTTCTGGAGACCCGAATGAAGAAGAAGCATTAATGCGACAGCTCGTACAACAATTTGCTCAATATATTAAAATTTCACGAAAATTGACGAAAGAAACGTTAGCAACTGTACAAGATATCGATGAACCGAATCGGTTAACTTATATGATCAGTTCTCATTTACCGATAAAAGTCAAAGATAAACAGGAAATATTAGAATTCGATCACGTTATCGAACGGATGCAACATTTGTTAACGATTATTGCGAACGAGAAGAAAGTGCTTGATCTAGAGCGAAAGATCGGGAAACGCGTCCAAACTTCGATGGAACAGACACAAAAAGAATATTATTTACGCGAACAATTAAAAGCAATTCAAAAAGAATTAGGCGAGTCGGATGATAAAATGAGCGAAGTCGTCCGGCTAAGAGAACAAATTTTAGAACGAAAAATGCCGGAAAAAATAACAGAAGTTGCCTTAAAGGAATTAGAAAGATTTGAAAGAGTACCACAAACTTCATCTGAAAGTGCAGTGATAAGAAATTATCTTGATTGGCTTATTTCATTACCATGGACGGAAAAAACAGAAGATACGATCGAAATAGATGAGGCGGAAAAAATTTTAAATGCAGACCATTACGGTCTTGATAAAGTGAAAGAAAGAATTTTAGAATATTTAGCTGTTCAAAAATTGACAAAATCGATTAAAGGTCCAATCCTCTGTTTAGTCGGTCCACCAGGTGTCGGAAAAACGTCTTTAGCAAAATCGATTGCAAGGTCTATTAATCGGAAGTTTGTCCGGATTTCATTAGGTGGCGTTCGCGATGAGGCGGAAATAAGAGGGCACCGAAGAACTTATATCGGTGCGATGCCGGGACGGATCATACAAGGAATGAAACGAGCAGGAACGATCAATCCAGTATTTTTACTAGATGAAATTGATAAAATGTCAAACGATTTTCGCGGAGACCCTGCATCTGCAATGCTCGAAGTGTTAGACCCGGAGCAAAATCAAAACTTTAGTGACCATTATATTGAAGAAACGTACGATTTATCGAATGTCATGTTCGTTGCGACAGCGAACTATGTGAACAACATTCCTGAACCATTGTTAGATCGTATGGAAGTCATTACGATTGCTGGATATACGGAAGTTGAAAAAATGCATATAGCAAAACGACACCTTATTCCGAAACAGTTAAAAGAAAATGGCTTGAAAAAAGGCAATTTGCAAATTCGCGATGAAGCATTGCTTTCGATCATTAGAGAGTATACTCGAGAAGCTGGAGTAAGAGGTTTAGAACGAACGATCTCCACATTATGTCGCAAGGCAGCTAAACTGATCGTTTCAGGTAAACAAAAACGTGTCATCGTTACAAAAAAACGCTTGGAACAGTTGCTAGGAAAGCCGATTTATCGTTACGGTAGGATGGAAAAAGAAGACCAAGTAGGGACGGCGACTGGACTTGCTTATACTCCATTCGGTGGCGATACGTTATCGATTGAAGTTTCCCATTACCATGGGAAAGGCGAACTTATTTTAACCGGAAAACTCGGGGAAGTGATGAGAGAATCGGCTCAAGCGGCATTCAGTTATATTCGATCACGGGCTGAAGAACTGAAAATTCCGAGCAATTTCCCTGAAAAGTATGATATCCATATCCACGTACCTGAAGGTGCAACACCGAAAGATGGACCGTCAGCTGGAATTACGATGGCTACTGCACTCGTTTCTGCACTCACTGGACGAGCGGTGAAACGTGATGTCGGGATGACCGGCGAAATCACGTTACGTGGGCACGTTTTACCGATCGGTGGCTTGAAAGAAAAATCATTAAGCGCCCACCGTGCTGGATTAACGACGATTATTATACCTGCCGATAATGAGCGGGACATCGAAGATATTCCGGAAAGCGTTCGGAAAGATTTAACGTTTATTAAAGTAAAACATTTAGATGAAGTCCTAGAACATGCGTTAGTGGAGGAAACGAATGAAAATAACGAAAGCCGAAATTGAAATAAGTGCGGTAAAAAAAGAGCAGTATCCGAAAACAAATCTCCCAGAAATCGCTTTAGCAGGTAGATCGAATGTCGGGAAATCTTCATTTATTAATCAGATCATCGGAAGAAAAAATTTAGTAAGAACATCTTCGAAACCTGGGAAAACACGTACACTAAACTTTTATTTAATTAACGATGCTTTTTATTTCGTCGATGTTCCAGGATACGGATATGCGAAAGTTTCGAAACGAGAACGTGAAAAATGGGGACAAATGATGGAGGAATATTTCGAAACGAGGGAACAATTACAATTAGTTGTTCTCATCGTCGATCTGCGTCATGAGCCTACTAGAGAAGATATTCAAATGGTCGAATATGTGAATTATTTAAACATTCCACTTCTCATCGTTGCGACAAAACTTGATAAAATACCGAAAACGAAACGAGAGCGCAATATTAATCAGATGAAAAAAATCTTTTCGATAAATGAACAGATACAAGTCATTCCTTTTTCAGCTGTAACTGGTGAAAATAAAGAGCTCGTTTGGGAAGCGTTAGAGAATTATATTTAAATGAAAAAAATCGTTGAATGTAACCTCGATAAATCTCCTTTAAGGAAGAAAGGTTCATTCAACGATTTTTCGTTATTTCTTTCGTCGTAATAAATAGATACCGATCACAATTAAAGCGACAGGCCAAAACGTTTCAATAAAGTCAATGACACCGTAAATCCATTGAAACCATTCTGGTAGTGTAACCGAAAAGATCATCAAAATCGCAATACCGATTAATACCGTAGCCGGAATGAATCCTCGTTTCGTTTTAAAAAAGCGGAAGAGAAATGCGAGACCAACAATTAATGCGAAAGCGGACCAATGGTCAAACCAAAAATCATAGTTTTCTAAACCATGAAAATGTATGCCTAAGCCGAGTAATAGCACTCCGGTAAATATATTGTGATATTCTTTCGTCGAATAACTGTACGTCAAAAATGCAATTCCGATAATGATTAAAAATGTCGGCCATGAATAAAAGTTTTCAAACAATGTTAGTTCTAACTGTCTAATTAAAAAGTAAATACCAAGACCATTAAAATATATGCTGTTAAAACATGTTGTTTTTTCATCGACAATCCCCATTTCAGCATTCATACAAAGTATATGATAATATAATAAGATGAATAGAACAAGAGTCACTATCCAAAATAAATGTGAGTATTTAAAGGTAAATCGGTTTGATCTTGGAGAAGGCTTGAATTATGTGATGCATGAACGCTGTGGGTTCTTAGCGGTATTGTCTACCATTTGGCAAATTGCTTGTATGAACTAATTCAATTAAATGACAAATGAGACAAATTTCATAAATGTTAGAGTATGTTCAAATTTAAACAGGAATTGTTTTTAATGAAATGTTATAATTAGATTAGAATAATTATTAAGATGCGAAATTTGTGCTGAAGGAGCAAGAAAGGTGTATATCTTACAAGTCGGATTCAATTACAAAACAACGCCAATTGAAATACGTGAAAACTCACATTTTCAGAAGCTACAATTGACGAAGCGATGAAAGAATTAAATACACGAAAAAGTATTTTAGAAAACGTTATTTTATCAACTTGCAACCGTACTGAGATTTATGCAGTAGTAGATCAACTTCATACAGGACGTTATTATATTAAGCAATTTTTATCGGATTGGTTTCAAGTTCCGATGGAAGAATTTACTCCTTACCTTCAAATGAATGAAAATGATGCTGCGATAGAACATTTATTCCGCGTTTCAGTTGGATTAAATTCCATGGTATTAGGTGAAACACAAATATTAGGTCAAGTGAGAGATGCGTTTTTAACTGCACAAAATAATAAAGTAACTGGAACGATGTTCAATGAATTGTTTAAACGTGCCATTACGTTCGCTAAAAGAACACATCGAGAAACTGCGATCGGAGAGCAGGCAGTTTCAGTGAGTTATGCTGCGGTCGAATTAGCGAAAAAAATTTTCGGTGATATTGCAAACAAACATGTCGTTGTATATGGAGCAGGGGAAATGGGTGAACTTGCACTTAAAAATTTACACGGTGCCGGTGTCAACAAAATTACAATCGTCAACCGTACTATTGAAAGAGCAAAGGAAATGGCACGATTTTTTGGTGCGAAATACTGCTAAAGTTGACGAGTTACCTTCTGTATTAAAAGAGGCCGATATATTAATTAGTTCGACTGCTGCAGACAACCTGTTTTAACGAAAGCAGATATCGCTCCAGTTCAAAAGGAACGAAAAGGAAACCATTATTTCTAGTCGATATTGCTGTCCCGAGAGATTTAGACGCAATATAGGTGAATTAGATAGTGTGTTTTTATACGATATTGATGATTTACAAAATATCGTCGATCAAAATTTAGCAGCAAGTGAAGAAATAGCGAAAGAAATCGAAGAAGAACTTAATATGGAAATCGATGATTTCAAAGAATGGGTAGCGACTTTAGGAGTTGTTCCTGTTATTAGAGCATTACGGAGAAGGCATTAGCTATTCAAGGAGAAACGTTTGATAGTATTAAACGTAAAATTCCTGATTTAACAGAAAGAGAACAAAAAGTCATTAGTAAACATACGAAAAGTATTATTAATCAATTATTAAAAGAACCAATCATTCAAGCGAAAGAAATGGCTGGAAAAAAAATGCTGAAGAATTACTTTCTACTGTTTATCGATATTTTGGAATCGACGAAAAAGTGAAAGAAGAAGTTCAAAAAAGTCTACTAAGACGAAAACAATCGCAAAAGGTGTGATCGAAATTCGATTACTCGTGCTGATTAACTTGTATCTTAGGAAAGGGTTAATCAATGTTTGCGGATAAATGGATCTATGAAATATTAGTTTTCGTATATAGTCTAAGTTTAATATCTTATTGTATTGATTTTATTAAACGAAACGACAGAGTAAATAATTTTCGTTTTATTTACTCTGTCTCGCATGGTTTATTCAGACAATTATAATTATCCAAACAAACGTTTATTGAGAAGAACTTTCCAATTTTAACATTAAACGAAGGTTTATTTTTTTATGCCTGGATTTTGTTAAATATTTCATCGTTGTAAACTACTTGTTACGGTTCATTATATTGTGTTATTTACGAATTTATTTAATTTTTTTATTTTATTATTATCGCTTTCATTGAGTGCGCAGACAAGAAGCGTTGGCACAAGGAAGTCAATTCGTCCATGAAATACTAATCATCCATATTACATTAGCACTCATTTCATATGGTTTTTTCACGATTTCTTTTACGTTATCATTATGTATCTTATCCAATATACTTGTTAAAAGCGAAAACGAGGATTTAAAGTGGATGTGGCGCTTTAATGATTTAGAAAAACTAGATTTATATTCTTATTTTCTATCATGATTCGGCGTTCCTTTATTAATGATTGGTCTTATTTTTGGTTTCGTCTGGGCATACGTGATTGAAGCGGAAATATATTGGTTATTAGATGTGAAAACGATTGGTTCTACTATTAGTATTGGTTATTTATATCATTTATTTATTTTTACGAATGATAAAAGGATATCGGGGAAAACCAATATCAATATATAATGCAGCTGCATTTTTCACATTGTTAGTTAATTTTTTCTTATTTAGTTCATTATCAGATTTTCATTTTTCATAGAATCAAATGTTTATCGTTCATAAAAGAGAGGATGAGAAATGATGCGTAAAATAGTTGTCGGTACTAGAGAAAGTAAATTGGCAGTGACACAAACGAAATGGGTATTCGAACAATTGAAAAACCATGGGATAAAAAATGAATTACGAGATCAAATATATTTCTACTAAAGGTGATCGAAATCAACAAGTAGCACTGTCAAAAGTTGGTGGACAAGGAATTTTTAGTGATGGTCTTGAACGTGCGTTGGATAATAATGAAATAGATTTTGCTGTACATAGTTTAAAGGATTTGCCAGTCGAATTAGACGACCAATTTACGATTGCTGCTGTACCTCAAAGGGAAGACCATCGCGACGCTTATATCGGTCGCAACAACCGTCCGTTAAAGGAACTGCCGCAAAACGCAGTCATCGGTACGAGTAGTGCACGTCGGGCAGCGCAAATAAAAGCTTTATATCCTCACGTGAAAACACGTTGGATTAGAGGTGCTGTCGATGCTCGACTCCAACAGCTAGAGGATGGTAAATATGATGGAATTATTTTAGCGGTCGCTGGTTTAAAACGTTTAGGATTAGAACATGTCATTACTGAATATTTACCAGTGGAGCAGTTTACTCCAGCCGTTGGACAAGGAGCTTTAGCGATCGAGTGCCGCAGTGATGATAAAGAAATCATCCAACTATTGTGTAATATAAATGATCCGAATGCAGAAAAAGCCGTCTTAACAGAAAAAGCGTTCATCAGACAATTAGATAAAGAAGATAAAGCCCCAATCGGTGCATATGCAGCTGTCGAAGGGGAAACTATTACATTATTTACATCGGTTGCATCGATCGATGGTGAAACAGTTTTAACATATAAGGCAGAAGGGAATTCGATTGATGAAGTCGTTACAAGACGCTCTCACCATTTACGTGACCAAGGAGCAGAGCAACTCATCGAGGAAGCGAAAATGGAGATAGAAAACAAATGAGTTTACCGCTAACAAATAAAAAAATATTAGTGACTAGAGAAAATCACAAGCGAAACAATTTTCCGAGTTTCTTTCGATACGTGGTGCAGTACCGATTGAAGTACCGTTACTTAAAATCGATTGTATTTCGGTGAAAGAACAATTACAGCAAAATAAATTTCCAGCAAGTGGAATGGATTTTTTTTACGAGCGCTCACGGTGTCCGTTGTTTTTTTCGTCAAATGGATGATCGAGCAATAATGGAACATTGTAAATTGCTACCGTCGGTCATAAAACGGAATTAGCATTGAAAAAGTTTAACTTGTAGCAGATTTTATTCCGACTACGTATAACGCCAAAGTGATGTCGAAAGAATTTTTAGAAACATATCCTAATGCGAACAATTTATTATTAATTCGCGGGAATATATCAGCGTAAAGACTTGATTGAAGCATTTAAAGATAAACGAAATAGCATTCGATACGTTACGGTGTATGAAACGAATTATCATAAAGAAATAAAAGAAACATTAATTCAAACGTTGAATGAGAACCAATTTGATTTTCTCACGTTTACGAGCCCGTCGACAGTACAAGCTTTTCGATCATTCGTGAAAGATGAGGAAAACATCGAGCAATTTTTGCAAATCCCGACCGTTTGTATTGGAACAACGACAGAGAAATATGCTTTACAAGCAGGATTTAAATATACTTTTACTCCAGCATTATTTACGATTGAAAGTATGGTCGAAAAAATGGAAGAAATTGTACATATGGAGGGTTTAATATAATGGAAAAGTTAACTTTTAAGCGTCATCGGCGACTTCGTTCATCAGAAGCGATGCGTGCATTAGTGAGAGAAACGACATTGTCTGTCGACGACTTTATTTATCCGCTGTTCGTCGTAGAAGGTGAAAATATGAAAAATGAAGTCGCTTCTATGCCAGGAGTGTATCAAATTTCGCTCGATCATTTAGACGAAGAACTGGAACAATTAAGCGAGCTAGGGATTAAAGCCGTCATGTTATTCGGAATACCGAAAGAAAAAGATGAAGTCGGAACGGGCGCATATATCGATGATGGAATCGTGCAACAAGCGACGAAACAAATAAAAAAATCTTATCCGGAGATGATCGTCGTAACTGATACATGCTTATGTGAATATACTTCACACGGGCATTGTGGTGTGATTCACGGTGAAGAAATCGATAATGATGAGTCGCTTAAACTACTTCAGCAAACGGCAGTTTCCCAGGCGAAAGCTGGCGCTGATATTATCGCGCCATCTAATATGATGGACGGTTTCGTCATTGCGATTCGACGTGCTTTAGACGAAGCAGGGTTTACTAACATTCCTATTATGTCTTACGCAGTAAAATATGCTTCATCGTTTTATGGTCCGTTTAGAGATGCTGCTGAAAGTACACCACAATTCGGCGATCGAAAGACATATCAAATGGATCCGGCAAATCGTCGTGAAGCGTTAAAAGAAGCAGAAACTGATGTGATAGAAGGTGCAGATTTTCTTATCGTAAAACCTGCATTGTCATATTTAGATATCGTTAGAGAAGTGAAAAATATAACGAATATTCCGATCGTCGCTTATAATGTAAGCGGGGAATACTCAATGGTAAAAGCAGCAGCACAAAATGGTTGGATCGAAGAAAAACCGTTAGTAATAGAAATGATGACAAGTATGAAACGTGCAGGAGCAGATTTAATTTTAACGTACCATGCAAAAGATATAGCTCGATGGATGAAAGAGAACTAAATATAAATTGGAGGTAGTAAATTTGAAAAACTTTAACCAATCTGTAGATGCTTATAAGGAAGCAGTCGATTTAATGCCAGGAGGGGTAAACTCGCCAGTCCGTGCTTTCAAATCCGTCGGGATGTCACCAATTTTTATGAAGTCCGGAAAAGGGGCAATTTTGACAGACATCGACGGGAATGAATATATCGATTACGTCTTAAGTTGGGGACCGTTAATTTTAGGTCATGCAGATGACCGTGTCGTGGAAAGCTTAAAGAAAGTTGCAGAAATGGGTACGAGTTTTGGAGCACCGACATTGTTAGAAAATAAATTAGCGAAACTAGTGATGGAACGCGTACCATCGGTTGAAATGGTGCGGATGGTAAACTCCGGTACGGAAGCGACAATGAGTGCTTTACGTTTAGCGAGAGGGTATACAGGTCGAAATAAAATTTTAAAATTCGAAGGAAACTATCACGGACACGGAGATTCATTGTTAATTAAAGCTGGTTCAGGGGTTGCTACTTTAGGCCTTCCTGACAGCCCTGGTGTACCTGAGTCCGTAGCGCAACAAACGATCACTGTACCGTACAATGATAAAGATAGTGTGACGTATGCGTTTGAACAATATGGCGATGATATTGCAGCGGTGATTGTAGAGCCTGTTTCAGGAAATATGGGGGTAGTACCACCGAAAAATGACTTTTTACATCATTTACGTTCGGTTACGAAAGAGTACGGAGCGTTACTCATCTTTGATGAAGTAATGACAGGCTTTAGAGTAGCGTACAATTGTGCGCAAGGGTATTTCGATATCGATCCTGATATTACTTGTTTAGGTAAAGTGATCGGTGGCGGGTTACCTGTCGGTGCTTACGGTGGTAAACGTGAGATTATGGAGCACGTCGCACCAGCGGGGAATATTTATCAGGCTGGAACATTGTCCGGAAATCCATTAGCGATGACAGCGGGGTATGAAACACTCATTCAATTGACGGAAGAGACGTACGATGAGTTGAATAAAAAAGCGGATAAATTAGTTGCTGGGTATGAAGAAGCTTCTAAAGAGTATAATATACCAATTCAACTTAATCGCGTCGGTTCCATGTTAGGCGTGTTTTTCACTGATCAAGAAGTTGTAAATTATGAAACAGCTCAAACATCTGATTTAGATCGTTTTGCGAAATATTACCGCGGAATGATCGAAGAAGGAGTATTTTTACCACCATCGCAATTTGAAGGATTATTTTTATCGACGGCACATACAGATGAACATATCGAACATACAATTCAAGCAGTGAAAAAAGTGTTTGCTACGTTATAAAAATAAAAAAACCGAGCAATTAGCTCGGTTTTTTATGGACAATTATTTTATTTTAAACATTTTTATTTTTTCTTGTAATTCGTTCGCTATTCCTGCAGCAGTTTCGATCGTTTGCGCAATTTCATCTGCCATCGCTGCTTGTTCTTCCGCTGAAGCAGTAACTTCTTCGGTAGAGGAGGATGTTTCCTCGAGAATGGATGAAATATTTTCTAACATCGATTGAACATTTATAGAGTTTTCGTTGATCGTACGTAAAATTTGTTGTAATTCATAAATGTTTTCTTCCGTCTTTTGAACGTGTTCTACGATCTGCTCTAATGCCTTGCTACTTTCCGTTATCGTATCAAGTTGTGTTTGAAACTTTTGTTGATTTTCTTCCATCAATGTAATTACTTCATTTGTTTCGTGTTGTGTTTCATTAATTAAGTTCGTAATATTACTCGTTGCTTCGGTCGTTTCTTCAGCTAATTTTCTCACTTCATCAGCTACTACAGCAAAACCCCTGCCGTGCTCACCAGCACGAGCTGATTCTATCGCAGCGTTTAAAGCGAGTAAATTCGTTTGATCGGAAATGGCGTGGATAAAATCGATTATTTCTCCGATTTGTTTAGAACGATTACCTAACAACTGAACACTTTCAGTCACTCGTTTCATTTCCGTGAAAGAATGTTGTAATTGTTCGATACTTTGAATCACTTTTTCTTTTCCTTGTTTCGCTACTGTTGTCGATTCATTGGCAACTTCTAACGTGTTATGTACGAAGTCGTTTCCAGCAGCAACTTGTTTTGTCGTATCTTGAATCGAGTTTAAAATTTTACTAGCATCATTAGACTGTTCATCGACACCACTCGAGATTTCTCCAATAGATAAAGCGATCTGATTAGATGACTCTTTCGTTTGCTGGGCAATTTCTTGAAGTTGCTCATTCGTCTGTAACAATTGTTGCGCAATTTCCGAAATAGTCGTCACAAGTCCGTGTAAATGTTTCCGCATATTTTCAAACGAACGGGATACACGACCAAATTCATCTCGCTTTATCGTAGAAATCTTCGCAGTTAAATCTCCACTAGCAATCAACGTTGAATTTTCTTCTAATTTTCTTAATTCATTACCGATATTTTGTGTAATGATCCAACTTGCACCACCGACAAATAATAAGCTCACAAAGACAGAAACTAATGTAATATTATTACTATTTGCCATTTGGTTACTTATATTAGACATATCTGTTGAAAGCTGTTGTAAATTACTTTCCATATATTCATTAATTTGATCATTCAATCTTTCAGATGCTTCATCAAATTGCAACATAATATTGTTGCCACGTTCAGGGCCATGATCAATATATTCGTTCGCCATCACGATACCGATTTGATAAAACGTTTCAAAATCATTTAAAAATTGTTCAAGTTGCTCTTTTTCACTAGCATCACTTATTCCTAATAATTCATTTATACCGGTACGAAAATTTTCTGCATGATTTTCTGCTTGTTCGAAACCATCATCCAAACCGTCTAAAGCTCTCGTTGCACTAATATCGGTAAGGTATTGTTGCACTTCGACGACATCGATTTTTAATTGTTGTGCTTGAAGAGCCTTTATTTGTGCTTCATCTTTTATCTCATCTAACAAAATTTTAGACGAATGAAGACGGGATGCACCTATTAATTGAACAGTCCCTAAAACAATTAAAATAGATAAAAATGTTAATAGTAGTTTTCTTCTAATCGTCATGAAATCACCTCATCGCATGCTAGGAAAAAAGAATTAATCCCTGATTACTAATTATACCATTTTTTCAGAAAAAATAGGTGAATAATAATGTGACAGTTTTTAGAAAGAAATGGTTATAAAATTCCCGTTTCACACATATATTTTTATAACGTAATACAATTCTTTTCGTTGAAAGGGGCGTTAAAATTTGAAACATAGTGATCACGCAATTGAATTCGATTTAAATGAAGTGTTATACTTTGAAACCGGACAAGAAATTGCTGAAATGTTATCCATTTCACTTGATCCAGATATTGCGATTCAAACGTATGATGATTATATTCAAATTCGTGGGATCGTTTTATTACAAGGAGAATATAAAAGGTCACAACCTAATCCGAATGAATCAATCATTCTAAACGAAAGTGAATTTGCGAAATTTATAGAAAAAGTGTATGAATTAGATGATGAACGGACAAAATTTTCGCATCGCTTTCCAGTTGAAATTTCTATACCACCTTATTTAGTCGATAAACTCGCCGATATTACTGTTACGGTCGAAGCATTCGATTATGAACTTCCAAATTCAAATACTTTAAAAATCAATGCTTCTGTACATATCCATGGAATTAAAAACGAAAAGGAAACACAAGGGGAAAAGGCGACTGAAAGTGGAAATGATATGGAACGACTGGAAAATATAGCGAGCATAGATGCTCACGAACAAGCAACTTCTCAACACATGAGTGAAAAAGATGCTGATGAAAACGAATTACGTTTACATGAAAATTTAGAGGAACAAAAAGAGCAAACTGAAAATATCAAAACCGAAGACATAAATCAGTCGGAAGTAGAAGAAACGATCAAAGTTTTGGAAGAAGATACAGAAACTACTGAAGAGATTCAAGAAGTCGAGCAATTTGAACACGAAGAGGAGCAGCATACTGAAATAGATATTCAACTGAATGAAAGCCCACCAGAAGAAAATGAAGAAGTAAAAGATGTGCAATTTTTAACCGATTTATTCGGTGGTGATGAAGCTGATTCATATTCGAAAATGCGAATTTACATTACGCAAGAAGACGATAGTATTGAATCGATCGCTAAAAAATATGAGATATCCGCATTACAATTAATGAGAGACAACAATTTAACTGGTGAAAGTTTAGAAGTCGGTCAATTATTATATTTGCCTGTAAAAGAGGAACATGAATAACGACTACCCCTTGATGTATGTTTCAAGGGGTATTTTAATCGTTATAGTATTTGTAGGTAGAAGATGATAAAGATGATCGTACAAATCGCGAGTAAAATTAAATCTAACGTTGTTGTAAAAATTAACGTACGGATTAATTGAAAAATTAAAATCGGCAAAATCGCTTTTTCTAACGCCCAAATACATTTACATAACCAAGGCGGTAACCTATATCGATAATGTTTTGTCAACGAAAATCACCCCACTTGTCACAATATATGTATGAAATAGTTGCTAACGTGCTAAAATGACAATAAAAGTTGCAAACTTAAAAAAATCGTATTACACTATTAATAACTACATATTGGAAATGTAATGAGAGGGAAGAGTATAAAAACTTATTTTCCCAGAGAGGAAAACATATGGTGGAAGTTTTCCAAAATAAGTTTTTAGAAGGTCGCCCTTGATACTGCTTCTTTGAACGAATAGTAGAAGGAGCCGGCTTAGACCGTTATATCGTTCGAGAGTATAAGTTTTTTAACTTATAAAATTAGGTGGTACCGCGGAAAGATACTTTTCGTCCTGATTAGGATGGAAAGTTTTTTTATTTTTTAAGAAATTGGCGATGAGGAGGATGACAATGAGTGAAAACAAACAGCAACTACCACCAAAATACAATCATAAAGAGATCGAAAAAGACCGTTACAGTTTTTGGTTAGAAGGAAATTACTTTAAAGCAACTGGAGATAAAAAGAAAAAGCCATTTTCGATCGTCATTCCCCCACCGAACGTGACCGGAAAACTACATCTTGGACACGCATGGGATACGACGATGCAAGATACGATTTCAAGAATGAAACGGATGCAAGGCTACGACGTATTATGGTTGCCGGGAATGGACCATGCAGGAATTGCGACACAGGCGGTAGTGGAAGCAAAATTAAAGAAAGAAGGTAAATCCCGTTACGATTTAGGTAGGAAAAAATTCGTCGATAAAGTATGGGAATGGAAAGAAGAATATGCCGATCATATCCGTGAACAATGGGGGAAACTAGGTTTAAGTTTAGATTATACGAGAGAGCGATTTACGTTAGATGAAGGGCTCTCTGAAGCTGTCCAAGAAGTGTTTATTAAACTGTATGAAAAAGGGCTTATTTATCGTGGCGAGTATATTATAAATTGGGATCCGGTTACAAGAACGGCTTTATCCGATATAGAAGTTGAGTATAAAGAAGTGCAAGGCAAGTTTTACCACTTAAAATACCCGCTGAAAGACAGCGATGAATATGTAGAAATTGCGACAACTCGTCCTGAGACGATGTTGGGGGATACGGCTGTTGCGGTTCATCCAGATGATGAACGTTACAAACATTTGATCGGAAAAACCGTCACTTTGCCGATCGTCGGCAGGGAAATTCCAATTATCGCGGATGATTATGTCGACATGGAATTCGGTTCAGGTGCGGTTAAAATTACACCAGCCCACGACCCGAACGACTTCGAAATCGGGAATCGACATAATTTAGAACGGATCCTCGTCATGAACGAAGATGGAACGATGAATGAAAACGCTGGAAAATATCAAGGTCTCGATCGTTTTGAGTGCCGTAAACAGATCGTGAAAGATTTACAAGAACAGGGTGTATTATTTAAAATTGAAGACCACGTCCATACAGTCGGTCATTCAGAACGTAGTGGAGCAGTAGTAGAGCCATATTTATCGACACAATGGTTCGTAAAAATGAAACCTTTAGCGGAAAGAGCGATTGAACTTCAAAAAACGGAAAATAAAGTAAATTTTGTTCCAGAGCGATTTGAACAGACGTATTTACATTGGTTAGAAAATATTCGCGATTGGTGTATTTCAAGACAACTATGGTGGGGGCACCGTATTCCAGCATGGTATCATAAAGAGACGAAAGAAGTGTACGTCGGAAAAGAGCCACCAGAAGATATCGAAAATTGGGAACAAGATGAAGATGTACTTGATACGTGGTTTTCCTCAGCATTATGGCCATTTTCGACGATGGGTTGGCCGAATGAAAATAATCCTGATTTCAGAAGATACTTTCCGACAGATGTGTTAGTTACTGGTTACGATATTATTTTCTTCTGGGTCGCTCGGATGATTTTCCAGTCGCTCGAGTTTACCGGAAAAAGACCGTTTAAAGACGTACTTATTCACGGACTTATTCGTGATGCCGAAGGACGGAAAATGAGTAAATCGTTAGGAAACGGTGTCGACCCGATGGATGTCATTGAAAAGTATGGCGCCGACTCTTTACGTTACTTTTTACTGACTGGTTCTACACCTGGACAAGATTTACGATTCCATTGGGAAAAAGTAGAAGCAACATGGAATTTTGCGAACAAAATTTGGAATGCTTCCCGTTTTGCGCTTATGAACATGTCGGATATTCGTCACGAAGAGATCGATTTAAATCGTGAATTAGCTTTATCTGATAAATGGATTTTAACTCGTTTAAACGAAACGATTGAAAATGTGACAAAAAATACCGACAAGTATGAATTCGGTGAAGCAGGCCGTTATTTATACAATTTCATTTGGGATGATTTTTGTGATTGGTATATCGAAATGGCAAAAATCGCTTTATACGGTGAAGATGAAGAAAGAAAACAGACGACGAGATACGTATTAGCTCATGTATTAGATCAAACATTACGTATGTTACATCCGTATATGCCATTTATTACAGAAGAAATTTGGCAACGTCTTCCACATGAAGGAGATTCCATTACAGTTGCCGCTTGGCCAACGGTGAATGAAGATTTACACGATGAAGCAGCATCGGAATTAATGGAAAAAGTGATGGCGATTATTAAATCGGTAAGAAATATTCGGGCAGAGGTAAATACACCGATGTCAAAACAAGTAAACGTGATCGTGAAAACGATCGACGATGAAGTGACAGCACAATTAGAACGAAACCGTCATTATCTCGAACGATTCTGTAATTCTGCCGACTTAACGATCGGTGCAGATATCGATGTTCCTGAACAGGCAATGACAGCAGTTGTAACTGGCGCAGAAGTATTTTTACCGTTAGAAGGTTTAATCGATTTTGAAAAAGAAATTGCCCGACTTGAAAAAGAACTCGAAAAATGGAATAGCGAAGTAGAACTCGTACAGAAAAAACTTTCGAACAAAGGATTCGTCGAAAAAGCGCCCCAACATTTAGTGGAAAAAGAACGAAAGAAAGAAAAAGAGTATCTCGAAAAACGTCAAATGGTCGAAGAACGTTTACAAGAGTTGAAAAAATCGATGTAATGAAAAACGTTGCAATGCATTTTACATTTGTGTCATTGCAACGTTTTACTTTTCTAACAATATATGTTCTGCCACTTTCGTTTTGATAAATGTCACATATTTTTCTATTAAATTAATGTCGCTAATTTCACTTAACGTTCGTGAACCGACGACATCTTCAATTTCATTAAAAATTAGTTCACCGTCATGGCCGATTAAAAAATCGATACCGACGAGACCGAAATCAAAGTGGTCAATGATTTTTTGGATCATCTTTTTTTGTGATTCAGTAAGCGTAAATGGAACAGCTTTTCCGCCTAATTTATAATTCGCACGGAAGTCTTTCTCATTTACACGTAATACCGCACTAATTATTTCTTTCCCGATGACAAAAACGCGGACATCTTTACCGAGTTGTACATCTGCAGCTTGTATGAGAAAATCATTCGTTGACAGCGACTGTAAAGCATGTTTCCAATCATTTAAAGTTTTGCAATAATAAATTTGTTTACCACTTCTCCCGGTCGCTTCTTTTACGACGAACGGAAAAGAAAGTGGCAGGGTAGCAGGAGGTGCTTGTTTCGTTGCAAAATAAGTCGCCATCATTGGAATATTTAATCGATTCAATTCGATATAAGTTTTCGATTTATGGTTACATATTTCTGCGACATAAGCTTCATTAAAACTCGGAATAGTTAACGTTTCAAATATATGCTGCAAAATAGGCTCAATCGTACGGATCACGACAAAATTAGGTAATGATACGAGCTTGTCGTTTAAGTAAAATTGATAAGATCCATGTTCAATACCGACCGCTAATCGTTCTCGTATGATAAGTTGTAAATCGATTCCTTGTTTTTTTGCTTCGTGTTGAAACCATTCAATGTATGATTTATTTACTTCGGCATTTTCACTGTCATAAATTAACCAACCTAACATTGTTTAGCTCCTTAAATCATGTTCGATGAATTTGATTAAATCGAATGCGACGTTAATTCCTGTACAATCGAGAAGATTTCGGATATGTGCATTTGAATTTATTTCACAAACGATCGGTGAATGTTCGCCGAATAATAAATCAACTCCTGCAAAATGAGCACCGATCGCTTTCGTCGCTTCAATCGCTAACTTTTTTTCTCTTTCATCCGGTTTATAAGGTTCCATTTTTGCACCAGAGGTGACATTTGCTCGAAAATCACCTTCTGATGTTCTTTTCATTGCGGCGACAACTTCGTCTCCGACAACTTGTAACCGAATATCTTTCCCGAAACTTGTCGAAATAAATTGTTGAAACATAAACGGTTTTCCATTTACTTTATGTAAACATTCGGTCAAATCTCGTTCATTTTTCACAAGATACACTTGTTCCCCGAAAGAACCGAAGGCTTCTTTGACGATGAACGGAAATGGAAATATATGTTTCACCGTTTCTACAAATTTATGATCGATATCAATGCCGTATGTTTTCGGTGCGAAGATCGTTTTTGGAATCGGAATATTTTTACTTCCTAATATTTGGTACGATTTAATTTTATCGTCGGAAATTTCAATCGCCTGACTAGAATTATAAACTGGAACTCCTAAAAGTTCTAATTGTTTCGCTAAATATACATCTTTATCTGTAAAAACGACGTAATCTGGGAGTGTAACATCAGCGTCAATCGATTGTATCGACAAATTCTCTAAAAAACTAATAAGTTCGTTATTTTTAAACAATTTTGATTCATGACCGTAGTAAGTAGCTGCTTCATGAATCATATTGGCGTAATCAAAAAATTTATTACTAGGTAAATATCCGTTGTATATAACCCAACCGTTATATGTCACTTTACTAAGTCCTTTCTTTTCTGCATTGCTAATATGTTTGTTTCATTGCTATAATCATTTTAATTGAAAATGTTTAATTTACAAGAAAAAGTGGTGCTATTCATGTTGAAAACGATAAACGAATTACAACAATTTTTCAAGGATCGTAAACATTTCGGCGTCAAACCAGGTCTTAAACGAATGCAATATTTATTAAAAAGGTTAGGTCATCCAGAAAAAAATGTACGTGCCATACACGTAGCCGGTACGAATGGAAAAGGTTCTACGATTCAATTTTTACAACATGCGCTCATGAAACATCATTATAAAGTCGGTGTTTTTACGTCTCCAAGTTTTACTGATATTCGCGGTCATATATTAATGAACAATGAAGAAATATGTGAACGAGATTTGCTTACATATATGAATGAATTGTTGCCATTTGTATATGAACTTGACGAAAAAAACGATCACCCGACTGAATTTGAACTTTTGACAGTGATCGCGATTTGCTACTTCAGTCGAAACGCTGATATTGCTTTAATCGAAACCGGAATGGGTGGAAGAGACGATACAACGAACGTCATTCATCCTATCGTTTCTGTTATTACGAATATCAGCACTGATCACGTTCAGTTTCTCGGTGAAACGATAGAAGAAATTACACTCCATAAAGCGGGAGTTATTAAAGAAAACACTCCCGTCGTTGTCGGAAATGTAAGTGATGATAGTAGAAAAATCATTTTAGATGAAGCTTATAAAAAGCAAGCTCCAGTGTATCTATTAAACGAACATTTTTCTTTTCGTAAAAATATAGAAAAAAGGTACGAATGGTCGTATCGCGATCAGTTGTCATTGTCATTTTCCATCGATGTATTCGGAATTTATCAAGTTGAAAATATATGTATCGCACTTGCGGTGTTATATTGTTTACAAAATTTTGGAATGAATTTTAATTGGCGACAAGTAATTACTAGTATCGAACAGACGGAATTAATCGGAAGATTCGAGAAAATTGTTGAACAGCCAACGATTATTTTGGACAGTGCTCATAACGTTGCTGGGATCAAAGCATTTCTAAAAACGATTGAACAGAACTTTCCGAATAAGGAAAAACATCTATTATTTGCGGGATTTAAAGATAAACAATTAACACGAATGATTGAGCTATTGATGGATGAATTTCATTCGATTACGTTGACGACGTTTGCTCATGAACGGGCTGCATCCATGACGTATATGAAACAGTTGGCAGAAAAATATAATTTAAGTGTTTCAAGTGATTGGAAAGAAGAAATCAAATCGGTAATAGATGATAGGAAGACAGAAGTTATTTACTTTGTCACAGGTTCATTACATTTCATTGCACAAGTTCGTGCGTTCATGTTGGAACAAATTAACGAAGATTATGTCTAAATTTGTATTTCAGAAGCCGACAAAAGAACACTTACTTTTTACATGACATATGATAAACTTTAAAAAATCGTTCTAATCATAGTGAAAAGGTGAGTGTTTTGAAAAAAGATAACGAATGGGTCAAACGAGTCGTCCGTAAAACGAAAAAAAATCATCGAGTAAAAAAACAGCATTCTCGATACATGCAACTATTTCAAAAAAATAAACGAATGAAACATGCGATCATCGCGATTTGTTCTTCTTTAATGATCGGGATTACTTTCGGTCTTTTATTTCTGTCGATGGTAAAACAAGAAGAAGGTCAATTAGTAGATATACTTCATTCTTCGACGACTGATGTTAGTGAAGGCGAAAGAGAAGAACATCCTCTATCATTAGAACCGCTTCAATTTTTTGTCGTTCAAGCTGGTGTGTTTACGAACGAACAAAATGCGAAAAATTTTAGCAAGACTTTTTCTGATTTGTCTTATCCGTTTTTTTTATGGGAACGTGACGGACAATATTTTGTATTTACCGGAATAGCTGCTACGGAAAAGAAAGCTAACAATCGTGCTGAAAAAATGGACGAGCATGATTTAGAAGTTTACGTCAAACATTGGGAAATCGACCGTAATAATGAACTGTCTAAAGAGGATCAAAAATTTATCGAAACTTTTTTTCAATTATGGGAGCAATCATTAACAAATGTCGATCGTGGTGAAAAAGTAGCTATGAATGAATGGAATGATTTTATCAAAATGAACGATGTATCCGAAAATATCGCTCCATTGAAAGAAAATATTGAACAAACAATAGAAGAAAACGATAAAGATGAACAACAACTGTTGCTCCAGTTGATGTATGAATATGAGAAATTTTTTTACAGTGAATGATGAATTTTATAAAATATGAAAATTATATCATCAAAAATTTCATTATATATAGCGATTGTTTCATTTTTTTTGGATAAAAACGTGGGAAAAATGCAATTTTGTCGATTCGCTTCTTTCTTAAAATCGTTCTATCATATAGAAAACGGTAAGGAGGAAATAGTCTTGCTTTCGACTTCGATTAAAATGAAAGACGTCCCTAAAGAAGAAAGACCACGAGAAAGATTGTTGAAATATGGAGAAAGTTACTTATCAAACCAAGAATTGTTAGCAATTTTACTCGGAAGTGGGACGAAAAATTATACGGTTATGGATTTAGCGAATCGAATCTTAATGCATTTTGAAGGGTTGAAACTGTTGAGTGAAGCGACGATTGAAGAATTAACCGCAATTAGAGGAATCGGGAAAGCAAAGGGTGTCGTCATTTTAGCTGCGATTGAACTAGGTAAAAGGATTCAACAGTATAAACCTGATGAAAAATATGTCGTTCGTAGTCCAGAAGACGGAGCTAACTTTGTGATGGAGGAAATGAGAACCCTTAACCAAGAACATTTTGTCACGTTGTTTTTAAATACGAAAAATCAAATTATCCATCATCAGACGATATTTATCGGCAGTTTAAATGCGTCGATTGTCCATCCTCGAGAAATTTTCCGTGAAGCTGTAAAACGTTCTGCAGCTTCGATTATTTGTGCGCACAACCATCCGTCAGGTGACCCGTCACCATCGAGGGAAGACATTCAAGTGACACGCCGTTTAGTAGAAGCAGGAAAAATTATGGGCATTGAATTACTCGATCATTTAGTGATCGGTCATGATCGGTTTATATCATTAAAAGAGAAAGGATACTTGTAATAAAGTAGCAAATAAGCGATAATAATTGTGTAGGCAAAAAGAATCGTTTCGTATATAGATATTTAAGTCATTTCTCTTATTTTTTTTGTTTTCATAGAATCTCTATCATTTTATCTTTTTTTTCGTATAATATAAAAGAATGACTGTGAAAGAGCGCCATTTTTCTAATAATGAAATGAAAGTGGCGCTTTATTGAATTGGCTAATAAAATTAACCGTGGCACATAAACGGTAGTATTTATGTCAAGATAAGTACAACATGATTTTACTAAGAGAGGGAGATTTATTTGTCTATTTTTCGAATTTCACATGACTTAGGGATAGATTTAGGCACAGCAAATACTTTAGTATTTTTAAAAGGGAAAGGTATCGTCGTTAGTGAACCATCTGTCGTAGCGATTAACAATGAAACTGGAGAAATTCATGCAGTTGGCAATGAAGCTAGAAACATGATCGGTAGAACGCCAGGAAATATTACAGTCGTTCGGCCGATGAAAGACGGTGTCATCGCTGATTATGATACGACTGCGACGATGTTGAAATATTACATTCAAAAAGCACGTCAAAAAAAATCAAGTTTCGGTACGAAGCCGAATGTAGTCGTCTGTGTACCTTCAGGAATAACAAAAGTTGAAGAAAGAGCAGTCGTCGATGCGACGAAACTTGCGGGGCGCAAAAGAAGCATTTACGATCGCTGAACCATTTGCAGCCGCGATCGGAGCAGACTTACCAGTATGGGAACCGACTGGTAGCATGATCGTCGATATCGGAGGTGGCACGACAGAAGTAGCGATCATCTCATTAGGAGGAATCGTGACGAGCAAGTCGATCAAAGTTGCTGGTAACGATATGGATGAAGCGATCACCCAATTTATCCGCAAAAAATATAACTTGATGATCGGAGAAAGAACAGCTGAAGAAATTAAAGTAGAAATTGGTTCAGCTTTAGAACTAGAAACGGATGAAGAAATGGAGATCCGTGGTCGCAATTTATTAACTGGCTTACCAGAAACAATTTCAATCTCTAGTAGAGAAATTACGAGTGCGTTAAAAGAAAATATCGATAAAATCGTTCAAGCTGTAAAAACGACATTAGAGAAAACTCCTCCAGAATTATCAGCTGATGTTATGAATCGCGGTATCGTTTTAACTGGCGGAGGAGCGTTACTTCGAAATATCGATAAAGTAATTAGTGAAGAAACAGATATTCCAGTATTTATTACAGAAAATCCGTTAGAAAGTGTTGCAATCGGTACAGGAAAGTCTTTAGACTATATCCACCATTTTAAAAATTCACAAGTTGCTTCACGTACTACACTTGATTAAGTAGGTGACTGTATGTCGTTTTTTCGCAAAAAATCATTATTTATCATATTAGTCGGGATGATACTATTGGTCGTCTTTGTCGGTTATTCATTATCGAACAAAGGCGATCTATCCACGCCTGAAAAATTTTTTAAAGATACAGTAGGATGGGTACAAAATGTTATCGATCAACCAGTCACATTTTTCGTACAAACGATTTCAAATATAGAAGATATTAAAAATACGTATGACGAAAACAAATTGTTAAGAGAAAAAATAGCTGAGTATAAAACGCTCGTATATGAAGTACAAGAGTTGGAAAAAGAAAACGAAGAATTAAGAAAAATGTTAGATATCGTCGATTCATCCCGTGATTTTGAACCGATTTTAGCTAGCGTCATTGCACGTTCGCCTGAGCGGTGGTTAGAGCAAGTGACGATTAATCGTGGGTCAAATCATGGGGTTGAAAAAAATATGGCTGTCATGACGGTCGATGGAATGATCGGTAAAGTAAATTCTGTTTCGACATCGACTGCGACCGTCCAATTAATTACTGGATTTGACCATTTAAACCGTATTTCAGCGACGATATCAAGAAAAGATGGCGATAATATTTTTGGTCTTATCGAAGGATACGATAAAAAAGAAAAAGCGCTTATTTTTCGCATTATTGAAGAATCTGATAAAAAAATAAAAGAAGATGAACTTGTCGTTTCTTCGAATGTCGGTGGGTTGTATCCATCGGGATTACCGATCGGTACGATTAAAGAAGTTTTGCCAGATCAATATGGGTTAACGAAGACAGCATACGTCGAGCCAACTGCGAACATGTATGAAATTAACCATGTCATCGTGGTCGATAGGTCTTTAGACATTTATGACGAAACCGCACAAAAAGAGGAAGAATGATGATGAAACATTTCGTATTACCGTTCATTTTATTTCTGTTATTAGTGAGCGAAGGGATCGCTCTCGATCTTTTACCGGCTTCGTTAACTTCTAGTGATACGCTCATCGTACCTCACTGGGTATTTCTATTTTTACTTCTTATCGGCTTATTTTATGATTCGAATGACACATTTTATTCTATTCTTTATGGTATTATTTTCGGTTTATTAATCGATATCGTTTATACAGGGGTATTAGGGATATATATGTTTATTTATCCTTTTGCCCTTTATGTCGGTTATCTTTTAAAACGATTGCTACAAACTAATTTACATATGACGATTTTAATCGCAATCGTTACGATGACCATCATTGAAATATTTTTAGTGTTCGTTTTTTCTGTCGTTGGAATGGTGGAAACGACAGCGAACCATTTTATCGTACGTCGATTATTACCGACTTTACTAGCAAATATTTTATTTTTAATCCCGGTATACTTTTTAAGTGTGAAAACTTTGAAATCGTGGGCGCAAAAACAGGCTGATAAAATATAATCATGACATTTGTAAGCATTTCGATGAAACGGTTACCTGAGGTGAGCAAATTGACGCAAAAAGAAGCGGAACTTGTTATAATTAAAGGGACAAAAGAAGGGTTAATATTTTATTTGAATGATGATTGCGCTTTTCAAGATGTGTACGATGATTTAGAGGAAAAATTAGCTTCCATTCCATCTGAAACAGATGAACAAACTGTTTCTGTCATCATTAAATTGAACAATCGTTACGTTACCGAAGACCAACGGATGTTGATCCAAAATTTAATCGAACAAAATAACCGTTTCAAAGTTGAACGTTTCGATTCCGAAGTGATCGGTAAAAAACAAGCTAAACAATGGATAGAATCGAATGAGATGAAAACGATTAGTCGAATTGTACGTTCTGGTCAAGTATTAGAGGTGGAAGGTGACCTTTTACTAATAGGTGACGTAAATCCTGGTGGCCAAGTTCGGGCTACTGGAAACATATATATTTTAGGCAATTTGCACGGTATCGCTCACGCTGGCATTCATGGGGACGAAACTGCAGTGATCGTAGCTTCGTATATGAATCCTACCCAACTTAGAATCGCTAATTACATTAGTCGCGCTCCAGATTTTGATTCAAAAGGAGTTTATATGGAATGTGGTTATTTAGATACGGATAAAAATCAAATTGTGATCGACCGCCTTCAAGTATTGCCATATATTAGGAAAAATTTACGTGGATTAGGAAGGAGAATGCAAATTGGGTGAGGCAATTGTCATTACGTCTGGTAAAGGCGGTGTCGGTAAAACGACGACTACCGCAAATCTTGGAACAGCGCTTGCGTTAATGGAAAAGAAAGTTTGTCTAGTTGATACAGATATCGGTTTACGTAATCTTGACGTTGCGATGGGTTTAGAGAATCGCATTATTTTTGATATTGTCGATGTCATCAATGAACGTTGTAAATTACAACAAGCACTCGTGCAAGATAAACGATTTCAATCCCTTAGTTTATTACCAGCTGCACAAACGAGTGATAAATCTGCTTTAACGAAAGAAGGAATGAAAAATATTATTGCCGAGCTCAAAAAAGATTATGATTATATCATTATCGATTGTCCCGCTGGAATTGAACAAGGATTCCAAAACGCAATAGCTGGAGCGGATAAAGCGATCATCGTGACGACTCCGGAAAAATCAAGTGTAAGAGATGCTGACCGGATTATCGGTTTAATTGAACAAGAAGAGATGGAACGCCCACGTTTAATCATTAATCGTATCCGGAATCAAATGATGGAAAGAGGCGATATGTTACATATTGATGAAATCGTACAAATTTTATCTATTGAACTATTAGGAATTGTCATCGATAGTGAAGATGTTATCAAAGCGTCGAATCAAGGTGAACCAATTGCACTTACTCCGAACAATAAAGCTTCGATCGCATATCGAAATATTGCTAGAAGAATTTTAGGAGAAAACGTTCCGCTACAATCGTTAGAGGAAGAAAAAGGAATGTTTCAAAAAGTAAAAGCTTTTTTCGGTCTCCGCGGATAACAAAGTAAATCGAACATCAGGTTTCTAACTGTCAAAAGACAAGTAGAAGCCTTATTTTTTATTTAAAAATTCCTCGACAAAATTTATCAATTCTCCTCACTATTTTCACGGTTTATGCAAAACTTTCACCGATGTTCATAAAAATAGTAGTTTTATCATCTTTTATAGAATGGTTATATTTTTTAAGTTTTTTATGAAATAGTGAGCAAACTGAAGGTGAAATTTTTGGAAAATTTACGTTTTGGCTAATTAAGTTTACGTAAGGGACAGGATCACCGCCTATCTTAGATCCAAGTGTTCCAACAAAACGATCGTTTGTTTGTTATTTTATTATAGAAAACTTAAATAAATTGAAGTGCTGACGATGGAAGTTCTTCTTTTTTTATCGCGTTTATCATACTTTTTCAAGTTATAGGTTAAAACGTGAAACATTCATAACTTGTCCTTTCGTTTCATATGATAAAGTAAATGCATTTGTAAAGGATTGAAAGTTATGGATAGAGGAATTCAGAAGGTGAGGCAGTCGATTAAACAACGAAAAAAACAAAGACATCTCAGTGAAAAACGTTCGAAACTTGTATTACCGTTAGTAGTGACCGATGAAGAAAAACACGGCTTTGAACAACCAACTTATCATTTAGATTCGTCCCCCTTTACTAAACGACATAAATACACATTTTCACGTCATCATCTTTTGGTGAAAGCAATACTTGCAATCGGTTTATTCGTTTGTTGTAGTTTTTTATTTCAGGCAAACGTCCCTAGATTAGATCGAATCGAACAGTTTATGTATACTGCTTTACAGGATGAGTTTCCTTTTGCCCGTGTCAATGAGTGGTATATTTCAACTTTCGGCTCGCCACTTTCGTTTACGCCACAAGGTTCGATTCAATTAGGGGATGAAACGGAAGAATTCATCATTCCTGTGATGGGACATGTCGTAGAAACGTTTGCGACGAATGGAACAGGTATTATGATTTCACCACAAGAAAAGACGAATGTGACGGCAGTCAATCGCGGTGTCGTTATTTTTGCAGGGAATGATCAAACGACAGGAAAAACGGTGATCGTTCAACATGCTGACGGTAGTGAAACGACGTATGGATTATTAAGTTCCATCGATGTCCATCTATATCAAATCGTCGAAGCAAATCAACCGATCGGTACGTTTCAACCGACAGAGCAAAATGAAGTCGTCTATTTTGCTATTGAAAAAGATAATGAATTTATCGATCCGTCCCAGGTGATACCAGTTGGCGACATTCCTTAATACGTTAAAAATCATCCATATTCATCCTATTTTAATCTTTTTTATCGTCATTTCGATCGTGACAGGTACGTTTATCGATTTATTTATTTTATTGAGTATCGTTTTGATTCACGAAGGTGGCCATTATTTAGCCGCAACATATTTCAACTGGCGGATTACTTCGATCGTTTTATGGATTTTCGGAGGTGTGATGAAGACAGAAGAAAATGGCAATCGGCCGCTTAAAGAAGATATGATCGTCACGATTGCAGGACCATTGCAACATGTATTCATACATGTATTTTTATCAATACTTCTTATGATCGACCTATTTTCAGCTTCGATCATCAGTACAGCGATGCATTTTAACTGGATGATTTGTTTCTTTAATTTATTACCGATATTCCCTTTAGATGGAGGGAAATTATTATTTTATAGTTTATCTGCTTTTTTACCGTATAAACAAGCACATAAAATGACGATAATCTTTTCGTTATGTGCAGCTAGTTTGATCATCTTGTTACAAATATTTATTTTACCATTTACGTTAAGCGCGTTATTAATTATGATTTTTTTATTGGTCGAAAATCGAACCGAGTGGAAAAATCATTATTATTTGTTCATCCGGTTTTTATTGCAACGTCTACATGAACCGGTCGATTTTAAACAAGAAAAATTAATCGTGAATCGAGATGCTCGGTTAATCGATATATTTTCTTTATTCCGGCGCAATCGAAAACATCTCATTTATATCGTGAATGGTAAAGCAAATTATATTGCAGAAAAAGAAAGTTTACAATTATATTTTAAACGACATAAATTAACTGAAACTATCGGAGAAATTGTCAAAAACAGCTAGGGTATAAAGCGGAAACTTTCTAAATTGCTTGATCTAAATATGTTGACATCCATAGATAATCTATGATATTATTTCAATGTTATTCGAATGTAGCACCGTGCTACAACCGCTCAGACCAGGTTTTTAAATCTTTTTACGAGATACCTGTATGGCGAGTCTTAGTATATAGGAGGTGCAAAATATGTACGCAATTATTGAAACTGGTGGCAAACAATTAAAAGTGACTGAAGGTCAAGAAATTTACGTTGAAAAAGTGGACGCAGAAGTTGATGAAACAGTTACTTTTGATAAAGTACTGTTCGTTGGCGGCGACGAAGTGAAAGTCGGAACACCTTATGTAGAAGGTGCATCAGTCGAAGCGAAAGTTGAAAAACAAGGTCGCCATAAGAAAATTACTGTCTTTAAATACAAACCGAAGAAAAACTACAGTCGTAAACAAGGTCATCGCCAGCCGTACACGAAATTAGTTGTCGAAAAAATTAATGCTTAAGGTATTGTGATGATGATACAAGTTCAAGTGAAACGATGTGAAGGGAATATTGTTTCCTTCGAGATTAGCGGACATGCTAATAGTGGACCGTACGGTTTTGATTTAGTTTGTGCAGCAGTTTCCGCTGTTTCATTCGGTTCAGTCAATGCCGCTTTAAAGCTAAGTACGACGGAATTGACGATCGATCAAAGAGAAGATGGTGGATATTTAAAAGTTGATATCCCCGATTCTTTACGTGAAGAACAAAGAGATAAAGTACAATTAATTTTTGAAGCGATGATCGTCTCGTTACAAACGATTGAACGTGAATATAAACAGTTTATACGCATCCAAGATGATAGAGGAGGTGCCGACAAATGTTAAAGCTTGATTTACAGTTTTTCGCACAGAAAAAAGGTGCTGGTAGTACGCGAAATGGCCGTGATTCACATTCTAAACGTCTAGGAGCAAAAAGTGCAGACGGTCAGTTCGTAACTGGAGGTTCGATTCTTTACCGTCAACGTGGCACGAAAATTTACCCTGGCACGAACGTAGGCCGTGGAAAAGATGATACTTTATACGCTAAAATTGACGGTGTCGTTAGATTTGAACGTTACGGTCGCGATCGTAAAAAAGTGAGCGTCTATCCTCAAGAAGCAGTAGAAGCTTAAAATGAGAAAACTCCAATCTTTAACGGTTGGAGTTTTCATTTTACATAAAATCAAGTATGATTTGAATAAAAAACGTAGAAGCTATTTGGTGATTGTACAAGTTGCAAGAGGGGGTGAAGCGGTTGTTTGTTGACCAAGTTTCTATATACGTTAAAGCTGGTGACGGAGGGAATGGAATTGCGGCGTTCCGACGTGAAAAATACGTTCCTAAAGGAGGACCTGCTGGTGGTGATGGCGGTAATGGCGCCGACGTTATTTTTCGAGTCGATGAAGGACTAAATACGTTAATGGACTTTCGATATAACCGTCATTTTAAAGCTGAACACGGCGAAAACGGAATGAGTAAAGGAAAACATGGAAAAAATGCACCACCTCTTATCATACCTGTTCCTCCTGGTACGACTGTTTACGATGAAGATACCGGTGAACTAATTGCTGATTTGACCCAACATGGCCAAGAAGCAGTAATCGCTAAAGGTGGAGTAGGCGGAAGAGGAAATATCCGTTTTGCGACATCGCGCAATCCAGCACCAAATTTAGCCGAAAATGGTGCACCAGGCGAAGAAAAAAATATTCGGCTTGAATTGAAAGTGATCGCCGATGTCGGCTTAGTCGGTTTCCCGAGTGTTGGAAAATCTACTTTACTATCTGTCGTCTCGGCTGCACGTCCCAAAATAGCAGATTATCATTTTACGACATTGTCGCCTAACTTAGGTGTAGTCGACACCGAAGATGGCCGCAGTTTTGTCATGGCGGATTTACCAGGATTAATTGAAGGTGCTCATGAGGGAGTAGGTCTCGGACATCAATTTTTACGTCATGTGGAAAGGACACGTTTGATCGTCCATGTCATTGATATGGCTAGTATAGAAGGTCGGGACCCATATGACGATTATGAGAAAATTAACGAAGAATTAAAAGCGTACGATGAAAAATTAATGGAAAAACCGCAAATCATCGTGGCGAATAAAATGGACATGCCAAACGCGAAAGAAAATTTGGCGCATTTTCAAGCGAAACTACCGGAAGATGTCGAAGTTTTTCCGATCTCCGCAATAACGAAAGAAGGATTACGGCAATTACTTTTTGCAATTGCTAATAAGTTAGAACAGATCCCGAAAACGGTAGAAACCGAAGAACAAGTCGTAATCGAACATAAAAAAGATGAGAAGCCATTTACGATTTCTAGAGCTGATGACGGAGTATTTATTTTAGCTGGTGAAAAAGTAGAACGATTATTCAAAATGACGAACTTTCATTCAGATGAAGCGGTCCAACGGTTTGCCCGACAATTGAGACGTATGGGCGTCGATGATGCGTTACGTGAACGAGGAGCGACGGATGGAGATACAGTCCGTATATTAGACTTTGAATTTGAATTTATTGAATAATCGTAAAGATTAGAAAAACTTTATGTACTCTGTTACAATGAAATAGTATATATTTTATTGTGAAAAATTACACAATGTACGAATCGTTGTTGGCGAGCTTAAGGAGGAAGTCTCATTGTCAGTGAAAATTGGCTATTTAGGGCCAAAAGGTACTTTTACGAAAATAGCAGTAGATGCAGCCTTTAATGGTGAAAATAAAATCGATTATAAAACGATCCCACAATGTATCGATGCAGTTTACCATGATGAAGTCGATATCGGTGTCATACCGATTGAAAATGCAATTGAAGGAACAGTCCATTTGTCGATCGACTATTTAGTCCATCAAGTACGTTTGCCAGTTTATGCGGAAATCGTCGTTCCGATTCAACAAAATTTACTCGTCCATAAAGATTTTAATGGGACGTTAGCTGATATTAAAGAAGTTCATTCGCATCGACATGCGATTGCACAATGTCAACAATTTATCCATAAACATTTACCTAATGCGACGATCCACTATACTGATTCAACTGGTAGTGCCGCTGAAATGGTAAGTGCAAATAGTAATCCGATAGCCGCAATCGGCAATACGTTGGCAGCGAAAGAATATGGACTGAAAATATATCGAGAAAGTATCCACGATTATCCTAACAACCATACGAGATTTATCGTGTTAGCAAAAGACAAAAATAAAATTAATATAAACCATCCAGTATCTTTGGAAAAAACGACTTTACTTGTGGAATTACCAGATGATCGCGCTGGTGCGCTTTATCAAGTGTTGGCAGCTTTTGCATGGCGAAAAATGAACTTATCTAAAATAGAATCAAGACCGATGAAAACCGGATTAGGTAATTATTTCTTTATCATCGATGTCGATGAACCGTACGATGATGTTCTTTTTCCAGGTGTTCGCGGTGAACTTGAAGCACTAGGTTGTAAAGTGACAGTTTTAGGTACTTATCCAGTTTATAAATTAGATTGAAGTTCGATCAATAAGTTTTACAGACGTTGGAATAAGGCGTTCGCCATTTCAACGTTTTTTGTTTTAAAATAAAGATGTTTCAACAAGGACAAACCGACTGCATATGTTAGTTAATGAGAAATTAGCCCAAATTTTCATGAAAGGAGTTTGTCGGTTTGAGAATTCATATCGTTCAAAAAGGTGATACATTATTTGAAATCGCGAAACAATACGGCGTCGATTTCGAAAAATTAGTAGAATTAAATTCACAACTATCAAGTCCTGATATGATCATGCCGGGAATGAAAATTAAAATTCCTAGCGAGTCGAAACAAGTTAGAAGCAGTACGAAGAAAGATGTAAGAATTAGTCGAGATAAAGATGAAAGGAAACTAGAAAAGGAAAAAAGAGTTGAACCAATCGAAAGAAGAACACTTGAAAAAGAAAAACGCGATGTAGTAGAAGCAAAACCGATTGAAAGACCGAGTACGAAAGATGAAGATGAAAAGATACGAAAAACGAAAAAAATCGAACTTAAAGTTCCAGAACAAACGTATCCTAAACGTCCGATTATCGAAAAACCGAAAATGCCGAAAAAAGTGAAGTTGGATGACATACGTGATGATGTAAAAGAAATGAAATATGATTACGATGATATAATGCCTGAAAGAGAAGAGATTTATAAACGACGGTTAAGAGAACCGTTACCGGTGCATCAAGCGATGAATCAAGCGATGCAATATTATTATCCTCCGCAACAACCGATGAGAAATAGATGTCATTGTTGTCATTGCTGCAGTTGTCGCCGACGACCAAGCCCGTCAACTTGTCATTGTTCAACAGCTCACTATCCAAGTTCTGCCTACTATCCGTATCAACAACCGTCATATAGTGGAAACATCCCTTATTATCATCCGAACTACCACTTGTACTGAACATTAGGATTTCATTAGCTAATAGGTGTATACTATATAATAGAATATAAAAACGTGTGGCTCCTTTATCAAACTAAACTATAGGTTTTTTTCGTTACAATGAAAAGGGGTCACTTTTCCTATTTGTTTTTTACCATTGCAAATATACACCATGACGTTGAACAAGTGATTGAAAAGGAATGATGAAAATGGAAGAAAAGATAGACAAAATCGTTCATTGGTTAAGAAAGCAAGTAAGACAAGCACATGCAGACGGTTTACTCGTAGGGGTTAGTGGTGGGCTAGATTCAGCTGTCGTCGCTTTTTTAATAAAACGAGCTTTTCCTGAAAATAGTTTAGGTGTTATTCTGCCGTTAAAAAACAATCCAAAAGATGTACAAGATGCACAAACAGTCGTTGAAAGTTGTCAAATCGATCATGTAACGATCGATCTAAGCATCACACATGACACATTATACGGTGAAATAAAACGAAAGCTGATCGAAAAAAATGAATGGAATGAAGCGAATGATCGGATTGCGGATGCTAATTTACGTGCACGTCTGCGGATGAGCACACTTTATACTTTAGCGACACATTACAACTATTTAGTCGTCGGTACAGATAATGCTGCGGAATGGTATACAGGATATTTTACGAAGTATGGGGATGGTGGTGTCGATTTACTTCCGATCGTCGATTTAACGAAATCGGAAGTAGCCGAAATAGCACAATATTTAGGTGTCCCGAAAGAAGTGATCGAAAAAAAACCGAGTGCTGATTTATGGGAAGGACAAACGGATGAAGAAGAAATAGGGACAACTTACGATAAAATAGATGCGTATTTAAAAGGCGAAAAAATACCTGATAAAGATCGTCAAATCATTGAAAAAATGCACGAAAGAACAGAACATAAACGAAATATTCCTGCACAATTTCGTTTTAAATCATTTGAACGTTAAGCATTCACCTACGTTTCTTTCATAAAACAGTGAAATTTGCTATACTTGATTAGGCATTTTTTGAGAAAGAGGGGATTTAAATGGCCGGACATTCTAAATGGCACAATATACAACGCCGTAAAGGTGCACAAGATGCGAAACGTGGAAAAATTTTCATGAGACATGCAAAATTTATTTACACTGCTGCGAAACAAGGTGGTGGAGATCCGGAAACGAATCCAGCATTACGAGTTGCAATTGAAAAAGCTAGGGCAGATAATATGCCGAATGACAATATCGAACGAGCGATCAAAAAAGCGACTGGTACGTTAGAAGGTGCTAGTTACGAAGAAGTTACTTATGAAGGGTATGGACCTGGTGGAGTCGCGGTGATCGTAAACGTTCTTACCGATAATCGGAATAGAACAGCTGCAGAAGTTCGTCACGCATTCAGTAAACATGGCGGTAACTTAGGAGAAACTGGTTGTGTTTCATTTATGTTTGATCGAAAAGGGTATATCGTTATTTTAAATAAAGAAAATAAGTATGACGAAGACGAGCTAACGTTAGAAGCGATCGAAGCAGGTGCAGAAGATATCGAAATAGAGGATGGAGTAGTTGAAATTTATACGACACCTGAAGATTTTACGAATGTAAGAGATCACCTGATCGAAAAAGGATTCGATATTGAAGAAGCGGAGATTACATTATTTCCACAAACATACGCTCAAATTGATGAAGAACAAAAGAAAAAAGTATTGCAATTAGTAGATACTTTAGAAGAAAATGATGACGTACAAGATGTTCACCACAACTTACAAGAAGATTAACACTTACCATTACCATAAGGGGAATATGAATGATTTCGTATATTAAAGGAACTCTGACAAAGATCGCAGAGGAAACGATTGTCGTAGATGTATCAGGAATTGGTTATGAAATAATTTGTCCGAATCCAGTCGTATATCAAGCGCAATTACAACAAGAAGTATTCGTACACACTTATTTTCATGTGCGAGAAGACGTCCAATGTTTATACGGTTTTCAACATGAAGAGGAAAAATATTTATTTACGAAATTAATTTCTGTATCTGGAATCGGACCAAAAAGTGCATTACAACTATTAGCTTCGATCCGCGTACCGGATTTTGTGATCGCAGTTGAACGAGAAGATGAAAAATATTTAACACAATTTCCTGGCATCGGGAAAAAAACAGCGCGACAAATTATCCTCGATTTAAAAGGAAAATTAACGAACGTCGTCTCGATTGAAAAAGAAGAAGTTGCAACAACGAATGCAGAAGAAAATAATGATGAGCAAATGTCAGAAGCGAAAGAGGCGCTAAAAGCATTAGGTTATACAGATAAAGAAATTAACGAAATCATGCCGCAACTGAAACGTGAAGCTTTAACGAAAACTGATGAAATCGTAAGAAAAGCACTTTCACTTCTCGTAAAACTTAGGTAGAGGGGAGAGAAAATGGAAGAACGGATTGTCACAGGACGTGAACAAGAAGAAGATACCGTTGTAGAATTAAGTTTACGCCCCACTGTTTTAAAAGAATATATCGGTCAAGACAAAGTAAAAGAAAATTTAAATATTTTTATCCAAGCAGCGAAAATGAGAGATGAAGCATTGGACCACGTCTTATTGTACGGTCCTCCTGGATTAGGTAAAACGACGCTAGCGGCGATTATCGCTAATGAAATGGGTGTACAATTTCGCTCGACTTCTGGCCCGGCGATTGAACGATCTGGCGATTTAGCGGCTATTTTATCATCGCTCGAACCGGGAGATGTTTTATTTATCGACGAAGTTCACCGATTGCCGCGAGCGTAGAAGAAGTGTTATATCCAGCGATGGAAGATTATTTTCTTGATATTGTCATCGGTACTGGTCCGAGTGCTCGTTCGGTACGGATCGATTTACCACCGTTTACGTTAATCGGTGCGACAACCCGGGCAGGGTTATTATCAGCGCCATTACGAGACAGGTTTGGAGTCTTAAGTAGATTAGACTTTTATGAAATGAAAGATTTATGTAAAATTATCGAACGGACTGCTGAAATTTTTCATACATCGATTTCCAAAGAAGCGGCATTAGAAATAGCTGGAAGATCAAGAGGAACACCTCGGATTGCGAATCGGTTGTTGAAAAGAATTCGCGATATTTCACAAGTAAAAGGTGAAAAAGAAATCACGCTTGAGACGACGAAAATTGCACTCGACATGTTGCAAGTAGACAACGTAGGGCTTGACCATATCGATCATAAATTGTTAAAAAGTATCATTGAACATTTTAATGGTGGTCCCGTCGGTTTAGAAACGATTGCCGCAACGATCGGAGAAGAAGCACAAACGATTGAAGATGTATACGAACCGTATTTATTGCAAATCGGCTTTTTACAAAGAACACCGCGCGGAAGAATCGTAACAGAAAAAGCATATTCACATTTCGGATTGAAAGGTGATTAATGATGATGAATATGGGGAAAATATTTTTATTTCTAGGTGTAGTATTCATTATGATCGGTCTGTTATGGAGCTTTATAGGCAATTTCATCGGCAAGTTGCCAGGAGACTTTACGTTCCGAAAAGGAAATGTTACGTTTCATTTTCCGCTCATGACGTCGATTTTAATTAGTATTATTTTAACACTATTATTTTACGTATTCGGTAGATTTCGTTAATTAGATAAGGAGCAAAAAATGAATATAGAAGAGTACAATTATCGAATTACCTGAAGAACTCATTGCACAAACTCCGTTAGAAGATCGCTCTCAGTCGAAATTACTTCTTGTAAAACGACATAAAAAAGAAATTCTCACGACGTATTCGAAAATATAGGAACATATTTACGAGAAGGGGATTGTTTAGTGTTAAACAATTCTCGGGTTATTCCTGTTCGGCTTTTCGGTGTAAAAAAAGAGACGTTTGCGAAAATTGAAATATTACTTTTACACGAAAAAGGGAACAATGTATGGGAAGCGCTCGTAAAGCCCGCTCGCAGGGTGAAGGTTGGAACGGAAGTTTCTTTCGGTGATGGAAAGTTAGTTGCAACTTGCATCGAAGAAAAAGATGAAGGAGCGAGACTATTAAAATTAACGTACGATGGCATATTGTTAGAAGTGCTCAATGAACTAGGAGAAACGCCACTTCCACCATATATTAAAACGAAACTTGAAGATCCAAAGCGGTATCAAACTGTTTATGCGAAAGAAGATGGGTCGGCAGCTGCGCCGACTGCTGGACTTCATTTTACGAAACGACTACTAGAACAAATGAAAGAACGTGGAATTCATATCGTTTACGTTACCTTACATGTCGGATTAGGTACGTTTCGACCGATTAGTACAGAAAATATTGAAGACCATAAAATGCATGCAGAATATTTTTCGCTTTCTAAATAGACTGCTAAAATACTGAATCAAGTTAGGAAAAATAACGGTAGAATTATTGCTGTCGGGACAACTGCCACACGGGTACTTGAAACAGTCGCTCATAAATATAACGGTATATTTAAAGAAAAATCTGGTTGGACGGATATTTACATTTATCCACCGTACAAATTTAAAGCGATCGACGGGCTTATTACGAATTTCCATTTACCAAAATCGACGTTATTATTACTTATTAGTGCATTTGCTGGAAAAGAAACAGTTTTCTATGCATATGAAGAAGCGATTAAACATCGTTATCGCTTTTTTAGTTTTGGTGATGCGATGTTTATACTACCGAAAGAGGATGAACGAATAAATGGCAGTAACGTATGAATTAATAAAAACTTGCAAACAGACTGGAGCAAGAATCGGAAAAGTCCATACACCTCATGGAACTTTCGATACACCTGTCTTCATGCCGGTTGGCACACTCGCGACAGTTAAAACGATGAGCCCGGAAGAACTGAAAGAGATCGATGCACAAATTATTTTATCGAATACGTACCATCTTTGGTTAGGCCGGGAGAGGATATCGTAAAAGAAGCTGGTGGACTGCATCGTTTCATGAATTGGGACCGGCCTATTTTAACTGACTCCGGCGGATTCCAAGTATTTAGTTTAAGTAAAATGCGTGAAATAACGGAAGAGGGAGTCCATTTTCGTCATCATTTAAGCGGTGAAAAATTATTTTTTTCACCGGAAAAAGCGGTACAAGTTCAAAACGACCTAGGACCCGATATTATGATGGTATTAGATGAATGTCCACCATATCCGGCATCGTACGAATATATGGAAAAATCAGTCGCTCGCACATCGCGTTGGGCAGAACGTTGTTTAGAAGCGCACAAACGAACAGACGATCAAGCATTATTCGGGATTATTCAAGGTGGCGAATATATCGATTTACGGAAGAAAAGTGCGCAAGATCTTATTTCGTTAGATTTTCCGGGTTATGCGATAGGCGGACTTTCTGTCGGAGAACCGAAAGATTTAATGAACAAAGTGCTCGAAGAAACGACACCACTTTTGCCGAGCGATAAACCACGTTATTTAATGGGGGTAGGCTCTCCAGACTCATTGATCGATGGTGCGATCAGAGGGATCGATATGTTCGATTGCGTATTACCGACGAGAATTGCTAGAAATGGAACATGTATGACTTCGACCGGCAGACTTGTCGTAAGAAATGCGAAGTACGCAAGAGATTTTTCGCCGATTGATGAAAATTGCGATTGTTACACGTGTAAAAATTATACGAGGGCTTATGTAAGACATTTAATCCATACAAATGAAATACTCGGATTTCGACTTACTACTTATCATAATCTATATTTTCTGTTAGAATTAATGAAGCAAGTCCGAAAAGCAATAAGCGAAGATAGACTTGGTGATTTTAGAGAAGCTTTTTTCGAACAATATGGCTTCAATAAAGATAATTCACGAAATTTTTAGAAAGGAGGAAAGATATGGAGACGTTAATTTCATTATCCCCGATTATTTTAATGTTTGTGATCTTTTACTTTTTACTCATTCGACCGCAACAAAAACGTCAAAAACAAGTGAAAGAAATGCAAGATAATTTACAAAAAGGTGATAAAATTATTACAATTGGTGGATTGCATGGAGTGATCGATGCAATTGATGAAGATAAAATCGTAATTAATTGCAACAATAGTAAATTGACTTATGACCGTAGCGCGGTTCGTGAAGTAGTACAAGACTAATAAATATAGATTTGTCTACATAGTAAAAATTTCATCATTTCACGAAAAAAGTAGAGGCAATAAAATAACCTCTACTTTTTTAAATAACAATCACGTAATTTTCGAAGTCGCTAAATTGACACCGATAATACTTCCGATCATCGCTGAGATAATATACGCTATATGATAAATGAATTGTTGCATCGTGAACGTTTCATTGTAACCGAGATATTGAATGAAAAATGTTAGTAGCGTAAATCCGATTCCTGTAAGTGCTCCGATGACTAATCCTTTTTCTTTTCCTTTTATGCCAGTGACGATGCCACCGATTAGTAACGATATAATCCCGATCGTTAATGATAAATATGATAACATAAATTCGGTAATGTTCATAAAACGCATCAAAATCGATAAAAAGGTGCTAGATAGTAAGATTAAAACAAATATAGTAATCCAACCGTAAATAATCGCCATGAAATAACCGTTTTTCACCCCGTTTTACCCCCCTTTACTTACGATATTTATTCCAATATCTTTGAAAATAGACATGTTTTAAATTAGTTTTTAAAAAATTTATTCAAATAAGGGATTTGTTTTAATTCGTCTTTCGTCATAAAACGCAATAAAATGACGAGTAATAAATAAATAAACGTTAATATCATGAAAATACTAATAAGGATGAGAAGATGATCAAATCGTTCTCCGAATAATAGTTTTAATAGATAACCAGCAAAATATGTAATACTTACTAATAAAATCATTTTAAAGACGTCTTTTTTCGGGATCGAAAAGTCGATCGCTTTCCATAAAGTCGCCAAATGTAAAAATGTAATTAACACGACGCTCGTACTTATAGCAATTGCTACGCCGATAATCCCGAATTGTTGATTGGAAGCGAAAATGACTAAAACGATAAATTTAACGACGGAACCGATTAAACTATTCCACATTGCAAATTTTGCTAAATCAAGTGCAAATAAAGCAGATTGAAGCGGTGCTTGAATGTAAAGAAATAAAAAGAATGGCGCCATTAAAACGATATATTTACTTGCATTACTTGTCCCGTACATATATGTTAAAATAGGTACTGAAAATAGGAAGAAAATAATGGTCGCCAAAGCACCCGAAGCGAATGAAATTCTGATCGCTTGATGAATCCGATAATGGACTAATCGCACGTCACCTTTCGCTTCTGCTTCAGAAATGGAAGGGACTAAAGCGATCGATAATGAATTTGTAATGAAAGTTGGTAAATACAATAATGGCATAGCATAGCCAGTTAACTCACCGTACTGTTTTGTCGCCTCTTGCGTTTGAACACCGGCTATTGCTAAACTTTGCGCGACCAAAATTGGTTCTAAAAATCCTGAAAATGAACTGATTAAGCGACTTCCGGTATTCGGCAATGCGATTGAAAACAATTCATTTCGTGTCTCTTTATTACCTTTTACATACTTGAGAAAACGATATCTAATTTTGACGATTTTTTTTCTTTTAAAAACGATCAATAAAAAGATAAACGAAGCTAATTCACCGATGATGACACTGATCATCGCTCCAGCAGCTGCAAATTCGACACCGTAAGGAAGTAATAGCGATACGAGAAAAAAGACGGCTGTAATTCTAACGATTTGTTCGATGACGATGGCGAAACTTTGCGGTTTCATATTTTGCATTCCTTGAAAGTAACCTTTGATGACAGATGAAAAAGCGATAATCGGAACGACTGGAGCTATCGCCAGTAGCGGATAAATCGTTCGCTCATCTGTAAGAAAGTAATTAGCAACTAAAGGAGCTAAAAAAATCATGCAAGTAGTAAAAATGATACTTGTACATGCTATAATAAGAAAGGATATCGTTAAAATTTGTTTGATTTTATTCGTATCGTTTTTTGCATTTGCTTCCGCAACACGTTTTGAAATGGCGATCGGTAAGCCAATTTGCGTTAAAGTAATGATTAGAAATAATGAAGGCATGGCCATCATATAAAGGCCGACACCTTCTTCACCCATAAGTCGGGCTACGACGATTCGATTGACGAAACCGAGAAGTCTCGTGATCATCCCGGCAATAATTAAGATGATCGTTCCTTGTATGAACGTCTGTTTTGTCACATTAACGCCCTTCTTTCACATTTTCAAATTGTCGTCTCAATGATATATATGCAATTGATACCACGTAGCATGACAAGCTTTGAAACTTTGAATGTATTTCAACACTTTGGAGGTCTTGTTATGGAGGAAAAAACAGTACAAGAATGGAAAGAACACGTACAACCTGCGATAGAAAGTAAAATAAGCGAATTTGAACTAGTGGGGTACAAAGATGTGACTGAAGAAATGCTATGGCGTTGTTTAGAAGAAACAGTGTGGAAAGGAAACCCGAAAAAACGACTCCATGAAATCGTCAAAGACATTTTCCATTTACAGCCAAATAATTATATGAATTTTATGGCGAAGGAAGCTATGCAAAAAGAAGATGATGATCTTAAGGCATCGATTCAAGCTGTAATGGATCATCAACCGGAATCTAGAAAAGAATCGAAAAAAGAATCACGATAAATTTATGAAAAAGCGAGGAAATTTTGTATGAAAAAAAGAGGTAGAATTATCGCCTTTTTCTTAATCGTTCTAGCTTTTTTAAGCATTATTAGTACGACAGTGACTTCGATTAGTAAAAAAATAAACCTCGGTCTCGATTTACAAGGTGGTTTTGAAATTTTATATGAAGTTGAACCAGTCGATAAAGACCAGGAAGTAGATCGTAGTTTGCTCGAAGCGACGGTACAAACGTTAAACGATAGAGTGAATCGTTTAGGAATTAGTGAAACGGTTATTGATATCGAAGGTGAAGATAGAATACGCGTGCAACTAGCAGGTGTTGAAAACCAGGCGGAAGCAAGAGAAATGTTGTCAACATCAGCACGACTTTCGTTTCGCGATGTAAATGACGAAGAAAAATTAGACGGGTCTGATATTAAAGAAGGAAGTGCGAAACAAGACTTCGATCCGCAAACGAATCAACCGATCGTCACGTTGCAACTAAAAGATGCCGATAAATTTGGGGAAGTAACGACTGAAATTATGGAAATGGGCTCACCGAATAACTTACTCGTTATTTGGATGGATTACGAAGAAGGCGACTCATTTTTTGAAGAAGTACAAAAACCAGATCCGAAATTTATTTCTGCACCACGTGTCGACCAACCGTTATATACGACAGACGTACAAATTACCGGTGATTTCACAGTTGAGGAAGCACAACGTTTAGCTGACATAATTAACGCTGGCTCGTTACCTGTACATATGACCGAATTGTATTCTACTTCCGTCGGTGCTCAGTTCGGTGAAAAAGCACTTTATCAAACGATTTTTGCGGGAATTATTGGAGTAAGTCTCATTTTCCTCTTTATGATTGCGGTATATCGCTTTCCTGGAGTTGTTGCAGGAATTAATATCGCGTTCTATATTTACATTATTTTATTAGTTTTTCAATTGATGAATGGAGTGCTGACATTACCTGGGATAGCAGCATTAATTTTAGGAGTTGGAATGGCAGTTGACGCCAATATCCTTACGTTTGAACGGATTAAAGAAGAATTGAGGTTAGGAAAGTCTGTACAAAATGCGTTTAAAGTCGGTAGTAAAAACTCATTTTTAACGATCTTGGATGCGAACCTTACTTCATTATTAGCGGCAGCTGTATTATTTATTTTCGGAACGAGTTCGATTAAAGGATTCGCAACGATGTTAATTTTAAGTATATTAGTCAGTTTTTTAACTGCCGTTTATGGTACGAGATTATTGCTCGGCCTATGGGTAAAAAGTGGCTTTTTATCAAAAAGAAAATCATGGTTCGGTGTAAAGAGGGACCAAATCCAAGACATTGCAGCAAAAGAAGAACCAGAACCGACGATTTTCAATCGGAAAGTAAATATCGTGAAACACCAAAAAAAATACTTTATATTTACTGGCGCAACTTTCATCATCGGAGCGAGCTGTTTAATCCTGTTCCAGCTAAATCCTGGAATCGATTTTACGAGTGGTTCTAGAGTTGAAATATTATCAGATGAAACTTTAACTGAAGACGAGATCAGAACAGAATTAGAATCGTTAAATTTAGAAGCGAAATCGATCGTTCTTTCCGGTGAACATAGTGAAATTGCCGTCGTACGCTACGATACAGTGTTGTCGGAAAGCGACATCAACAATTTAAAAGATCATTTCATGGATAAATATGATCATGAACCGAACGTTAGCGTCGTCTCACCAATCGTCGGTCAAGAACTTGTAAAAAACGCGGTCTATGCGCTCGCGATCGCCTCAGTCGGAATGATCATTTATGTCACATTCCGTTTCGAATTTTTCTTTGCGGTTACGACCGTTTTAACGTTACTTCATGACGTATTTATCATGTTGATCATGTTCAGTATCTTTCGGATTGAATTCGATGTGACGATCATCGCGGCGATATTGACAATTATCGGTTATGCGATTAATAATACGATCGTCGTATTTGACCGGATTAGAGAAAATATCCGTAAGAAGAACAAGTTAATTAAATCGAAAAAAGAACTTGCTAAAATCATTAACGACTCTCTCGTACAAACGTTCATGCGTAGTATGAATTTGACGATCACAACGTTAATTGCAGTCATCGCCTTTCTAATTTTAGGAGCTGAGTCAATATTCGGTTTTGCGCTTGCATTAGTCATCGGCTTAATTGCTGGAACGTATTCTTCTTTATTTTTAGCCGCGCAATTATGGCTCGTTTGGCGTGGAAGAAGTTTACAGAAACGACCGCTTGATTTTAGAAAGAAAAAACGTGTCGAAGGTCCACAAGTATAAGATTTTAATTTTAAAAAATAAAAAGCGAATTTAGACCTTGCTCTAAATTAGTTTTTTACGTTCAAGGAGTGACTATATGTTAAAGAGTAAGGCGAAATGGATATTTAACGATTTAATCGATGACAGTCATCGGACTGTCATCGATCGTTTACTTGAAGAACGAGGAATTTACTCGGAGGTTGAAAAAAAGCAATTTTTATATCCGAGGTTAGATGATATAGAAGACCCGAGTAAGTTAGCGAATATTGATAAAGCGAAAAATCGAGTGATGAAAGCAATTGAACGAAATGAAAAAATTGTCGTTTACGGTGATTATGATGCCGATGGAGTGACGGCGACAGCACTTTTAACAGAAGTATTAAAAGAACTAGGGGCTCATGTAGAGTATTATATTCCAAATCGATTCGTCGAAGGTTATGGATTAAATGAAGAGGCGATCCAGCAATTTTATCAAGAAGGTATTACGCTAATTATTACTGTTGATAATGGTATTGCGAATGTCGTTGAAGCTGAAGTTCTGAAACAATTAGGAATCGATTTAATCATTACCGACCACCATGAAGTCCAAGACGAAATACCTGATGCATATGCGATTATCCATCCACATTTATCGGAAGGCTATGAATTTAAACAACTAGCTGGTGTCGGTATCGCTTTTCAATTTGCTCATTATTTGCTCGGGAAGTTGCCGATGAAGTATTTAGATTTCGTTGCAATTGGAACGATCGCCGATTTAGTTCCATTGTTAAAAGAAAACAGAATACTCGCTTATTTTGGCCTGAAGCAACTCGAAAAGACAGAACATATCGGATTAAAAGTTCTAATGAAAAAAGCGGGATTATCCGACGAAATCAATGAACGTGATATCGGTTTTGTGATCGGTCCTCGTCTAAATGCTGTTGGAAGATTACAAGATGCGAAAATTGCGGTTGAATTGTTGTTGACAGACGACCTTGAAGAAGCTGAATCGATCGCTGACAACATCGAACGATTGAATGCAGAGCGACAAAACATCGTAAATACAATCGTCGAGGAAGCCGAGCGCAGAATAAATGAAGATGACCGTTTTATCATCTTGTACGATGAAGAATGGCATGAAGGTGTACTAGGAATTGCTGCATCCCGAATTGTAAATAAGTATCACCGACCAGTGATGATGCTTAAGTATAATAAGGAGACGAATGAATTAAAAGGTTCGGCACGAAGTATACCTGCTTTTAATTTATTTAAAAACTGTATGCAAATAAGACATTTGTTCATCCAATTTGGTGGGCATTCCCAAGCAGCTGGGATGACCTTTTCTTTTGACCATTTACCGGAAATTAAAAAACAGTTGGAACAGATGATGAAAGAACAATTACGTGAGGCAGATTACAAACGACAAATTAAAGTGAGTCAAACGCTTGAAATTGAAGAAATGACAGAAGAACTTATTTATCAAATTAGTATGTTCGCCCCATTCGGTGTCGAAAATGAAGAACCAATTTTTCATATCAAAGAAAAGCCGATAGCAATTAGGCAAATCGGCCAAGATAAAAATCATTTAAAGCTCCAATTTAGAAAAAATGGTCAAATCGTCGAAGCATTAGGATTTGGATATGGAAATATTTATTATTTATTGTCAGAACATACACCGGTTTCGATCGTCGGGACATTACAAATTAATGAGTGGAACGGTAACAAGACCATCCAAATTGTCATCGAAGATATCGCGATCGAAGAGTGGTTATTATTCGATTTTCGTGGAAGACAAAATTTAACAACGTTTCAATATTTCCGAACGTTTTTCGATCGACATACGATCGTCATAAATGATCTAGAAAAAATAAACGGCTATATCGATATCGACGAATATGAAGTCATTACGTATGATACTGATATCTCTACGTTGAGTAAGACAGACATTTTATATATATGTGATCTACCGCAAGACTTTCATGCATTAGAAAAAATCGTAGTTAAAACACAACCAAAAAGTATTCATGTAAGTTATAATATTACTGAGAATGCATATTTACAGTCGATACCATCTCGGGAAGAGTTTAAATGGTTATATATCTTTTTACTAAAAAATCAACCAATTCATACGAAAGTCGATTTACCGAAAATTATTTATCAGACAAAATGGTCGAAAGATAAATTGATGTTTATGTTAAAAGTATTTTTCGATTTAAACTTTATTTCTGTTCAAGACGATATGATCACAGTAGATACATCAGCAAAGAAATCAGCGCTTAAAAATTCAAGAACTTACCAACTAAGAATGGAACAGATCGAAATTGAAAAAGTGCTCTATTATTCTACTTATACACAATTAAAGCAATGGTTTCAAAATTTAATCAACTTAGAAGAAATAAGAAAGGAAGTACTAAATGAATTATAAAGAACATATTACGATCGTTGAAGATTGGCCAAAAAAAGGGGTTCAATTTAAAGACATTACTCCACTTATGGCAAATGGAAAAGTATTTAAAAGTGCGATAGATGAAATTATCGACTATGCGAAAGAAAAGGAAGTCGATTTGATCGTTGGTCCTGAAGCGAGAGGATTCATCATCGGTTGTCCAGTTGCCTATGCCTTAGGCGTCGGTTTTATACCGGTTAGAAAAGAAGGAAAGTTACCGCGAGAAGTAATTAAAGTCGATTACGGTCTAGAGTATGGCCAAAATGTGTTAACAATCCATAAAGATGCGGTCAAAAAAGGACAACGTGTTTTAGTAACTGACGATTTGTTAGCTACTGGTGGTACAATTGAAGCGACGATCAAACTCGTCGAAGCGCTCGGCGGGATCGTCGTCGGTTGCGCCTTTTTAATCGAGTTAGCGTATTTAGAAGGTATGAAAAAATTAAAAGATTACGACGTGTTAACATTAATGCGATATGAATAATAATCTACTTTAAGGTGATGTCTAGTGTCCAAAGATAAAAATGTAACGATCGATGATGTGATGGCAAAAGTAAAATCGTATCTGTTAGAAGAAGATGTAAAGTTTATTTATCGAGCTTATCTTTTTGCCAAAGAAGCTCATAAAGATCAATATAGAAAATCCGGTGAAGCATATATCGTTCATCCGATTCAAGTTGCAGGAATTTTAGCAAATTTAGAAATGGATAGAGAAACGATCGCCGCTGGTTTTTTACACGATGTCGTCGAAGATACGGATACGACGTTAGAACAATTGGAAGAAGAATTTAATGCCGATGTAGCGATGCTCGTCGATGGTGTCACGAAATTAGGTAAAATTAAATATAAATCGAAAGAAGCTTTACAAGCGGAAAACCATCGAAAGATGTTCGTTTCGATGGCGAAAGATATTCGTGTCATTTTGATCAAGTTAGCCGATCGTCTTCATAATATGCGGACATTAAAACATTTACCATCAGATAAACAGCGAAGAATATCGAACGAAACGTTAGAAATTTTTGCACCGTTAGCACATCGGTTAGGTATGTCTACCATTAAGTGGGAATTAGAAGATACTGCGTTTCGATATTTGAATCCACAGCAATATTATCGAATCGTGCAATTAATGAAGCAAAAACGAGAAGAACGTGAATCATATATTGAAGAAGTGATGGAAGAAATCGCCAAAGAGCTTGAAAAAGTGAATATCGATGCCGAAATCTACGGTCGCCCGAAACATATTTATAGTACGTATCGGAAAATGAAAACACAAAATGTCGAATTCAATGAAATATACGATTTATTGGCTGTCCGAGTCATCGTCAACAGTATTAAAGATTGTTATGCGGTCTTAGGAATCATCCATACGTACTGGAAACCGATGCCAGGTCGGTTTAAAGATTATATAGCAATGCCGAAAGCGAACTTATACCAATCATTACACACGACCGTCATCGGACCAAAAGGGGAACCGCTTGAAGTGCAAATCAGAACGAAAGATATGCATAAAATTGCTGAATACGGAATTGCAGCACATTGGGCTTATAAAGAAGGAAAAGAGATTAAACCACATGAAAAAGAGTTTTTAGAAAAACTAACTTGGTTCAGAGAAATTTTAGAATGGCAAAACGATACGAACGATGCAGAGGAATTTGTCGAATCATTAAAAATCGATCTTTTCTCTGATATGGTTTACGTCTTTACACCGAAAGGCGATGTGATCGAACTGCCAGCCGGTTCTGTTCCGATCGACTTTGCATATAAAATTCACACGGAAATCGGCAACAAAACGGTCGGCGCACGCGTGAATGGAAAGATGGAGCCGTTAGATTACAAATTAAAAAACGGTGATATCGTTGAAATTATCACTTCAAAACATTCTTACGGTCCGTCACAAGATTGGTTGAAAATCACGCAATCATCTCAAGCTAAAAATAAAATTAAGCAATTTTTCAAACGACAACGAAAAGCGGAAAATATCGAAAAAGGGAAAGCAGAAATTGAAAATGGTATCGAAGAACAAGGTTTTGATCCGAAAGAAGTGTTGACTCCTGAAAATATTCGGAGAGTATGCAAAAAGTTTAACTTTTCAAATGAATCCGACTTATTTGCAGCAGTCGGTTATCAAGGCATATCCGGTTCATTGATCGTGACAAGACTGACGGATCAACTACGAAAAGAAAAAGAAAATGAACGAAAATTGGAAGAAAAAATTGAAGAAGTTCGAAGTAACGTCCAAGAAAAACAGACGAGGAGGAGAAAATCAGACTTAGGAATTGTCGTCGAAGGTGTTGATAACATTTTAATTCGGTTGTCCCGTTGTTGCAATCCAGTACCTAACGACGAAATTATCGGTTATATTACGAAAGGTCGAGGTGTATCTGTACATCGGAAAGATTGTCCAAACATTCAAACAGATGTTGCGAAAGAACGATTTTTAAAAGTAAAGTGGAAAGATACGGAGTATAGTACGAAAGAATATTATTTAGATTTGGAAATTTCCGGATACGACCGACATGGTTTATTAAACGAAGTATTACAAGTCATCAACGAAACAAATACGCAAATTTCATCTGTCAGTGGCCGGGCTGATAAACATAAAATCGCACATATTCATATTACGGTTCTAATTAAAAATACAGATCATTTACAACATATCGTCGACCGGATCAAACAAGTAAAAGATATTTATGCAGTAACACGTACGATCCATTAATACGGTAAAGGAGAAAGTAATTGTGAGAGCTGTGATTCAACGAGCGAAAGATGCTAGTGTGAAAGTAGATGATGTAGTGATCGGCCAGATCGATCACGGATTTGTCATTTTACTAGGTGTCACACATGATGATACGGATAAAGATATCGACACGTTGGTCAATAAAATTATCCATTTACGAGTTTTTGAAGATGAAGATGGGAAGATGAATCGTTCGTTGATCGATACGAACGGAAGCATTTTATCGATATCTCAATTTACGTTGTACGCTGATACGAAAAAAGGTAGAAGGCCTAGTTTTGTAAAAGCGGCTAAACCTGAATATGCAAATGAACTGTTTGAATTATTTAACAAGAAACTGAAAGAAGTTGGCGTCCATGTGGAAACAGGCGAATTCGGTGCGATGATGGACGTTCAATTGACGAATGTAGGTCCAGTGACGATCATCTTGGAAACGAAGGACGGAGTTTTAATCGACCCGCTATTATAACGCTTCTTCTTGATAGTTGTCAATGGTGAAACTTGACATTGTTTATAATTATCATTATGATAAAGGCGATTAAAAAATATCATAGATAAACCCGTTGACGGAAAAGAGTAGTTAGGATCACAATGAACAGAGAGGAAATAGCTAGGCTGAGACTATTTTCACATTTCGTGCCTAATGAAAGACATTCCTGAGGGGCTATAATGAAATCGTAGTAGTTTTAGACGTATACAGGCGTTAACTGTTTGAGCGAATACACGGAAAATGTATTAAATAGGGTGGCAACGCGGGTAAATCTCGTCCCTTCATTCTTCTAAAAGAATGGAGAACGGGATTTTATTTTATTGCTAGGAGGTTTTTTAAATGAAAATGAAAGCGCCAAGAGGCACAGTCGATTTGTTGCCTGAAGATACACGGAAATGGCAGTATGTCGAAAATTTGTTGAAAGAGTTATGTCAACTTTATAATTATGAAGAAATAAGAACTCCAGTATTTGAACATACAGAAGTGTTCCAACGTGGTGTCGGCGATACGACTGATATCGTACAAAAAGAAATGTACACGTTTGAAGATCGAGGGGGACGTAGCATTACGTTACGACCAGAAGGAACTGCTGGTGTCGTACGGGCGTATATAGAAAATAAATTGTATGGTTCTCTTACACAACCGACGAAATTATATTATTTCGCGCAAATGTTTCGCTATGAACGCCCGCAACATGGTAGAATGAGGCAACTAAACCAATTTGGCGTTGAAGTGTTGGGAAGTGCTGATCCGAGTGTCGATGCAGAAGTGATCGCGCTTGCGATGACAGCTTATAAAAAGTTAGGCTTAAAGTCGATAAAATTTTTCATCAACAGTTTAGGGGATACAGAAAGTAGACAAGCACATCGAAAAGCTTTAATTGAGCATTTCAAACCTCACATTGACGAGCTATGTGATGATTGTAAAAATCGATTGGAAAACAATCCGTTGCGTATTTTAGATTGTAAAAAAGACCGCGATCATGAAGCGATGAAGACATCTCCGTCGGTTTTAGATTATTTAAACGACGAATCCCGTGACTATTTTGAAAAAGTGAAAGCTTATTTAGATGCGATGGATATTCCATACACTGTCGATCCAACGCTCGTAAGAGGTCTTGATTATTATAACCATACCGCGTTTGAAATTATGAGTGAAGCAGAAGGGTTCGGTGCGATTACGACGTTACTCGGCGGTGGAAGATATAACGGTCTCGTCGAACAATTAGGAGGACCGAGTACGCCAGGCATCGGTTTCGGAATGGGACTCGAGCGGTTAATGTTAGCGTTAGAAGCAGAAAATATTACACTTCCAGTTGACAAAAAACTTGATTTATTTTTTGTCACGATCGGAGACAACGTACAGAATAAAGCAGTTCAATTAGTCCAACAACTTAGATTAGAAGGGATTTCAGTCGATAAAGATTATCAAGGTCGTAAAATTAAAGCACAATTGAAAGCTGCCGATCGATTAAATGCGAAGTACGTTGCGATTTTAGGTGAAGATGAACTAGAGAAAAATATCATCAATATTCGTTCGATGGAAACTGGCGAACAAGAAGAAGTCGCTTTAGAAACTTTTGTAGCTACGATGAAAGAAAAATTAGGAGGTTAGTGTCATGACAGAACGAGTATATGCAGGAACGTTAAGAAAAGAACATGTCGATGAAAAAGTCGTCTTAAAAGGATGGGTGGACCGGAGACGGGATTTAGGAGAGTTAATTTTTATCGACTTACGCGACCAGTCAGGGATCGTCCAATTGGTTTTTAATAAAGATTATTCCGAGAAAGCTCTAAAGATCGCTGATACGTTACGGAGCGAATTTGTCATTGAAGTCGAAGGGACCGTCATTGAACGCGATGTGGAAACAGTGAATCCAAATATATTAACTGGAGAGATCGAGGTTTCAGTATCAGAGGTAAAAATTTTAAATAAAGCAAAAAGTTTACCATTTGTCATTCATGAAGCACAAGATGTTTCAGAAGACATCCGATTAAAATATCGCTATCTCGATTTAAGGAGAAAAGATTTACAAGATACGTTCAAAATACGTCATCAAATTACCCAGTCGGTTCGCACATTTTTAAACGAAAACGGCTTTTTAGAAATGGAAACGCCGATTTTGACGAAAAGTACACCGGAAGGAGCACGTGATTATTTAGTGCCTAGTAGAGTACATCCGGGTGAATTTTATGCTTTGCCACAGTCACCACAACTATTTAAACAATTGCTTATGATGAGCGGATTTGAAAAATATTATCAAATTGCGCGTTGCTTCCGTGATGAAGATTTACGGGCGGACAGACAACCGGAATTTACACAAATCGATATCGAAGCAGCGTTTGTGAAAAGTGACGATATTATCGATTTAGTCGAAAGAATGATGCAACGAGTGATGAAAGATGTATTAAATAAAGATGTTTCGGTACCGTTTCCGAGAATTAGTTATGATGAAGCGATGAAACGATACGGTTCTGATAAACCGGATACTCGTTTCGGGATGGAACTCATTCATATTACAGATATCGTGAAAGATTGTTCGTTTAAAGTATTCAGTGGACCGGCGAACAGTGGCGGGGTCGTCGCTTTATTAAATGTGAAAGGCAATGCAGATAAATTTACACGTAAAGATATCGATGAACGTTTATTAGATTTTGTAAAAACATACGGCGCTAAAGGACTTGCCTGGGTAAAAATAGCTGACGGCGATATGACTGGACCGATTGCTAAATTTTTCTCCGATGAGGAAAAAGCAAAAATTTTCGAACGAGCGAATGCAGAAGATGGAGATCTATTATTATTCGGTGCAGATAAACCGAATATTGTATATGATAGTTTAGGGGCATTGCGTGTGAAGTTAGGGAAAGAATTAGATTTAATCGATGAATCGAAATTTAATTTCTTATGGGTAGTCGATTGGCCGTTACTAGAATATGATGAAGATGAAAAACGTTATGTCGCAGCACACCATCCGTTTACATCACCTGTTGAAGAAGATATCGATAAACTACTTCAAGAACCGGAGAAAGTTCGGGCAAATGCATACGATATCGTGTTAAACGGTTATGAGCTTGGTGGGGGATCGATCCGCATTAGTAATCGAAAACTGCAAGACAAAATGTTTGAAGTGTTAGGTTTTTCTGAAGAAGCGGCTCGTGAACAATTCGGTTTCCTTTTGGAAGCTCTCGAGTACGGTGCACCTCCACATGGTGGAGTCGCTTTAGGATTAGACCGTATCGTCATGTTGCTTGCGAATAAAACGAATATTCGTGATACGATTTTATTCCCGAAAACAGCTTCCGCAGCAGATTTATTGACAGATGCACCAAATACAGTAAGTCAAGCACAATTAGATGAACTTCATATCGAATTAACGGTTGAGGAAGAAGAGTAAATCATCTAAAAATCGTTGGACCTGATAGTAACAGTCCAACGATTTTTCGTTCATTTCAAAATAAATGATCACCGAATTCACGAAAATGAAATGTAATTGTAACGAAACTTTTATGATTTACCCTTGATTAAAGCGTTTTCATATGTTAAAATGAGTTTAGAAATGATAAAGATTCCTAATATGTTCGTTTACCATCATTTTGACCGAACACATATACATTGGGAGTTTGCAGTTTCTATATGATAGTGATGTTCCTTACATGTTTATCCTATAAATATGTTCGTGAGCTACCTTATATAGAACAGAACACCCACCTGCGAGTAGCGGGATCAAAATAAATGTGCGACGGCATCATTGGGAATCTATCCATTTTTTAGTAGTAAATAACAAAGTAGAGAAAGGACAAAAATCCCTCTCTACTTTTTTATCGTTTAATTCGAACCTTGGGCAAGTTGTTCTAAATTCCCATTTTTGTCCATCTTAAACGTCGGACTTTTCATTGTTTCTTGATCCTCTAAAACCGTCATCTTTCGTGCTCTTTCCATAATTTGAATGAAAGTTTTATAGTCCTCTTCAACCGTCATCAACTTCTTTTTAGTAATACTTAATTCTCGTTCTAATGAATTAATTTCATCTTTCAATTTATTATTTTCAGCTTCCAGTTTTTCTATTTTTCTTTTTGATTCATGGGTATTATAATAGTCTTTTTGTAGCGATTGTAAAAAGTGAATGACCGATTCTAACGTAATCGTTGATTTTGTTTCTTCTCGTTCCATCATTAACGACGAATCAGTCTCTGTCGTTTTTGCAGGTAATTTATTCGTTTTTCGTTTCGCTTGATTCGCTAAAGCTCGTTTTCTCTCTTTTCTTTGTCTTTTTGCTAATTCAATTGCATGTACATATTTATTTCTCACTTCTGCATTCCAACGAAAACCGCAAGCTGCAGAAGTTCTATTAAGCGCATCACCTACTTCTTCAAATGCGTTCAGTTGTGTACTTCCTTCCCGAATATGACGTAAAACAGTTTCTGCTAACAATAAGTCATCTTCAGGTGACCATGCATCTTGTCTGACTTTAGCCAAATTCATTCAACTCCTTTTTCAAACGGTCTTACTACGTCTTTTCATTTTACATGTTTAAATCTATATGACAGAGAACGGTTTTCGACATCACGTCTACTTGCTAATTATTATGACCGTTCGAAAAAAGATTTATACTTTGATTCTCATTTCTTTTGTTTTTTTAATATATTTTCATAAATAGTTTTCATTGCTCTTTCAAACTTGCTATGATCTTTCGGGTAGTAATATACTTTATTTTTAATTTTATCAGGTAAATATTGTTGTTCGACCCAACCACCTTCGTAGTCATGAGGATATAAGTAATTTACTCCTCTGCCTAACTTTTTTGCCCCTTGATAATGCGCATCTTTTAAATGAAGGGGGACTTCACCAGTGTCACGTGAGCGAACATCAGCTAATGCGGCATCGACTGCTTTATAAGCGGAGTTAGATTTCGGTGAAAGGGCAAGTTCGACGACAGCGACACTTAGGGGAATTCGCGCTTCCGGAAATCCGACTCTTTCTGCTGCTTCAACTGCAGCAAGTGTACGTGGTCCTGCTTGTGGGTTTGCTAGACCGATATCTTCATAGGCAATTACAATTAATCTTCTAGCGATACTGTCTAAATCGCCTGCTTCAATTAATCTCGCTAAATAATGGAGTGCAGCATTGACATCACTGCCGCGTATCGATTTTTGAAAAGCAGATAATACATCGTAATGGGCATCTCCATCTTTATCATGAGAAAAACTTTTCTTTTGCATACATTGTTCCGCAACATCGAGCGTAATATGTATGACACCTTCATCGTCTTCAGGTGTGGAACTTACAGCTAATTCAAGTCCATTAAGTACAGCTCTTAAATCTCCGTTACCACTATAAGCAAAATGATCGACTGCCTCATCAGCAATTACGATATTATATTTGCCGTAGCCGTTTTCCTCATCTTTTAAACAATTATGAATCGCTTGTTTAATTTGTTCAGGATTTAATCGTTTTAATTCAAATAAATGACAACGACTACGTATTGCTGGGTTGATAGAGTGGTACGGATTTGCAGTCGTACATCCTATTAAAGTAATGATATTTTCTTCTAAATGAGGTAATAAAAAATCTTGTTTCGCTTTATCTAATCGATGAACTTCGTCTAAAATAAGGACGATTTGACCTGACATTTTCGCTTCTTCGACGACGATTTCTAAATCTTTCTTTTTATCGATGACCGCATTTAATTTGCGAATCGGTAATGATAAGCTTTTGGCAATTGCATATGCTAGCGAAGTTTTTCCAGTCCCAGGTGGGCCGAACAAAATCATCGAAGCAATTTTATTCGCATCGACCATTCTTTTAATGATTTTACCTTCGCCAACTAAATGTTCTTGGCCAATGATGTCGCTAATATGATTCGGTCTCATTCTTACTGCTAAAGGTGTATGTTTCACTGTCATCTTTCCTTTATCATCTTTTATTTTAAGGTTAGTCTTGAATTTGATAAAATGCAAGAAGGACCTCGTTCATGTTATAATTGTTAAAGATGCTAATTATGGAAAAAATAATCTTTATGAACAAATCTAATAAACGTAGTGTAAAATTGAGGTGCGAAAATGAAAATTTCAACAAAAGGTAGATATGGATTAACTTTAATGATCGAATTAGCAAGAAAAGCAGGAGAAGGTCCAATTTCGTTAAAATCGGTCGCTGAAGAAAAAGATTTATCGGCACATTATTTAGAACAACTAGCAGCTCCGTTGCGAAATGCCGGATTAATCCGAAGTATCCGTGGAGCTTACGGAGGGTACGTATTAGCGAAAGAACCGTCCGAAATTACGGCAGGAGATGTCATCCGTGTATTAGAAGGTCCGATCACTCCTGTAGAAGGGATTGAAGAAGAGGAACCTGCCCAACAAGCTCTTTGGATGAAAATACGTGACGTAGTAAAAGATGTACTTGATACGACAACTTTGGAAGATCTAATTTCTTACGATGATCAAGAACCGCAGAAAGAATATATGTTTTATATTTAAGGTGGAAGGAAGATGGAATTGATCTATTTAGATCATGCTGCGACGACGCCTGTACACGAAGAAGTACTCGAAGCGATGTATCAATTAGAAAAAGACGTTTTTGGCAATCCGTCCAGTATTCATTCATTCGGCAGAAAAGCGAAAGCTTACTTGAGTGAAGCGCGCAAATTTTTAGCAGAAAGTATTCAGCTGAAGAGCGTGAAATATATTTTACGAGTGGTGGAACAGAAGCGAATAATTTAGCTGTCATCGGAACTGCTTTTGCCAATGAACATAAAGGAAATCATATCATTACGACAGCGCAAGAACACCATGCCATTATTCATATTATGCAATTATTTACAAAAACATGGATTTCATGTCACATATTTACCCGTAAATGAGTCTGGACGCATTGAAGTTTCCGACTTAAAGCGAGCGTTAACTGACCAAACGATTCTCGTATCAGTGATGACAGCAAACAACGAAACCGGTGTGATTCAACCGATCGAGGAAATTGGGGAAATTTTAAAAGAACATCAAGCATATTTTCATACGGATGCCGTCCAAGCGTATAGTATGTTAGATATCAATGTAAAAGAATTGAACATCGATTTATTGACGACATCGAGCCATAAACTGAATGGCCCAAAAGGGAGTGGTTTTTTATACGCTGGGGATGACGTCGATTTTCAACCATTACATTTCGGTGGCTTGCAAGAAAGAAAAAACGTCCGGGAACTGAAAATTTAATCGGTGCGTACGGATTTTATCACGCGGCAAAAATTGCGAAAAAAAATAAAGAAGAAAATCGTAAAAAGTATGCAAAATATAAGGAAATATTTTTGCACACATTAGAAAAAGAAGAAGTAGAGTTTCTTATCAATGGAGATATGATTCAGTCGATTCCGACGATCGTCAATATTAGTTTTCCGGGAACGAAAGTCGACGTGTTATTAACGAATCTTGACTTAGCTGGAGTTGCTGCTTCGAGTGGAAGTGCTTGTACGGCTGGATCTTTAGAACCTTCACACGTACTTAAGGCAATGTATCGAAGAAGTGAACGAGTAAATAATTCCGTTCGGTTTAGTTTCGGTTCGGCAAATACGGAGGAAAATGTGGAAGAAGCGGCAAAAAGAGTTGCGAAAGTAGTGAAAAGATTAACGAGCTAGAAAGGAGGATGTACGTGGAAAAAAAACACGAGTTGTCGTCGGGATGAGTGGTGGAGTCGATTCATCCGTCGCGGCACTTATTATTAAAACAACAAGGGTACGATGTCATCGGCGTGTTCATGAAAAACTGGGATGATACGGATGAATTTGGCGTTTGTACGGCTACGTTAGATTACGAAGATGTCGTTCGTGTCTGTAATCAAATCGATATTCCGTATTATTCCGTCAACTTTGAAAAAGAATATTGGGACAAAGTGTTTACGTATTTTCTCGATGAATACCGCTCTGGCAGAACCCCGAATCCCGATGTCATGTGTAATAAAGAAATTAAATTTAAAGCATTTATGGATTATGCTTTATCGATCGGCGCTGATTACGTTGCAACCGGTCATTATGCGCGTATTTGCAAAACGAACGGCAAAGTTGAATTATTACGAGGGGTCGATCCGAATAAAGATCAAACGTACTTTTTAAACCAATTGTCAGCGGACGTATTGAAAAAAGTATTATTTCCATTAGGACATCTTCATAAATCTGAAGTGAGAAAGATTGCGAAAGAACACGGTCTAGCAACTGCGACGAAAAAAGATAGTACAGGAATATGTTTTATCGGCGAAAGAAACTTCAAAGAATTTTTAAGTGAATATTTGCCTGCACAACCTGGCGAAATGAGAACATTAAGTGGTGAAGTTAAAAGGGCACCATGACGGATTGATGTATTATACGATCGGACAAAGACATGGTCTAGGCATCGGTGGAGCAGGAGAACCTTGGTTCGTCGTTGGAAAAAATTTAGAAGAAAATATTTTATACGTTGAACAAGGTAGAGAAAAATCCTTATTTATATTCTGATGGTTTATTTGCAACAGATGTAAATTTTATCAACCCGGTTGAAAAGCAGTTTACTTGTACGGCAAAATTCCGTTACCGTCAAAAAGATAGTAGAGTAACTGTTACGTTACTTGAAGACAATCATGTTCGTGTCGATTTTCACGAGAAACAACGTGCAATCACTCCTGGCCAAGCTGTCGTCTTTTATGATGGCGAAGTTTGTTTAGGCGGTGGCACGATTGAAACAGTGTTAAAAAATGACAAACAGTTAAAATATGTTGGTTAAAAGACTATGTTCATTTTGCAACATAGTCTTTTAACCATGAAAAGAAAAAGGAGTACCGGAATTGACGAAAGAAAAGAAGGCAATTAAATACATTGAAGAAAATAATTATGAAGAAGCTGCTAAGACGTTGATTGAACTGATAGAAGAAAATCCGGAAAATCCTATCGGGTATGTAAATTTCGGCAATTTATTAATGCAGATGAAGCAGTTTGAAGAAGCGGAGCGCTTTTTTCTAAAAGCGATAGAGATCGATGATAAAACAGCAACTGCATATTATAGTTTAGGAAATTTATATTATGATCGCGCTTTATATAAAGAAGCAGAAAAAATGTATCAAAAAACGCTCCACCTCGGATTAAAAGATAGCGATGTTTATTTTTATGCTCGGAATGACATACGTAAAACAGAAAATATTATCAATTAGCGTTACCTTTTTTACAACGGGCAAAAGAACTAAAAGAAGATGTGGAGAAACTATTTCAATACGGATTAACGTTAGCACAAGCCGATTATTTAAACGAAGCAGAAACGATCTTACTTCAAGTGATTGAAAAAGACGAAAACCATGCTGATGCACTTTATAATTTAGGGGTCATTGAGGTTCATCGCGATGAAGATCAAAAAGCGATTCACTTTTTTGAAAGGGCGTTAACTGTTCAGCCCGAATCATCAATTAGCGAAAAATGCACTTCAAAGTCTTGATAATCTCAAAATGAAAGATAGTGAGGTTTTACGATGGAACAAAATAAAGAAGGATATATGAAAGGGGAAGTTCTTTTTACGATTTATGAAGATGTCGATAGATCTTTTTTCGATCGTAAAAATTAAAATTCAAGATACGAACGAACCTTATGAAGAAAAAGAAATTGTCGGTAAAGGCCATTTCATCCAATTACAAAAAGGAGTCGTCTATCAATTTTACGGCAATTTAGTCGAGCATCCTAAATTCGGACGTACAATATGATATCGAAACGTACGAGACGGTCATTCCGGAAACGAAAGAAGCAGTTATTCAATATTTATCAAGTGATTTATTTTACGGAATGGGTAAAAAAACTGCTACATCCATCGTAAATACACTTAGGAGAACAAGCGATTCAAAAAATTTTAGATAATCCTGATGTATTATTTACTGTTCCGAATTTAAAAAAGAGAACGATCGAATTTTAGTCGAGACGTTACAAAAACATCAAGGATTTGAAAAAGTTGCTGTACAGTTAACGAAATACGGAATTAGTTTAAAAATGGCCCAAAACATTTATTCCTATTATAGCGATGAAACGATGACGCTCATTCAACATAATCCATATCAATTCGTTTTTGATATCGAAGGATTTCGGGTTTTTAACTGCAGACAAAATTGCTGATGTAAATGGGATTGAAAAAACGGATATGAACCGAGTGAGAGCGAGTTGTATCCATGCACTCCAATTAAGTGTTTTAGAAGGTCACGTTTATTTACCGTTAGATGAATGTGTTTCGAGTATGAAAAAAGTACTTACGAACAGATCGCGTAACAGAAGAACTAATCGTAGAACAAATCGAGCAATTGTCGAATGAAAAAATCGTCATATTAAAAGATGGGAACGTATATTTACGAAGTCTTATATTATGCAGAAGATCAATTTAGTTCCCATATAAAAAGAATTTTAAGTAAAGAAATCGAAACCGATGTGACCGATGCTGAACTAATGAAATTAATTGGTGAAATAGAAGAAGAGGAATCACTAAGTTATGGTGAAGAGCAATTTGAAGCGATTAAACGTGCGATTCATTCAAAATTGATGATTTTAACAGGTGGACCAGGAACAGGGAAAACGACTGTGATTAAAGGCATTTTAAAAGTATATGCGGAGATACACGATCTTATCTATCCATCGCCATGATTATGATGACAGTAATGATTATCCATTTGTTTTAACTGCTCCGACTGGTCGCGCGGCTAAGAGATTACAAGAATCGACCGGTATGAAAGCCCAGACGATCCACCGCTTACTAGGATGGGATGGAAACAACAGTTTTGAAAAAAATGAATATGAAAAATTAACAGGAAAGTTTTTAATCGTCGATGAATTTTCGATGGTCGATACGTGGCTAGCAAACCATTTATTTAAAGCGATACCGAGCGATATGCAAGTATTATTAGTCGGTGATGAAGATCAACTGCCATCTGTTGGTCCAGGGCAAGTACTTACTGATTTACTTAGTAGTGAGTTAATCCCGTACGTACAATTAACGGAAGTGTATCGACAAAAAGAAGGATCGAAAATTATTCAATTGGCGCATAAAATAAAAAACAACCATTGTTCAGAAGCTGATTTAACGAAAGCGGACGATTTCAGTTTCATTCCTTGTAAATCGCATCAAATCGTCGACGTCGTCACGACGGTCATTCAAAGAGCAAAAGATAAAGGAATATCAGCTTCCGATATTCAAATTTTAGCACCGATGTATAAAACAGAAGCCGGAATTCATGCGCTCAATAAACGGATGCAACAATTATTGAATCCGCCAGCAAAATCGAAACGTGAACGGACGTTTAACGACGTTGTTTATCGTGTTGGCGATCGAGTTATTCAATTAGTGAATCAACCGGAAGACGGAGTATATAACGGCGATATCGGAGAAATTGTGCAAATTTTTTCGGCAAGAGAAACAGCTGATAAACAAGAACAGATTGTCGTTTCTTTTGATGATAATGAAGTCGTTTATACTCGCAATGATTACATCAACTTTATGCATGCATATTGCATTTCGATTCATAAATCGCAAGGAAGTGAATTTCCAATCGTCGTATTGCCAGTCGTTCATACGTACCGAAGGATGTTAAGAAAAAATTTATTATATACCGCAATTACGAGAAGTACTGATTCACTTATCATATGTGGTGAAATCGATGCTTTTATGAAGGGCATTGAAAGGGTCGATACAGATAAAAGATATACGACGTTGGAAAAACTTTTACAATTAAAATTAACCGGAAAAATAAAAGATGAATCGGTTGAAAAAGAAATAGATTCATTATCACCTTACGATTTCATGTAACATGCATATTACCTTCCTCGTGTCGAACAATAAAATAACGAGGGAGGTTTATTTACATGGAACGAACGAAACGACTCATCTTGAAAATTTTACTCGTAATAATCATTATTCTCCTTATATATTTAATAGTAAAATTGTTTCCTGTGTACAAAGTCGTTCTCATGTTTTTCGGTCGGTTATTACTTCCGTTTCTAATCGCCGCCTTTATAAGTTATTTACTGCATCCGATCGTAATGAAGCTACACGAACAATTAAAAGTACATAAAGGTGTCGCCATATTAATTATTTATTTTTTATTTTTCGCCTCGACATTCTTTTTGTTTTATAAAAGTTTCCCTGTTTTTGTTTACCAATTGCAAGATTTAAGCGAGCAATTACCGCAACTTATTTTTATGTACGAAGAAATAATTTATTCGATCTATGATTCTACATCGTTTTTACCGGAGATGGTTCACGATAAAATTACAAATTTTATCGGAAAATTAGAAGCTTCGATCGAAAGACAAATCGAAAACGTATTAGAAAAAGCGATCAATATTTTTGATTTCATCATTATTTTAACGATTATTCCCGTTTTAGTATTTTACTTTTTAAAAGATTTTACCGAAATTAAACATGTAACAAAAAGTTTGATTCCAAAAAAGTATCATCATCAATTCGAGAAGCTGATCGTTGCTGTCGACGAAAGTTTAGGTGGCTATGTAAGAGGCCAACTCATTATCTCTTCTGTCGTCATATTTTTAACATTTATCGTTTATTATACGATTGAACTTAAATATGCTTTGCTTTTGGCAAGTATAATGGGGATCATGAATATGATTCCTTACTTCGGTCCTGTCATTGGAACAATTCCAGCTGTGGCGATTGCGATGACGACATCGTGGAATTTAGTCATTATCGTCCTCGTAACAACGATAGTCGTGCAAATTTTAGAAGGTAGTTTTTTGTCACCTTATGTCATGGGAAAAAGTGTACGAATTCATCCGGTATTCATTATTTTTACGCTACTCATTGGTGCAGAAATCGGAGGTATCGTCGGTATGATCATCGCTGTTCCAACTGTGACAATTTTAAAAGCAGTTATTACAGAGATTTATATAAATAAACAGCAGAAAATTGACATTTAAATAACAGTTTTTTATACTATCTTTAAATTAAAAAATGGTAAAACGTTGAAAGTGAAAAGTACATAAATGTTCACGTTCTAGAGAGGAATTTAGTTAGGTGGAATAAATTCTATCGTGACTTTATGGAAAGCTAAACTGGAGTACGGCTAATCACCGGCGGTTTCATACCGTTATTATGACAAAAGTGATGAATTTGATATTCATAAATAGGGTGGTACCGCGACTATTAGCTCGTCCCTGCTAGAAAAGCAGAGAGGAGTTTTTTATTTGGACATAATGATACATAATGAGACATTTTCGAATGGAGGAAAACGTGATGAAACGACTTACATCAACTGAAGTAAGGCAATTGTTTTTAAAGTTTTTTGAAGAAAAAGGTCATGAAGTTAGACGCAGTGTTTCGTTAGTTCCCGTCGATGATCCTAGTTTACTTTGGATTAACAGCGGTGTCGCAACGTTAAAAAAATATTTTGATGGTACGATCGTTCCAGAAAATCCGCGGATGGTAAATGTGCAGAAGTCGATTCGAACGAACGATATCGAAAATGTCGGATTTACCGCACGTCACCATACGTTTTTTGAAATGCTAGGAAATTTCTCGATCGGCGAATATTTTAAACGTGAAGCGATCCATTGGGCATGGGAGTTTTTAACGAGTGATAAATGGATCGGATTTGACCCTGAACGCCTATCAGTTACTGTCCATCCAGAAGATGATGAAGCATACGATATATGGTTAAATGAAATAAAAATACCGAAACAACGGATCATCCGTTTAGAAGAAAACTTTTGGGATATCGGAGAAGGACCAAGCGGACCGAACTCAGAAATCTTCTATGATCGTGGTGAAGAGTATGGTAACGATCCGAATGATCCAGAGTTGTATCCTGGCGGGGAAAATGAACGATATTTAGAAGTATGGAATTTAGTGTTCTCACAATTTAACCATAATCCCGACGACACGTATACACCGCTACCGAAGAAAAACATCGATACCGGAATGGGGTTAGAACGATTAGTCTCCATTTTACAAGATGCTGAGACGAACTTTGATACTGATTTATTTCTTCCGATCATTAAGAAAACGGAACAGTTTGCTAACGTTCCGTACGGCAAAAGCGAAGAGACAGACGTTCCATATAAAATTATTGCTGACCATATAAGAACAGTCGCTTTTGCAATTGGAGATCATGCATTGCCATCCAATGAAGGAAGAGGATATATTTTACGTCGTCTATTAAGAAGAGCGGTTCGTTATGCGAAAAAAATCGGAATCGAAAAACCATTTATGTACAAATTAGTTCCGACAGTAGGAGAAATCATGCACTCCTATTATCCTGAGGTGCTAGATCAGAAAGATTATATTATGAACATTATTAAAGTTGAGGAAGAGCGATTTATCGAAACGTTAAATGACGGTTTAGAGCGACTTCATGAAGTGATCGAATTAGAAAAGGCAAAAAATAGTTCGGTCATTCCAGGTGAAGAAGTATTTAAACTTTACGATACGTACGGATTTCCAATAGAATTAACAAAAGAATATGTCGAAGATTATGGCTTCACGATCGATGAAGTTGGCTTTGAAGCTGAAATGGAAAAACAGAGACAAAGAGCACGCGAAGCTCGTGAAGAAACAGATTCGATGCAAGTTCAAGATGATTTATTAACGAATATAAAAGAAGAAAGTACATTCGTCGGGTATGACGAACAAAAAGTAGAAACCGAAATAGTAACGATCATTTTCAATGATGAATTAGTTACGGAAGCAAAAGAAGGTGAAGAAGTTTTACTTATCTTAAAAGAAACACCGTTTTATGCGGAAAGTGGTGGACAAGTTGCCGATACTGGTTGGATCTATACGAACGAAGCAAAGTTAAAAGTAAAAGACGTGCAAAAAGCGCCGAATGGTCAACATATCCATTACGTCTATGTAGAAGCTGGAACAGTAAAACTGAGAGAAAAAGTTACAGCTATGATCGATGAACTATTCCGGTTATATATTGTAAAGAACCATACGGCGACACATTTACTTCATCAAGCGTTGCGAGATGTGTTAGGCGAACATATCCATCAAGCCGGGTCATTGGTGACGCCCGATCGTTTACGTTTTGATTTCACCCATTTTGAAGCGACGAAACAAGAAGAATTAGAACGAATCGAACAGCTTGTTAACGAAAAAATTTGGGCGCAAATACCTGTCGTCATCGAAAATATGCCGTTGGATGTAGCAAAAGAAATGGGTGCGATGGCTTTATTCGGTGAAAAATATGGCGATATCGTCCGCGTCGTCCAAGTCGGTGATTACAGTATTGAACTTTGTGGCGGTTGCCACGTTAAAAATAGTGCTGAAATAGGTTTATTTAAAATCGTTTCCGAAAGTGGAATTGGGGCTGGAGTCCGAAGAATTGAAGCTGTTACTAGTAAAGAAGCTTATCATTACATGGAACGGAAACGAGCGCATTTACAACAAGCAGCAACACGCTTAAAGACGAATGAAGATAAAGTCGTTGAACGAATCGATTCGCTACTTTCACAATTAAAAGATTTAGAACGTGAAAACGAGTCGTTACAAGCAAAACTTTCAAATCAAGAAACTGCAGAGTTATTAAAGAAAGTAGAATCGTATGCTGGAATTCAAGTACTCGCTGAAAAAGTGAATGTAAAAGATATAAATCAATTAAGAAACATGATGGATTATTTAAAGCAAAAAATCGGCTCAGGTGTTATACTATTAGCAGCGGAAAATAATGGAAAGGTCTTGCTCATTTCTGGCGTATCAAAAGATCTAATCGAGCGAAACTTACATGCTGGAAAACTAATTAGTAACGCTGCTAAAATTTGTGGAGGTGGCGGCGGTGGTCGTCCTGATATGGCCCAAGCAGGTGGGAAGAACGTTGAAAAAATAAATGAAGCATTAGCATCCATTTATCCGTATCTCGACGAACATCTGCAATAAGTTTCCCCTACAAAATTTTTGTAGGGGACCATTCCTCAAAAAGATATAATTAAGTAAATAAACGTGGTAGAATGTAAACAAGTAAATATGGAACGAGGTGTTACGATGAGTTCTATTGATAAAACGATGAAATTCGACTTTCCTGATGATGCATTTAACGAAGATATTAGGGAAACATTAATAACAATTTACGAAGCATTAAAAGAAAAAGGATACAATCCAATCAATCAAATTGTCGGCTATTTAATCTCAGGAGACCCAGCTTATATTCCGCGCTATAAAGACGCTCGAAATCTTATTCGTAAAATCGAACGAGATGAAGTGATCGAGGAATTAGTAAAATTTTATTTAAGTGAGTTACAGAAGGTAAATAAATGAGAATTTTAGGGTTAGATGTCGGGTCGAAAACGATCGGTGTTGCTATTAGCGATCCATTAAAATTGACAGCACAAGGGTTAACTACGTTAGAATGGAATGAAAACGATATGTCTTCAGCCGATGAACAACTAAAACAAATTATCGATGAATATAAAGTAAGTGAAATTGTCGTTGGTCTGCCGAAACATATGAATGGTACGATTGGAGAGCGAGGAGAAATTTCACAAACTTATGCGAAACGGTTGAATCGAGTTTTCGAGCTACCCGTCCATTTAGTCGATGAAAGATTGACGACGATCGCTGCTGAAAAGACGTTGCTCGAAGCCGACGTAAGTAGAAAGAAAAGAAGCAAAGTAATCGACAAAATGGCAGCTGTGATGATTTTACAAAACTTTTTGGACAAGCATCATTAGGAGGGTTATAATGGAATTTGACGAAAAAGAACGCATCATTATACCGGATGAAAATGGAGAAGAAAATTTATTTGAAGTATTATTTAAATTTGATCTCGATGAAACAGGACAATCGTACATTACTTTAATTCCTGTTGAACAAGTCGAAGATGAAGAAGTTGAAGTATATGCATTTCGCTATGAAGAAGATGAGAATGAAGAAAACGGGTTGAAACTTTTTCCAATTGAATCAGATGAGGAATGGGATATCGTAGAAGAAATGTTGCATACTTTAGCAGATGGAGAAGATGTTTAATTTATCTACCAAATTCGTGTAGATAAAGGGAGATAACGAAAATGGGATACGATAAAGAGAAAGAATTTGTGAAGATAGAAAATAATTTACAACAGAAAGTTAACGATGCTAAAATAGTCCGAAAAATTGTTTTCATTACGTTGACTTCTTTCATCGCCATCTTTACAATTGGAATTATTTCGGGCTATTTTTACATTAAATCCGCTTTAGGAGCTGTTGATCCGGACAGTGATGAACAAATTGAAGTTGAAATTCCTCTAGGGTCATCGACGACTGATATCGCCGATATTTTAGAAGAACATGGTCTCATTAAAAATAGTGATATTTTCCGTATGTATATTAAATTTAAAAATCATACGGATTTTCAAGCCGGAGAGTATGTGTTATCTCCGTCTTTAACGTTAGATGAGATAATTGCAGAATTGAAGAGCGGTGTATTAATGGAAGAACCTCTATATCGAATTACGATACCGGAAGGAAAAACGGTCGAACAAATCGCCGAAATTTTCGCGAATCGTTTATCGTTTAGTGAAGAAGAATTTCTCGATGCTGTTCATGATGAACAATTTTTACAACAATTAATAGAGAAGTACCCTGATTTATTATCGAATGAAATTTTAAACGACGAACTGTACGTACCGTTAGAAGGTTATTTATTTGCGGGAACGTACGATATTTATGAAGAGGATCCTTCCGTTGAATCGATCATCGATATGATGGTAGAATGTACTGACTCACTTATGCAATCTAAAATCGAAGAAGTGAATGAAACAGACTTTACGATTCACGAAATATTAACATTAGCTTCTGTCGTAGAAAGAGAATCGAAGTTTTCTGAAGATCGGCCGAAAGTAGCACAAGTATATTTGAATCGACTAGAGAAAGATATGAAATTACAAAGTGACATTACTGCTTTTTACGGAATTGAACATAAAGCGGTCGTCACATATGAAGATATTGAAATCGATACACCATATAATACGTATGTTATCGATGGTTTACCGATAGGACCAATTAATTCACCTAGTGAAGAGGCGATCGATGCAGTATTAAATCCAGAAGGAGAAGATTTTTCAAAATTATACTACTTTTCACGTCCGAACGGTGAAACTTTTTATTCCGATACGTTAGAAGAACATAATCGGATTCGACAAGAATATCGTCATGAATGGTATGAACTAGAGGAAGAAAATAACTCAGATTCATAAAATTTAGATATAAAATTTGGAGTTTGCACATATGGATAAAGTATCACAATATTTGCTTGAGCATATTCCTGAACGTAGTGGTTTTTTTACATCAATGGAACAATATGCTAAAGTAAACCGCGTTCCAATTATGGAACCAGTTAGTATGAATTTCTTAACACAACTCGTTACGATAAAGAAGCCAAAAACAATTTTAGAGTTAGGAACAGCGATCGGTTACTCTGCATTACGGATGCACGAAGCGTATCCACTAACAACGATTACAACGATTGAAAGAAATGAAAAGATGTTTCAAATAGCAAATGAAAATATTAGAAAAGCGAATAAAAGTCATCATATTCGTGTCATCTTAGGTGATGCATTAAATGTGATCGAAAAGTTTATTCAACATAACGAAACTTTTGACTTTATTTTTATCGATGCAGCGAAAGGACACTATCAACGTTTTTTTACAGATGTTCAACCTCTATTAAATGATGAAGGAATGATCGTCTGTGACAATGTCCTTTTTAAAGGTTATGTCGTTGATGAAGAAAAATCTGATCACGTCAGATTACAAAAATTAGCGAAAAAAATTCGCGACTTTAACGATTGGCTCGTCACACAAAGCAATTTTCATACGTCGATCATTCCAATCGGTGACGGATTGTCTGTTAGTGTAAAACGAAAATAAATTTATCAGGAACGATGAAAGACGTACTCAACTTTTGAGTGTGTCATTTTTAATATGTTTATATTTTTGGTTAGATAAAAAAAGGAGTGTTTAATGATGACAGAAGAAAAAAGTTATTATATGACAAAAGAAGGGAAAGAAAAAATTGAAAAGGAATTACATCTCTTAAAAACGGAAAAAAGAAAAGAAGTCGTCGAACGTATTAGAATTGCACGTGATTTCGGAGACTTATCCGAAAACTCTGAATATGACTCAGCGAAAGAAGAACAAGCATTTGTCGAATCAAAAATAGCTCAACTAGAAAAAATGTTACGTAATGCGGTCATTATAGAAAATGATGAAAACAATAAAAACGTCGTAACTCTCGGTAGAAAAGTTACTTTCGTCGAATTACCGGACGGTGAAGAAGAAACTTACACGATCGTCGGAAGCGCTGAAGCAGACCCATTCGAAGGAAAAATCTCCAACGACTCACCGATGGCAAAAAGTTTATTAGGACAAGAAAAAGGTGCAGAAGTGATGGTGCCGACCCCAGGTGGAGAAATAAAAGTAAAAATTCTCGATGTTGAATAAACGGAAAGTTAGGTGGTTTTCCATCTCTTAAGGAGGGGACAAAACTTGTCAGAGTACCCAACTTTATCGCGATCACGCCGGTTTCAAAAACGAAGAAACAATAAACGTAAAATTGTTTTTTTCTCGATATTAGGTATGTTTTTTTTCGTTATCCTTTTATCTTTAATAGCTTTCGGTAATAAAGAACGTCCTGAAGAAACGAGTGGTGACGATGAACAATTGACGATTGTTGAACAAAACGATGAAACTGACGAAGAAAATAATAAATCCGATTCTTCATCAGATGCTGAGCAAGATGAATCTAGAGGACTCTATGAATTTAGTGATGTAGGCGATATTGAAGTTGAACAAGTACCACCTACTAGAGACGATGTCATTGAAGCATTTAAAGCTGATTGGCCACCTTCAGGAACTATCCAAGAAGGACCACATACGACTGATTATAGTGACGGCTCGCAAGATAGAATAGAAATTAAACGCGCAGTTTCTTACGTGACAGGGATCCCTGAAGACGACATGATCGAGTGGTTTGTTGGAAATGGTGGCGAACAGAAAGTGATTGCTACCGTTTCCAATCGAGAGAAAACAGAATATTACCGTGTCTATTTAGACTGGATCGATGGAGAAGGTTGGAAGCCGACTTTAAACGAAAGAATTACTGGTTATAATGAATAAAAATGGAGGTCATTCGATGAAATACGGCATCATTGGTGCGATGGACGAAGAAATTGAATATATTAAACAACATATAGAAAATAAACAAACGTACGAAATAGCAAACAGTTTATTTATCGAAGGAGAAATAAATGGTAAACAAGTTATCTTAGTAAAATCCGGTATCGGTAAAGTAAATGCCGCAATGACGACAACGATGTTAATTGAGCGCTTTCAACCAACATATATTATTAACACTGGATCTGCAGGAGGATTTGAACGAGGATTAAAAGTAGGGGATGTCATCGTTGGAAAAGAACTTGTTTATCATGACGTCGATGTGACTGCTTTCGATTATAAGTTTGGACAAGTCCCTAAACTACCACCTACATTCAAATCAGATGAACAACTTATCGATAAGGCGATTACTGTATTAGAAGAATTAAATATCGGTTATCGCTCCGGTTTAATTGCAACAGGCGATTCTTTCATGAGCGATGCAGAGCGAGTAGCACAATTGAAGAAAATGTTTCCTCAGCTATTAGCTTCAGAAATGGAAGGAACAGCGATTGCCCAAGTATGTTATCAGTACGAAATTCCGTTCATCGTCATTCGTTCCTTATCTGATATCGCAGGAAAAGATGCAGAGATCACTTTTAAAGATTTCCTACAATTAGCTTCGAAAAATGCTACTAATATTATTATGAAAATGATTCGTTAAACATATATAAAGTAAAATCGTTGAAAATGGTAAAGCAAACATTCGATTTACAAAAAAGGTCGCTTTACTATCTTCAACGATTTCCTATTTTATTCAACGTTTTTTTTACTATTTGATTGTTTTTCCTCATTAAAATAGGAACGAAATACTTTCATTAACGCTCGTTTTTCAATTCTTGACACATAACTACGGGAAATTTTAAGTTTTTTAGCGATTTCTTTTTGCGTTAACTCTTTATGATTATTTAAGCCGTAACGATAAATTAATACAGTTTTTTCACGATCGTCAAGCACTTTAAAATGATCGCGCATTTTACTCATTTCCATATTCAGTTGGATGTATTCGATGATGTTTTCGGTATCTGCTTCGATGACATCAAGTAAACTAATTTCATTTCCTTCTTGATCTTGACCGATCGGGCTATGTAATGATACGTCTTTCCGCGATTTTTTTAATGTACGTAAATACATCAAGATTTCATTCTCTATACATCTTGCTGCATAGGTCGCTAACTTCGTCCCTTTTCCTTCTTTAAAACTTTCCACCCCTTTTATTAATCCGATCGTTCCAATAGATATTAAATCTTCGGAAAACTCACCTGTATTATCAAATTTTTTCACGATATGGGCTACTAAACGTAAATTATGTTCAATTAATTTATTACGGGCGTCGACATCTCCAGCTTGCATTTTTTTAATGTATTTCTGTTCTTCTTCGGGTGAAAGAGGTTGGGGAAACGTATTATTTTTTACATATGAAACGAAATATAAAGCTTCTTTAATAAGTACTGCTATGATTGATAAAAACGATGACACGACATCACCTCCATTTAATCGCCTATATAAACGATATGACTTGGAGAATGAAATCGTGTCTGTCCAACTAATATTTACAATGATAATCAATGATTATCGTTCAATTATTACATAAAGATTTAAAGCTCGTAAGATATGTTAGAGAAGATTCGGATTATGTAAATAATAAACTCATGGAGGAAAGCTAATAAGTGTAGAATTTTATATTCGTCTTAAAGAAAGGTCCGATTTTTGAAAATAGAGTAAGCTGATTAGGTGCGTCACCGTAATAAAATTCAAGAAGGTAGAGGCTATTATTGCACTGATGAATTTATATTTATTATTTCCATCGATGGAATTTTAATAGCCCTTCGTTCGATTTCTTGTTCAATTAATTGGATGAAATCTTTATTCAACTGTAATTCTTTTGCTTTTTTATATGCTTCTAGTAATAACGAGTCTGATAAACACTCCATGATAAAATTGATACTCCTTTTCTAGTAATTTACCTTGCATTTAATTTATCATGAATTGATTTTACGAACAAGCGACAAGTTATGCACAATCACCTGTAGGTAAGTTGTGAGTTATTGATGAATAATGATGAAAAAACATTGATGAAACAATATTATTTTTGTTTATAAAGTTATCCACAGTTTGAGAGAAGGGGAATTTTGTCGAACGGTTTATACTTTTTACACATAATAGACATAGTTATACAAAATATGAGAATATATTATAATAGAGACGGTTAACAATTTTTTTCGGGAAATAATTGTTTTTTATGCAATACATAATTGATAGATGAAGTAAGAGGTGAGTTTTTGTTAAAGTTATTTTTACCTGATAAGCACGTACATAGCATTTTCGATATTGAACCTTCATTTTTACAATCTAAAGGGATCAAAGGGATGATCGTCGATTTAGATAATACACTCGTCCCTTGGAACGTTGCTAATGCGACAGATAAAGTGATCGAATGGATTCGAAAAATGGAAGAAGCAAACATCAAAGTGACGATTTTTTCAAATAATAATAAAGAAAGAGTGACTGATATTTGCAGAACCGATTGGAACATCTTACATTTATAATGCGAGAAAACCTTTGCCACGTGCTTTTAAAATGGCATGAAATAAAATGAAATTAAAAAAAGATGAAATCGTCGTCATCGGCGATCAATTGTTAACAGACATTATTAGGCGGTAATCGCGCTGGATTTTATACGATTTTAGTCGTTCCAATCGTCCAATCAGATGCACCAATTACGAAATTTAATCGTAATATTGAAAGAGTTCATTTTAAATTATTTTTATCGTAAAGGCAAATTGATGAGGAGGAATCCAAATGGAAACTGAACTTAATTTGTATCGGATGTGGTGTACCGTTACAAACTGAAGAGAAAGAAGAAGTTAGGATACATACCAAAAACAAAATTAAGTGATCCAGACCGCGACTTAGTTTGTCAAACGATGTTTTAAACTACGTCACTATAATAAACAATGAACCCGTATCATTAGATAGTGATGAATTTTTAAATATGGTAAGCACAGATTAGTCAAACGGATAGTCTAGTCGTACATTTAATTGATATTTTTGATGTCGAATGGAACATTATTAAAAAGTTTGCCGCGAATTGTGGGAAAAAATCCAATTATTACTCGTAGGCAACAAAGTCGATTTATTACCTTAAATCTACAAATCAAAGACAAATTAAAAAATTGGTTATTAGAGATGGCGAAAGATGCCGGTATCAAAGTATTCGATGTATATTTAATCTCATCTAAAAAGGGATATCATTTAGATGAATTTGCAATGCGGATGGAAACAGAGCGAAAAAATAAAGATATTTATGTCGTCGGTGTAACGAACGTCGGAAAATCGACATTTATCAATCAGTTTATTAAACGATCGACAGGTGTGAAAGAAGCGATTACGACATCTTATTTTCCAGGTACGACATTAGGTTTTATTAACATTCCGCTCGATGACAAAAGTGCATTAATCGATACTCCCGGGATTATGAACACATACCAGATGGCACATTATGTCTCGAAACAAGATTAAAAATAATTACTCCGAAAAAAGAAATTAAACCGAGAAATTATCAATTGAATAGTGGACAAACATTATTTATCGGTGGTTTAGTACGATTTGATTTTGTCAAAGGAGATAAACAAACATTCGTCTGTTATTTTGCCAATGAATTGCTCATTCACCGAACGAAATTAGAAAAAGCTGATTCTTTATATGAAAAACAACTCGGGAAGTTATTAACTCCACCAGACGAAGAAACTTTAAAAACATTGCCGAAATTAGTGAAACAATCGTATCGGATTACCGATCAATATACTGACATCGTATTTCCCGGGTTAGGTTGGATTACTATTTTATCAGGAAATGTTACAATAGATGTTCATAGTCCAAAAGGTATCGGTATTTCAATTAGAAAGTCTTTTAATCAATAAAATGGGGGAAAAGAGATGAATTACCAAATTGGTTTAATTGGGTATCCGATCAAACATTCATTATCACCTTGGATTCATCAACAATTTTTACAACAAGAGAATTTACAAGGTGATTATTCGATTATCGAAATACATCCTGAATCGAATTTTGATGAAGAAATGAAAAAGTTACGTGAAAAACGATTGCACGGATTTAATATTACTGTTCCTTATAAAGAAAAAATTTTAAATTACCTTGATGAAATCGATGAACAAGCTGAACAAATCGGTGCTGTCAACACTGTTTTATGTAAAAATGGTAAATGGATAGGGTATAATACGGATGGTGTCGGCTATATTCGTTCATTGCTACAACAATTTCCACAATTAGAAAACCAAAAAAATAGTAATATTTTACTGCTCGGTGCAGGTGGTGCTGCAAAAGGCATTTATTATGCATTAATAAAGCATGGATTTGAACATATTACGATCGCTAACCGTTCGATAGACAAAGCTGAGAAATTAATCGAAAAACGAAATAGTAAAGCAATTTCATTACAGCAAGCGGAAAAATCGTTAAACTATTTCGACGTATTGATTCAAACGACTTCTGTCGGTATGAAGCCGGATACTGAACGTATGATTATCGATTTAACAAATTTAAAAAACGGTGCGATCGTCAGTGATATCGTATACCAACCGCTTTTGACGAAGTTTTTAAAAACAGCACGATCGTTAAACGCAAACATCCATTTCGGCCATACGATGTTGCTTTATCAAGCTCAGTATGCCTTTGAAATTTGGACAGGAATTCGTCCTGAAATGGGACGATTAGATAACGAGTTACAAAAAATTTTGGAAGGTTGAATCATTCATGTTAACAGGAAAACAGAAAAGATTTTTACGTGCTAAAGCACATCATTTAAAACCGATTTTTCAAGTCGGTAAAAGTGGTGTGACAGAAAATATGATCAAGCAATTAGTAGATGTAATCGAGAAGCGAGAACTGATTAAAATTAACATTTTGCAAAATTGTCTTGAAGATAAAGAAACCGTTGCAAAACAAATTGCTCAAGGTACAGATGGAGAAATCGTGCAAATCATCGGAAATCATATCGTACTTTACAAAGATCGACTGAACATAAAACGATTATTTTACCGTAAAGAAAAGAGGTACTTATGAAACGAGTAGGCATTTTAGGAGGAACATTTGACCCGCCTCATATCGGGCATTTTATGATTGCTGATGAAGTAAGAGCTATGTTAAATTTAGATGAAATTTGGTTTATTCCGAACAATGAGCCACCTCATAAAGGGAAGGCATGGACAGACAAATTAGATCGCTTAAATATGCTAAAATTAGTCGTCGATGATAATGAGTTTTTTCAAGTAAATACGATAGAACTTGAACGAGAAGGAAAATCTTACACGATCGATACAGTCAACTCTTTAATGGCACTTTATCCAAATATGAAGTTTTATTTTATAATCGGTGCCGACATGGTAGAATATTTACCAAATTGGAAACAGATTGACGAACTAATTGAAAAAATTGAATTTGTCGGTGTGAAACGACGCCACTACGAATTAAAAAGTAAATATCCAGTGATAGAAGTTCAAATTCCGCTGATCGATATTTCATCCAGTGAAATAAGACAAAGAATAGAAATGGGGCTTCCATTTCGATATTTAGTACCGAAAGAGGTTTATACTTATATAAAGGAGCATCGCCTATATGGATTTCGAAGAAGCACGTAGGATAGTTAAAGATCAATTAACGAAAGATCGTTATGAACATACGTTACGTGTATATGAAACAGCGATGAAATTAGCAGAAATTTATGAGAAATCTAAGAAAAAAGTAAGATTAGCGAGCCTCTTTCACGACTATGCAAAGTGTTTGCCGAAAGAACAGTTAAAACAGCTCGTTCAAACGTATAAACTCCCGTCACAACTGTTAGATTACCACCATGAACTTTGGCATGGACCTGTTGGAGCGAAACTCGTTGAAGACAAACATGAAATTAAAGATGAAGATATATTAAATGCGATTCGGTTCCACACGACGGGACGACCGCAAATGAGCCAGATAGAACTGATCGTATTTATAAGTGATTATATCGAACCAGCTAGAAGCTTTCCTGGTCTTGATGAAGTGAGGAAATTAGCGAAAGAAAATTTACAAAAAGCAGCTCAGCAAGCACTTAAAAATACGATTATTCATCTAGTAAATAAAAATGCGTTAATATATCCTGACACGATTTTAGCATATAATGATTTAACGAAAAAAGGAGTGGTAAAACGTTGAGTGAAGTGCAAGAAATTTTAGAAACAGTCGTTCTAACGTGTGAAGATCGAAAAGCAGAAAACATCGTCGTATTAGATATGAAACAATTAACACCGATCGCCGATTTTTTTGTCATTTGTCACGGTAATAATGAAAGGCAAGTTCAAGCGATTACACGTGCGGTCAAAGAACAGTTGGAGAAAAAGGCCATGATGTGAAACGAATGGAAGGATTTGAACAAGCACGTTGGGTATTGCTCGATATCGATACAGTGATCTGTCATATTTTCCATAAGGATGAACGGTCATACTACAATTTAGAACGGCTATGGGGAGATGCTGCCCACGTAGAAGTAGAGGATATAAAATAAATGGTATATGAACGATTTGCTATCATATACGATGCGCTCATGAAACATGCACCATACGATAAATGGGTTACATTTACGACAAATATCATCGAACAATTTAATGTCCCTGTAAAAACGATCATCGATTTAGGTTGTGGAACTGGTGAACTAACGATTCGTTTAGGTAAATTAGGTTATGAAATGATCGGGATCGATCAATCGAATGATATGTTAACGGTGGCAGCGGAGAAAGCTTCAATCAACAAATAGATATCAACTGGATTCAGCAAGATATTCGCGAATTAACAGGTTTTAAAGACGTCGACTTATTCATTAGTTATTGTGATGTCATCAACTATATAACGAATTTGGATGATGTAAAAAAAGTTTTTGAGCAAGTTTATAATTGTTTAAAGCCAGGTGGGTTGTTTATTTTCGATTTCCATAGTATTAATTATGCGGAACATCATTTATGCGACAGAACGTTTGCCGACGTGACAGACGAACTTACGTATATTTGGGAATGCGAACGAGGCGATAAAGAAGGAGAAATGTTTCATTATATGACTTTTTTTCAAAAAGAGAACGATCGTTACGTTCGTTTTGATGAAGTCCATCATCAAAAGACGTACCCGCTAATTCGTTATAAAAATCTGCTAGAAAGTTGCCAATTTAAAAAAATTAATTTTTATGCTGATTTTATGTTTAAAGATCACTTTTCTGAACAGAAAAGTGAGAGAATTTTCGGAGTTGCCCAAAAATAACGATAAACAAATCGATTTTTGGGCAATTTCTTTTTATTGCTATTTTACAAATGTTATCCACATGCTTATAATAAAGATAACTTTTCCTTTCTTTCAAAGATGTGGGAAAGGAAAGTGATGTACAGTGCTTCATTGGATCAAAAAACATTTTATTTTAATCATCATTGGACTAGTAATTTTCATTAGCATCGTTTACATGAGATATGAGCAAACAAAATCGTTTCAGCTTGAAGATGATGATTTTATCGATGTTGTCGCAGAACAAGATGAAGACTTAGAACAAAGTAATGAATTTGCTGACGAAGAGACGACATTCATCGTCGATATTAAAGGAGAAATTAACCGTCCAGGTGTATATGAAGTTGATCAATCTGCGCGAGTGAATGACGTCATTAATCTTGCAGGCGGATTTACAGATGAAGCGGATGAAAATTATATTAATTTAGCACAAAAAGTGCAAGATGAAATGGTCATTATCGTCCCGAAAGTAGGAGAAACAGAAGATTTACCGATGATTATCCCAAACTGGCTCCACTAGCGATGAGCCGAAAGTAAATATTAATCAGGCGACGAAAGAAGAGCTAGAAACATTACCAGGAATTGGACCTGCGAAAGCACAAGCGATCATCGATTACCGCGAAGAAAACGGAATGTTCGAAGTAGTAGACGATTTATTACAAGTAAATGGAATTGGCGAAAAAACATTAGATAATTTAAAAGATCATATCGATGTTCGATAGGGAATAAAGAGGTGAAAAGATGAAACGTATATCGTGGGAACAATATTTCATGGCCCAAGCAAATTTAGTCGCATTAAGAAGTACTTGTACACGTTTAAATGTAGGTGCGGTAATCGTAAGGGAAAATAGAATCATTGCTAGCGGATATAACGGTAGCGTACACGACGGAGCGCATTGTATAGATGAAGGTTGTTATATCGTTGATGGACATTGTGTACGGACAGTCCATGCAGAAGCGAATGCTTTGTTACAATGTGCGAAGTTCGGTGTTGCAACGAACGAAACTGATTTATACGTGACACATTTTCCGTGTTTACAATGTTGTAAACAAATTATTCAAGCTGGAATTAAAAGAATTTTTTACGAACACGATTATCGTAATCATGAATTAGCTATTCAGTTGTTTAAGGAAGCTAATATCTCTTTAAAACAAGTATCGCTAACTGTCGTTCAAATTGACTTAAACAAATCGTTACAATTTGACGAAGGTAGGTGATTGATATTCCTAATTTAGGCGCAGCAACATCATCTAAATTTGCATGCGCCTAACGTTAGGATTCGTTCATATGTTTACGAATTATTGGTATTTTATTGCGTTAGGTGCAATGTTTAGCGTCATTACGAAAACGCTAAATGATATTATTTTCGCCAGTCTTTTTTTCATTTGGCTTTTATATTTGTTTTATATACAAAGAATTACATTCATGTTACTTTTTGCAACGTTTCTTTCATTTGTTATTTTTTATGTATACATTCCCTCGCTCGAAAAACCCCATTATGAAGAAGAAACAACTTCACATGAATCGTTCTACGGTAAAATCGTTAGCCCACTTGATAAGAAATCTACTTCCCTTCAATTTACATTTCAACCTGCTAGAAAAGAAGATAAAATTTTAGTGATATATTTTTTTGAAGAAGATGAGAGTTTCGAAGAAGATTTGTCGTCGTTAAAATATGGAGCAAGATGCAAAATAAGCGGAGAATTGTCTGTTCCAAATAGTGCGCGGAATCCACATCAATTCGACTATCAACAATATTTGTTAAAAAATGGTATTACTTATCAATTAATCGTACAAGACTTATCAGCGTTAAGTTGTAAAGATGAAACGTCTTTAGAATATATATTTTCTTTACGGGAACTATTAATAGAACTAGCATCGGAAAAATTACGACCGGAAACGGCTGCATGGTTGCAAGCATTAGTACTCGGTTATGATGAATTGATTGATGACGATACGATCAAGTTGTTTCAAAGGTGGAGTTTATCACACATTTTAGCGATTTCTGGATTACATATCGGCATCGTCGTTGCAATTATCTATATGATATTCGTTCGTTTTTCTATTACGACGAAAGAAACAGCCCAAACGTTCATCGTCATTTTTTTGCCGATATACGCTTTTTTAGCTGGTGGTGAACCGTCTGTTTGGCGAGCGAGTTTAATGGTCGTGCTCGGTATTTTACTTATTAAATTGAACATAAAACTAAATTATACAGATATTATTAGTATCGTCTTTCTAATTTTAATCTTCATCAATCCTTATATCGTTTATCATATCGGCTTTCAATTTTCGTTTTTAGTTAGTTTCGGATTAATTTTGTCACAAAAATGGCTTTCGCAAACTAAATCGAATCTTTTTCGAATTTTTCAAATTAGTTTTATCGCTCAAATGGTTATTTTACCTTTACAAGTGAACTATTTTTACAATTTTCAACCGTTATCAATCTTATTAAATGTCATCGTTGTACCTTATTTTTCGCTCATCGTCATCCCGCTGTCATTTTTATTACTTTTATTCATTTATGTACCTGAACCAGTTATTCAATTCGTAGAAAAATTATTTTTATTCATTCATGATATGATGTTAACATTCATTGATTTCGTAGATACGTATCTTTATTTTCCGATGCTCATCGGTACGTTTCCGACTTATGCCGTAATTATTTATTACGTGTTCCTCATATTTTTCATGAAGTTTTTAGAAAAAGAAAATAAGAAACAAGCATTGTTGCATGCAATTGCAATATGTCTTTTGCTTACGTTACTTGTCGTACGCCCTTATTTTTCACCTGTAGGAACGGTCACGATGTTAGATATCGGACAAGGGGATGCATTCATTATTGAATTACCTTATCGAAAAAGGGGTCTTTCTCATCGATGCAGGGGCACGTTTTTCTTATACCGATTTCCGCCCGACAGAAACAGTATACGAACAAATTATTCGTCCGTATTTATACGGACAAGGAATCGGGAAAATCGATGCGATTTTTATCACTCATGGTGATTTAGATCATAACGGTAGTGTAAATTTTATCATCGATGAGTTCGCAGTAAAAGAAGTAATCATTAGTAATTTTTATGAAATGAATGAAGAAGAAATCGATTTATGGACAACATCAAACATTTTAGTAACGAGGGCGAATGCTCATAAAAAACTTGTTAGAAACGGTCAAGATTTTTATATTTTAGCACCCGAGCGTGATCGCAAATCAGAAAATGAAAACTCGCTCGTTTTATATACTAAATTAGGAGGGATGATCTGGTTATTCACTGGTGATATCGATAAAGAAGGGGAAAGGGAGATCGTTAAAAATTTTCCAGAATTGCAAGTAGATATATTAAAAGTTGCTCATCATGGTAGTAATACGTCAACTGATGAACAATTTATCAAAACGATTCAGCCGACTTATGCGTTGATATCAGCTGGATTAAATAATCGTTTCGGTCATCCGACAAAAGAAGTAATCGACACGTTCGAAAAAGAAAATATTCACGTATATCGCACCGATATTCATGGGGCTGTACAATTTAAATTTAGAGAAGATGATTACTTCATTACGACTTTTTTGCCAGAAAAATAAAAAACGCTGCCAAATCAATCGTTAGCAGCATTTCATTCTCTAATCTGTATGTATAAGCATTAGTTAATGAGACTAATCGTCGTTCCAATTACGAAAATTAACGTGAAGAATAGAAATGAATAAATGAAACCGCGTGCAGCGTAAACGACGTCATTACCTTTTTCATTTGGATTTTTTTCAAATTCGTTCATGTTATTTCCCTCCTGTTTATGTAGATAGTATAAGCGATTATGATAAAAAAATCTAGTGTAATTAGGACAAGTTCAAATTCATTTCATTTTTTATTATGTACCAAGTAGATTATATCAATAACTGACTTTTTTTGCTATCATTATACACAGTGATATAAAAAAGGATGGTCGCAAATGACGAGTTTGTCGGAAACGATACAACGAATAAAATCAGGAAACATCGCACCGATTTATTTACTTTACGGTACAGAGAGATATTTAGTCGAACAGTTCAAGAAAACATTGATGGAAAACATACCGAAAGATGAAGTGGAAGAAGCGATTTCAACTTATGATTTATTGGAAATACCTGTACAAGATGTTGTTTACGATGTGGAAACAATTCCTTTTTTTACAGATAAAAAAATTATTTTTGCCGAAAATGCCGTATTTTTAAAATCAAAGCCTGATAAATTACCAATCACTCACGATCTGTCTTCATTGGAGAACTATTTAAACAATATCGTCAATTATACGACTTTAGTGATGATTGCACCTTACGAAAAAATTGATGAACGAAAAAAGTTGGCGAAACTGTTGAAAAAACATGCCGTCGTCATCGAGTGCAATCCGATTCAAAATCACAAGTTGCATGGATGGATTCAACAAATTGCCAAAGAAAAACAAATTACTTTAACTGATGATGCGATCGATTTATTAGAAGCTGAATTTTCTACACAACTCGACTTATTACATCAAGAAATCGATAAATTAGCACTCTTTGTCGGTGAAGGCGGGGAAGTGACGAAAGAAATTGCCCAGCAACTCATTTCAACTTCTTTATCGTTCGATGCGTTGGAACTAGTCGATGCGGTGTTAAAACGGGATTTGTTCGAAGCGGTCAAAATTTATCGCGAACTGATCAAACGAGAAGAAGAACCGATCGCATTAATCGCCTTATTAGCGTACCAGTTTCGGACTATTTTCCAAGTGAAATTGTTAAAACAAAAAGGGTATTCCAATCAACGGATACAAAGTGAGTTGAAAATTCATCCTTATGTCGTAAAGTTAGCATCTGAAAGAAGTGGACGTTTCCAAGAAAAAACGTTAATGAAAATAATCGATGAATTAACGGAAACAGACGCGATGATCAAGCGAGGAAAAGTGGACAAACATATCGCGTTTGAAATGTTGTTATATAAATTGACGGCGATAAGTAATAGGTAAAATAAAAAATCGTTGAATAGGCTGAAAAATTTGGCCTACTTTCAACGATTTTTTCATTAAGCGCTCACTTTGTTTAGTTTTTTTGCTAAACGTGATTTTTGTCGGTTTCCGTTATTTTTGTGGATTGCACCTTTTTGAACTGCTTTATCGATTGCTTTCGTCGCTGTGCGGAAAGCATTTTTAGCTTCTTCTAATTCATTCATCTCAATGAATTTTTCTACTTTTTTAATTTCTGTACGCATTTTCGATTTTAATGCTTTGTTGCGTTCTTTTTTCTTATTGTTCGTATTGACACGTTTGATCGCAGATTTTAAATTAGCCATTCGAAGTCACCTCCTAAATATGAACGAACAGTTCTCATTTACCAATATAAATTCAATCATATTTTATAAAGCTTTTCAATAAGTACTTTATGGAACAAATGCATTTTACCAAATATTAAATTTTATTGCAATCGTTGTACATGATTTTTACAAATAAAGCCATACTAATAACCGGAAATGTCAGGAAAAGGACGTGGATAGATTGGAACGATTAAAAGAAGATGAAAAGTATACAGTAAGAACTGATTTAGCAGTTGAAACGAAAGAAATGTATGTCGAACAGCATCCGGAAAAAAGTGATATTCCGGGTGTGAAAGTGAAAGATAAAGTGATAAACGGTGTCAAAGTTAGTAACATCGAAATTTCGCAAAAAGGAGAAAAGACGATTCAAAAAAAGGCTGGATATTACATTACGATTTATGCGGATGGAGTGAAAAAACAAGATACGAAATTGCAGACGAAAGCAGCGAAAGTATTAGCTGATGAAATTAATCTATTGCTGGAGAAAAACGACATTCGTAAAGATGCGAAAGGGTTAATGATCGGCTTAGGAAACTGGAACGTAACTCCTGACGCCCTTGGACCGATGACCGCAGAAAAAGTGCTCGTCACGAATCATTTATTTGAATTGGAATACGAAACTGTTTCTGACGGTTATCGACCGTTGGCAGCGATTTCACCAGGTGTCATGGGAGTTACCGGTATGGAAACGAGTGATATCGTCTCAAGTATTATAGAAAGTTTTGAACCAAGCTTTGTCATCGTGGTCGATGCGCTTGCTTCCCGATCGATCGAACGTATCAATGAAACGATTCAAATAACGGATACAGGAATCCATCCTGGTTCGGGGGTAGGAAATAAACGAAAAGAACTTAGTAAAGAATCGTTAGGTATACCAGTGATCGCTATCGGTGTACCGACAGTCGTCGATGCAGTGACAATCGCGAGCGATACGTTAGATTATTTGTTAAAACATATGGGACGTGAATGGGAAGAAAAAGATAAACCACGAAGGTCCCTCATTCCTTCACATTTTCCGATAAAACATGAAAATTTATCGGAAACTGATCTTCCAGACGAACAGCAACGGAAAACGTTTTTAGGACTCGTCGGTGCTTTGTCTGAACAAGAAAAAAGGTCGTTATTAAATGAAGTTCTTACACCGATGGGGAAAAATTTAATTGTCACACCGAAAGAAGTCGATGGATTTATGACTGACATGGCGCACTTGCTCGCTCAAGGAATTAATGCCGCTTTACATGAAAAAGTGTCAGTTGAAGAAGATGCTCATTATACTCGCTAAAAAGCGAGTTTTTTTATTATTAATTTACGATAATTTTATTATGTTAATTAAATGTTGTAACTATTAAAATAGATGACGATTCTATGAAAAGTGTCATTTTAGTTCTATGAATCGTTGTAAACTCATAGATTAAATTAGTAGATTATTAAATTAAAGTTGGTGTGAAGATGAATCGTTCTACTAATATCATGAAATTTTTTGAATCATTTTACAAACAAATGATGATTGTGACAATCATTATCGTATTACTATTTACATCGATCGGCTTAATGACGACGACGAAACCTTCATCAAGACTGTCTTCTTCGATTTTTTCTTCATGGACGAGTAATGTTGATCAATCGATTTTTGTCATGATGTATAGTCTGGAAAATCGTCATTTTGAACTTACGAATGAGTATTTTATGGAACGGCCGAATTTGTTTGAAACGTTATTTAATCTAGTAACGAGTGTTAGATTAAACGATTTAAAAAGTTTACTAGGACATGCAATTCCTGGTTTTTCTACGTATGAAAATCGAATTATTATCGCTGGTGAAGGTTTAAATGAGTTAAGTACGCTTTCACATGAATCTGGACCGCCGATAGAGGATATTTTACAAGAAAGAGAAGCGATCGATAAATCGGAGATAGAAGAAAAAGAACCATCTGAATCTCCGCTGACGACTGAAGATAGAAAAGTTGTGTTCCTTTACCAGAGTCATAATCGCGAATCATTTTTACCACATCTACCGGATGAAACTGATCCGAATCGAGCACATCACGAAGAAGTAAATATTACGAAAGTTAGTGAAAGATTAGCTAGTTCATTAGAATCTTACGGAATTGGTGCAGATGTAGATAAAACAGACGTCATGAATATTTTAAAAGAAAAAAAGTGGAGTTATGGAAAATCGTATCAAGCTTCGCGACCGATCGTAGAAGAAGCGATGAGTCAAAATGAACATATACAATATATTTTTGACATTCATCGGGATGCATTGCCGAGAAAAAATACAACGAAAGAAATTGATGGAGAAGATTATGCACAAGTTTTATTTGTCGTAGGAGCAGAGAATAAAAATCATGAAAGAAATCTTGAATTAGCGACGAAATTACACTATTTGATCGATGAAAAGTATCCAGGTCTTAGTAAAGGTGTTATTACGAAAGAAGGGCCAAGCTCTAACGGCGTTTATAATCAAGATTTACATGAAAATGCGCTTTTATTAGAAATTGGTGGTTATGAAAATACTCTTGATGAAATGTATCGAACGGCAGATGTGATCGCAGAAGTATTTAGCGATTTTTATTGGGAAGCGGAAAAGGTTAGTAATGAAGGAAGGTGATTTGGATGCGTACAATGACGATGATTTTACTTCTCGCTGTTTGTTTTTTTGGCGGGGTCACATACGGTACTTTCGAAAAAAATAATATTCAACAAGAAGAACAAGTTGAAGAACAGTCCGTAGTCATAGCAGAACCTATTGTAGAAAATATAGAAAACGACTTAGAGACGATTGAAATAAGTGAAACAGAAGAAAAAGATCATGCAGTGAATAAATCAGCAGCATTACTTGAAAAAATTGTAACGTCCATGTATGAAATCGTCATACAATTCATGTATAAAATTGCAAATTTATTTTTTGGTTCGTAACTCACTCGTTCTCTATCAATATGACGAGAGAAATAGTCACTCACTCTTATAAAATTGAAACTATCGAATCCTATTGATATAATCATGGAAGCGAAAAAATTTTTGTAAGGCGCAACTTGTAGGAGTGAGCACGATCAAATGAAAAATAATCAAATGAATGTACGGAACTTTTCGATTATCGCCCATATTGATCACGGGAAATCAACGTTAGCGGATCGAATATTAGAAAATACGCAAGCACTTTCAGAACGTGAAATGAAAGAACAATTTTTAGATGCAATGGATTTAGAAAGAGAACGGGGAATTACGATTAAATTAAATGCAGTCCAGTTGAAATATACGAGTAAAAATGGTGAAGATTATATTTTTCACTTAATCGACACACCCGGTCACGTCGACTTTACGTACGAAGTTTCCCGAAGTCTTGCTGCCTGTGAAGGGGCAATTTTAGTCGTAGATGCTGCGCAAGGAATTGAAGCGCAAACACTTGCGAACGTCTATTTAGCTTTAGACAACGATTTAGAAATTATTCCGGTTATTAATAAAATCGACTTGCCGAACGCTGATCCAGAACGTGTAACACAAGAGTTAGTCGATATTATCGGAATTGACCCTGACGATGTCATTTTAGCGTCAGCGAAAGAAAATATCGGAATTGATGAAATTTTAGAAAGTATCGTCGAACGAATTCCACCACCAAGTGGCGAGGTGGATAAGCCTTTAAAAGCGTTAATTTTTGATTCCATGTACGATTCTTATCGTGGTGTCATCGCGTACATTTGTGTCAAAGAAGGAGAAGTGAAAGTCGGCGATAAAATTAAAATGATGTCGACTGGTAAAGAGTTCGAAGTGACAGAAGTTGGCGTTCATACTCCGAAAGAAGTGAATAAAGAGAAACTAACTGTAGGAGAAGTTGGATTTTTAACTGCATCGATTAAAAACGTAAAAGATACGAGAGTTGGGGATACGATTACGTTAGCGGAAAATGGGACTACGGATCCATTGCCGGGATATCGGAAACTAAACCCGATGGTATTTTGTGGTCTATATCCGGTAAACTCTGACGATTATAATCCACTAAAAGATGCCCTTGAAAGATTAGAGTTAAATGATGCAGCTTTACAATATGAACCAGAAACGTCCCAAGCATTAGGTTTTGGTTTTCGGATCGGCTTTTTAGGATTACTCCATATGGAAATTATTCAAGAAAGAATTGAGCGTGAGTTCAATATCGATCTGATTACGACAGCACCGAGTGTCGTGTACGAAGTCCGAAAAACGGATGGGGAAGTGATCGAAGTCGATAACCCATCGTTAATGCCAGAACCACAAATGATCGAAGAAATTTTAGAACCATTTGTAAAAGCGAGTATTATGGTGCCGAACGATTTTGTCGGACGCGGTGATGGAACTTTGTCAGCGGAAACGCGGACAATTTATCGATATGCAATATTTAGATGATATACGAGTGAATGTCATTTATGAATTGCCGTTATCAGAAATTGTGTATGACTTTTTCGATCAGTTAAAATCGCATACGAAAGGTTATGCTTCTTTAGATTATGAATTTATTGGCAATCGACCATCGGATTTAGTGAAAATGGATATTTTATTACACGGTGAACCGATCGATGCATTTATCTTTTATCGTCCATAAAGATTTCAGTTACAATCGCGGTAAACAAATTGTAGAAAAATTAAAAGATTTAATTCCACGACAACAATTTGAAGTTCCAGTTCAAGCGGCGATCGGAAATAAAATTGTCGCTCGCTCTAACGATTAAGGCGGTACGTAAAGATGTCACGGCAAAATTATATGGTGGAGACGTAACGACGAAAAAGAAAGTTGTTAGAAAAACAAAAAGAAGGGAAAAAACGGATGAAAATGGTCGGTTCTGTCGAAATCCCACAAGAAGCGTTTATGTCGGTATTACAATTAGAAGATGATAAATAATATTCTTTCTTCTTCCTTCATTGTTCAGCTTAAATGGTCCCGTCCTTGGGACCGATGCTGACAATAAATGTAACCTTTACATCATTACCTTCAAAACATAGACCATTTCTTTTCATTTCTCTTTGCATCAATTTCTATTGCTTTTTTGAATAAATTTCATTGAAAATGTTATAAATAATCATACGTTTACTTCCCTATATAAAGTACATCTTTATTGACAAAAAATAGCCGATTTGATAATTTATAATTAGCATTAGCACTCGAAGATCTTGAGTGCTAACAGAGGTGAGCAACATGCTTTCAGAAAGACAATTACTTAATACTACAGACAATTATTGATGATTTTATTGAAACAGCACATCCAATTGGATCACGTGCGATATCTAAGAAAGAACATATTAATTTAAGTGCTGCAACGATTAGGAATGTGATGGCTGATTTAGAAGAAATGGAATTAATCGAAAAGACCCATTCTTCTTCTGGACGTATTCCATCAGAAAAAGGCTATCGTTATTATGTAGACCATGTAATATCACCGACATTAAAAGAAAAAGAATTAAACATTATGAAAAATATCATAAAAGATAATATTATCGAGTTAGAACAAGTCGTCCAATTATCTGCAGAAGTATTATCGCAGTTAACGAATTATACAGCACTTATTTTCGGTCCATCTGAAATGGATGCGACGTTGAAACAAATTCAAATGATTGCACTTAACACCACATACAGCAGTTGCAATTTTAGTAACAAGTACTGGACATGTTGAACATAAATCATTTAACGTACCAATTACGATCGATGTAAGCGATTTGGAAAAGATCGTCAATATTTTAAATGATCGACTCGTCGGCGTTCCAATTGTCGAACTTCCGTAGTACTTTACAAACGGAAGTATATCGATTTAATGAAAAAACATATTAAAAATTATGAAATCATGTATGAATACGTGAAACAAGTACTTTTATACGAAGAGCCTGTAAAACTTTATATAGGTGGTCAATCGAATATTATTCACGCAACCTGAATTTAAAGATGTAGATAAAATTTATGATTTTTATACGATGTTAGAAGATGAATCAGAAATCGTGAAGTTATTAGCGGAATATGATGATGGATTAAACGTTACGATTGGAAATGAAAATAAATTAGATGCGATTAAAGATTTTAGTTTAATTACATCTAACTTCATAAATTAGGTAATAAATCAATTAGGAACGATTGCATTATTAGGTCCTACTCGTATGGAATATCGTAAAGTAATCACATTATTAAAGGCACTATCAAATGAAATGACGGAATTATTATTATGTATACCAAGATAAATAAAAGTCTTTTTTTTGTTTTTTACAAATTTAATAGATTAATGAATTTAAAGGTTAAAATAGTTTATTTTATAGGAATTCATGTTATTGTTTAACGTGGCGATTAATTACTGGAGGTGCCCATTAAATGGTAGATCAAGATAAAGAAACAGTAACCTCTGAAACAGATAACGGAAGAAGAAAAAGATACGGAAACAGAAGAAGAACAAGATAAAGAAATGAACGAAACAGACAACGAAACGAAAGAACCGGATAAGGAAGAGGAAGACGAAACAGAAAAATCTTCCAAAGAAGAACTCGAACCAACTGAGTCAAGGGAAAAGTTAAAAGAATTGGAAGAAAAATATGAGGCATTAGAAGAAGAAAAAGAACAATTAACAGATCGATTACTTCGTATCAAGCGGAATTATGAAAATTATAAACGAAGGACGGAAAAAGAAAGAATTGCGGAAAGAAAATATAAAGCACAAGATTTAGCGACAGAATTACTTCCTGTCATCGATAATTTTGAACGGGCATTACAAACAGAAGTGACAGAAGAAAATAAAAGTTTTCGCGAAGGGATGTCAAATGATTTATGAACAATTGCAAAATGCGCTGAAAGTCGCAAGGGGTCGAAAAGATCGAAACAGTTAATAAACCATTTGATCCGAATATTCACCATGCAGTGATGCAAGTAGAAGACGAAGACTTTGAATCAAATATCATTGTTGAAGAATTACAAAAAGGTTATATATTAAAAGATAAAGTAATTCGACCAGCAATGGTTAAAGTGAATAAATAGATTTGTGATGAAGGAGAGTTTGTAGCGTATGAGTAAAATAATTGGAATTGATTTAGGAACAACGAATTCATGTGTAACAGTGATGGAAGGTGGCGAACCAGTCGTTATTCCTAACCCGGAAGGAAACAGTACGACACCATCTGTCGTTGCATTTAAAGATGGTGAAAGACAAGTAGGGGAAGTTGCGAAACGTCAAGCGATTACAAACCCTAATACAATTCAATCGATCAAACGTCATATGGGAACGGATTATAAAGTAAAAATTGAAGGAAAAGATTATACACCACAAGAAATTTCCGCAATTATTTTACAACATTTAAAAAGTTATGCAGAAGATTATATCGGTGAAAAAGTTGAAAAAGCGGTTATTACCGTTCCTGCATATTTTAATGACTGCTGAACGTCAAGCGACGAGAGATGCTGGTATTATTGCTGGATTAGAAGTGGAAAGAATTATTAACGAGCCTACAGCAGCAGCACTTGCATATGGTATTGATAAAGAAGATAAGATCAAACGATTCTCGTATATGACTTAGGTGGCGGAACGTTTGACGTTTCGATTTTAGATATTGGTGACGGAACATTTGAAGTTATTGCTACTGCAGGAGATAACCGCTTAGGTGGAGATGACTTTGATGAAAAAATTATTGAATATATGGTAGAAGAATTCCGTAAAGAAAATGGAATTGACTTATCACAAGATAAAATGGCAATACAACGTTTAAAAGATGCTGCTGAAAAAGCGAAAAAAGATTTATCAGGTGTATCGCAAACACAAATTTCATTACCGTTTATTACTGCAGGTGAAGCTGGACCACTTCATTTAGAAATGACGTTAACAAGAGCGAAATTTGATGAATTAACAGCAGATCTTAGTTGAAAGAACGATGATATCCAGTTCGTAAAGCATTATCAGATGCAGGTCTTATCAGCAAGTGATATCGATAAAGTTATTTTAGTCGGTGGTTCCACACGAATTCCAGCTGTACAAGAAGCGATTAAAAAGTGAAATTGGAAAAGAACCTTCAAAAGGTGTAAACCCTGATGAAGTAGTTGCTCTAGGTGCAGCAATCCAAGGTGGAGTTCTTACAAGGAGATGTAAAAGACGTTGTACTTACTTGACGTTACACCATTTATCACTTGGAATTGAAACAATGGGTGGCGTATACTACAAAATTAATCGAACGAAATACAACAATTCCTACAAGTGAATCACAAATATTCTCAACAGCAGCTGATAATCAAACAGCAGTTGATATTCACGTACTTCAAGGTGAACGTGAAATGGCAGCAGATAATAAAACACTCGGTCGTTTCCAATTAACAGATATTCCACCAGCACCAAGAGGAGTACCACAAATTGAAGTAACATTTGATATCGACGCGAACGGAATCGTTAACGTTCGTGCGAAAGATTTAGGTACGAATAAAGAACAGTCGATTACAATTCAATCTTCTTCTGGTTTATCTGATGAAGAAATTGAACAAATGGTAAAAGAAGCAGAAGAAAATGCGGAAGCGGATAAAAAACGTCGTGAAGAAGTTGATTTACGTAATGAAGCAGATCAACTTAATTTTTACAACAGATAAAACATTAAAGATTTAGAAGATAAAGTTTCTGAAGAAGAAAAACAAAAAGCAGAAGAAGCGAAAGAAGAACTGAAAAAAGCACTTGAAGGAAACGATATCGAAGCAATTAAAGCGAAGAAAGAAGCATTAGAGGAACAAGTGCAACAATTATCTGTAAAACTATATGAACAAATGGCACAACAACAACAAGCACAGCAAGGTGCAGAAGCTGGAAATACAGCGAAACGATGATGATGTAGTCGATGCTGATTTTGAAGAAGTCGATGATGAAAAAGATAAATCAGAAAAGAAATAAGTATTTAGTAAAAAGTCAAAGTCAGGTTTTCTTGACTTTGACTTTTTTTAAGTACAATTGTTATAATATATTATGTACAAAATCTTAGCGTTATATGCATGTAAGAAGTAATATTGCTATCATTAATAGTATTGAATTAGGTTCAGGAGAGTGAATAAAATTGAGTAAACGAGATTATTATGAAGTACTTGGAATAGATCGAAATGCATCAAAGGAAGAAATAAAAAAAGCATATCGAAAATTAGCTAGAAAATATCATCCAGATGTAAATAAAGCAGCCGATGCAGAAGAGAAATTTAAAGAAGTAAAAGAAGCATATGAAGTGTTAAATGATGACCAGAAAAGAGCACAATATGATCAATTCGGTCATGCAGGAACACAAAGTCAAGGATTTGGTGGTGGCGCAGCGACTTTTCTGGTTTTGGAGATATATTTGATATGTTTTTCGGTGGGGGTGCACGTAGAGATCCGAATGCACCACGACAAGGTGCTGATTTACAGTATACGATGACATTAATTTTGAAGAAGCGATATTTGGAAAAGAAACAGAAATTTCAATACCGAAAGAGGAAGACGTGTGATACGTGTCATGGTTCCGGGGCAAAGCCAGGAACGAAGCCAGAAACTTGTCCCCATTGTCATGGTACAGGTCAAATCAGTACTGAACAAAACACACCGTTTGGTCAGAATTGTAAATCGTAGAGCATGCCATCACTGTCAAGGTACAGGACAAATCATAAAAGATAAATGTAGACTTGTGATGGTACTGGTACGAGTGAAAAAACATAGTAAAAGTAAAAGTGTCGATTCCTGCTGGGATTGATGATGGCCAACAAATTCGCTTTCAGGAAAAGGAGAGCCAGGCATTAACGGTGGACCTCCAGGCGATTTGTTCATCGTTATTTGGGTAAAACCACATGAATTTTTCAAAAGAGAAGGCGATCATATTTACTGTAGAGTTGCCAATTACGTTTGCCCAAGCAGCATTAGGTGATGAAGTCGAAGTGCCGACAGTCCATGGTAAAGTCAAATTAAAAATTCCAGCAGGTACACAAACTGGTAAGACGTTTCGTTTACGAGGAAAAGGTGTTCCGAATGTACGAGGATATGGTCAAGGTGATCAGCATGTTAAAGTACGTGTCGTAACACCGACGAAATTAACAGCAAGACAGAAAGAACTATTAAGAGAATTTAACCAAATAGAAATAACGAACCATTCTGAAAATGACGATTCGTTATTTTCACGTTTTAAAAAAGCTTTTAAAGGTGAATAAATAATTTTTAATCATATATCGGAAACGAGGTGTTTAAACATTTGAACTGGAATGAATTTGTAATTCATACGACAAACGAAGCGATGGAGCCGATCGCCAATATATTAAATGAACACGGCGCAAATGGTGTCGTCATCGAAGATCCGAGTGAGTTAAAACGAACAAAAAGAGAAAAATTCGAAGAAATGTATGCCATTGATGCGAGGAAATATCCAGAAGAAGGTATCTATATTAAAGCGTACTTTTTAGACAATGATGAATGGCCTCAAAAAGAAAAAGAAATGATTCAAAAAATAAACGAACTAGCTTCATTAGGAATCGATCTAGGCGAAAACAAAGTATGGACGAATACTGTTAATGAACAAGATTGGGCAAATGAATGGAAAAAATACTTTAAACCATAAAAAGTAACCGATCGGATTGTAATCGTACCAAGTTGGGAACGATATCACGAAAGAAGTAAAGACGAACTAATGATTACGATCGACCCTGGTATGGCATTCGGGACAGGAACACATCCAACGACAATATTAAGTTTCCAAGCATTAGAACGATACGTACAACCGGGAGATATCGTTCTTGATGTCGGTTCAGGTTCTGGTATTTTAAGTATCGCATCATGTTTACTAGGTGCACGTCATGTCTATAGTTATGATTTGGATGAAGTCGCCGTGAAAAGTACGTCTTTTAATCGAGATTTAAATGATTTAACAGAACGGATTACTGTGAAACAAAATGATTTATTAAAAAACGTTGACAAAATAGCGAACGTCATCGTTTCAAACATTTTAGCCGAAATTTTACTATCGTTAGTTGATGATGCTTGGGATTGTCTATTTGAAGAAGGTTATTTTATTACTTCAGGGATTATTACTACTAAACGACAGTTAATCGAAAAAAAGCTGATCGACAAAGGATTTACAATAGTAGATTCACAAATTCATGATGATTGGGTTTGTCTCGTAGCTCAGAAATAGCATTAAAATCATAGTAGGTGTTACGTGTGCAAAGATATTTTACGAAAAAAACAGATTGGGATGGAAATTTCGTTTTCATAAAAGGCGACGATGCGCACCATATCGTTCGTGTCATGCGCAAAAAAGTCGGTGATCGAGTTATTTGTAATCACCCAGAAGGAAAAGCAGCGATATGTGAAATTAAACAGATAGAAAAATTAGATGTAAAAGTACAAGTCGTCGAATGGTTGGAAGAAAATGCTGAATTACCGATTCAAGTAACGATTGCTCAAGGATTACCGAAAGGAAATAAATTAGATTTTATATTACAAAAAGGAACTGAACTTGGAGCAAGTAAATTTCTTTTATTTGAAGGAGAACGTTCGATCGCAAAATGGGACGAGAAAAAAAGTAAACAAAAGTTAAAACGGTACAGAAAAATATTGAAAGAAGCTAGTGAACAATGTCATCGCAACATCATCCCTGAAATTGAAGTGATGTCATTACAAACGATTTTAGAGAGTCACTTACAATATGATATAATGATGTATGCTTATGAGGAGGAAGCAAAAAAAGCTGAATATTCTTCCTTGGCAAAAGCCTTCACGTCGATGAAACTACGACAAAAAGCGCTTATTTTAATTGGTCCTGAAGGTGGGTTTTCTAACCGTGAAGTACAGTTGTTCAAAAAGTACGATCTGAAACCTGTTCGCTTAAGCCCGCGAATTTTACGGACAGAAACTGCGTCACTATACGCATTAGCAAGCATATCATATCATTTTGAGGAATTGAGGTGTCACGAATGCCAACAGTCGCATTCTATACGTTAGGTTGTAAAGTAAACCATTACGAAACTGAAGGTATCTGGAATATGTTTAAAGAACATGGTTATGAACGAGTCGATTTCGATCGTATTTCAGATGTTTATGTGATAAATACTTGTACCGTCACAAACACGGGAGATAAAAAGAGCCGACAAATTATTCGACGAGCTGTCCGAAAAAACCCTGACGCAATCGTTTGTGTCACAGGGTGTTATGCACAAACATCGCCAGGGGAAGTATTGGAAATACCTGGTGTAGATGTCGTCGTCGGTACACAAAACCGAAAAAAAATGATCCAACTCATTGAAGAACATAAAAAGACGAGACTACCGGTAAACGGTGTTTCGAATATTATGACGAGCAAAGTGTTCGAAGAAATGGACGTTCCAGAATTTACCGACAGGACGCGAGCATCGTTAAAAATACAAGAAGGTTGCAACAACTTCTGCACGTTTTGTATTATTCCATGGTCACGGGGACTTTTACGTTCTCGAAAACCTGAAAATGTAATCGAACAAGCGCAAAAACTCGTCGATGCCGGGTATAAAGAAATCGTATTAACTGGTATTCATACGGCAGGATATGGCGAAGATATGAAAGACTATCATTTTGCTAATTTACTTGAAGATTTAGAAGCGAAAGTGGACGGATTAAAAAGAATTCGAATCTCTTCGATCGAAGCGAGCCAAATTACTGATGAAGTGATCGAAGTATTAGATAAATCTAAGAAAATTGTTCGCCATTTGCATATCCCGCTTCAATCTGGTTCAAATACAGTGCTTCAAAGAATGAGACGTAAATACTCAGCTGAATTTTATGAAGAAAAAGTAAATAAAATTAAAAAAGCTTTACCTGGCTTAGCAATTACATCCGATGTGATTGTAGGTTTTCCAGGTGAAACGGAAGAAGAGTTTCTAGAAACATACGAGTTCGTTCAAAAAATCGGTTATTCAGAACTCCACGTATTTCCTTTTTCTAGAAGAACGGGAACACCGGCAGCGAGAATGGACGATCAAGTACCAGATGAAATAAAAGAGCAACGTGTCCAAAAGATGATCGACCTTTCCGAAAAATTAGCGAAACAATATGCAGCGAAATATGAAAATACTGTGTTAGATGTGATCCCTGAAGAAAAAAGCTCTAGTAAGGGAAATTTAGTTGGTTATACAGACAATTATTTAAAAGTACAATTTGAAGGACCGGAAGAATTGATCGGATCGATCGTCCGAGTAAAAATTACGAAGGCCGGTTACCCGCTGAATAAAGGGATGTTCGTGAAAGTAGTCGATGAATTAGTTACGAGTTAATGCATATTTTAATGGAAAAAGCGCGACACTAAATGAAAGATTAAGTTGACCCTCCTGTGTCGATATTATATAATTGTTCATATGCATACTTTTTAAAGTGTGTGATTATTTTTTGTTTGACACTCCGGAGGGAGGGAATTTTAGTATGTCAAATACTACTCGCATTCGTAAAAATGAATCGTTAGAAGATGCGCTTCGTCGTTTCAAAAGAAACGTATCTAAAAATGGGACACTAACAGAATATCGAAAACGTGAATATTACGTAAAACCTAGTGTACGTCGTAAGAAAAAATCTCAAGCTGCTAGAAAGCGCAAATATTAAAGTAGGTGTCGTTATGTCACTATTGGATAGATTAAACGAAGATATGAAACAAGCTATGCGAGCGAAAGATAAAGATAAACTCAGTGTGATCCGTATGGTAAAAGCTTCATTGCAAAACGAAGCGATCGACCTCGGAGTGGCTGAATTGAATGAAGAGCAAGAACTAACGATTCTTTCTAGGGAACTAAAACAAAGAAATGAATCATTGAGAGACTTTAAAACTGCTGGCAGAGATGATCTCGTTCAACAGTTGGAAAAAGAGATTGAAATTTTAAAAGTTTATATGCCGGAACAACTATCTGAAGAAGAATTGGAAAAGCTTGTGAAAGAAACGATTGCTAACTTACAAGCTACATCAAAAAAAGATTTCGGTAAAGTAATGGGTGCAATGATGCCGAAAGTAAAAGGAAAAGCAGATGGTTCTTTCGTACAAAAACTCGTTCAAAAACATTTAAGTTAATAAGTGAATTTTAAAAAGATTTAGATCCTACATCAATGTATTGTAGGATCTTTTTTTATGTTTTTTCATACAAAAGAATGAATATCAAAACCATTTATGGTACGATAAAATTGCATATTGTGCGAAAAGTTTGAATAGGGTGGTGAAAACATGGCAATCAAAGCGAGAAATGTTATCATATTTGTACTTTTTACATATTTCGTTTGCTTTTTATTTTATCATACAACTACTATTCAAGCTGAATCAGATGGTGAAGGTCAATTAATTTACATCATTCCGATTGAAAAAGAGGTTGAAAGAGGTTTAGAAGCTTTTCTCGAACGTTCCACAACTGAAGCAAAAGAAGCTGGTGCTAATCATATTATTTTTGAAATTGATACGCCTGGAGGGAGGGTCGACTCAGCAAATAAAATCGGCAGTCTATTACAAAGTCTTGAAATACCTACGACAGCATATATTGTGAATGAAGCATTATCAGCTGGCTCATATATCGCGTTGAATTCTGATTATATCTATATGAATCCAAATGCGACGATGGGAGCAAGCGGTGTCATTACAGCAGACGGAAATGCAGCTGATAAAAAAGCCCAATCAGCTTGGATTGCAGCGATGAAAAGTGCGGCTGAATCGAAAGGAAGAGATCCTTTATATGCGATGGCGATGGCAGACCCTGATATAGATTTACCTGAATACGGAGCACCGAAGGGAGAATTTTTAACGTTAACCCCATCTGAAGCTGTCGAAGTAGAGTATGCGGAAGGAATTGTTCAAAACCGTGTCGAACTGTTACATGAACTTAACCTTTCAAACGCAACGATCGTCGAGACGGAAACGACATTCGCAGAAGAAGTTGCTCGCTTTGTTACCCACCCTGTCGTCATTCCGATCTTACTTTCAATCGCTAGTTTAGGATTAGTGTTAGAACTTTATTCACCAGGATTTGGCTTACCAGGAATATTAGGGCTTATTTCACTACTATTATTTTTTTACGGACATGTTATCGCTGGTTTAGCTGGCATGGAAGCAATTATTTTGTTCGTACTAGGAATTGTACTCATTATTTTAGAATTTTTCGTTCCTGGTGGCATATTAGGTTTGTTAGGTGCAGCAGCTATTATCGGTTCCTTATTTATCGCCGGCTACGATTTAGCGCATATGTCATTAAGCGTAGCGATCGCATTTATCGTCGCGATCGTAGCCGGAATTATTTTATTTAAATGGATAGGAACAGAGAGAGGAATTTTAAAGAAGCTTATTTTACGTGAACGAACGACGTCTGATTTAGGGTATGTTTCCAACGTCGAACGGAAAGATTTAATTGGCAAAAAAGGAATTACATTGACCCCTTTACGACCATCTGGAACGATTTTAATGGCCGATGAACGGCTAGATGTTGTTTCAGACGGTGCGTTTATTGAAAAAGATAAACAAGTTCAAGTTATTCATGTAGAGGGTATGAAAATTGTAGTACGTGAAATACTTTAATTATTAAGGGAGGAAACAAAATGGATTTAGGTTTAGTAGAAGTAGCGCCGATTATTATTATCGCTCTCATCTTAATCGCACTCGTCATCTTATTTACGTTTGTACCTGTTACACTATGGATTAGTGCTCTTGCAGCAGGTGTGAAAGTCGGCCTCTTTACTTTAATAGGGATGAGGTTACGTAGAGTTGTGCCATCACGGGTTATTAATCCTCTGATTAAAGCTTATAAAGCTGGTTTAGATGTGACGACGAATCAATTAGAAAGTCATTACTTAGCCGGAGGAAATGTCGATCGAGTCGTCAATGCTCTAATCGCTGCTCACCGTGCGAATATTAATCTGACGTTTGAGCGCGCAGCTGCAATCGACTTAGCTGGCCGTGATGTGTTAGAAGCTGTTCAAATGAGCGTTAACCCGAAAGTAATTGAAACGCCTTTTATTTCTGGTATCGCAATGGATGGTATCGAAGTTAAAGCGATGGCGCGGATTACTGTACGCGCCAACATCGATCGTCTCGTCGGGGGTGCTGGCGAAGAGACGATTATTGCTCGTGTCGGTGAAGGGGTCGTAAGTACAATCGGTAGTTCAGATACACATAAACAAGTACTTGAAAATCCTGACTCTATCTCCCATACAGTTTTAGAAAAGGGATTAGACTCCGGAACAGCCTTTGAAATCTTATCGATTGATATTGCCGATGTCGATATTGGCAAGAACATTGGTGCGATTTTACAAACTGACCAGGCCGAAGCTGACAAAAATATTGCTCAAGCGAAAGCGGAAGAACGTCGTGCAATGGCGGTTGCGTTAGAACAAGAAATGAAAGCGAAAGTAGAAGAAATGCGGGCCCGTGTCGTAGAAGCGGAAGCAGAAGTACCATTAGCGTTATCAGAAGCGTTGCGTTCTGGGAATTTAGGAGTCATGGATTATTTAAACTATAAAAATATTGAAGCCGATACAGATATGAGAGAATCGATAGGAAACGTATCGAATGAAGAAATCGATCGTCGTGATCCTCATAACCCTAAAAAATAATTTAGAAGCCAATGACGGAAGAAAGGGGCTTCAGCGATGAATTTTTTTATTGATTTAATTTTAGAAAATATCGTTTTCTTTCTCATTATTTTATTTGCCATTTTAAATATGATCGGTCGAATGAAAAATGAGAACGAACAAAAACGTGAACGAAGAGAACGTATAGAACGACCTGTTGAAATGGAAAAACGTACGCAACATAATAAATCGAAAGTTGAACAAAAACCGAAATTAACGAGAGCAGAACAGTTAGCAAAAGAGACAGCCGAGCAGGAATTAAAGTCGATCGAAGAGCAACGTCAAGAGCAGGTTGAACGTTTAAAACGTAAATTTCAATCAAGTTATACGTTAGATGAAGTCGAACAAGTTGATTTAGCTTCTGGTAAACGTCAAATAGAAATGAATACAAAACTAAAATTGCGAGAAAATGGAAAATACTATTTAAATTTAGAAAACCGATTTACTCGAAAAGGTTTAATTGAAAGTGTCATTATGGCAGAAGTTTTAGGTCCACCGAAAGCTCGGAATCGTATACGTAATCGATACGTAAAACGTAGATTTTAATGAAAACACCTATTTACTTGCTTAAAGTAAATAGGTGTTTTTCATTTGAAGGAAAAGTTTTGTTCTTATATTTATTTTCATTCATAAATTATATGTAGAAGGGAGAAATGTGTAGTGAAATTGTTCAAACGACTTAACGTACCATTAATAAAAAACGAAGACATCCTTCCTTCAAAGATTTTAACATTACCTACGATTACGATTACTGGAAATAGAGAAATTACGATTGAACAAAACTATAAATTATTAGCTTTCTCCGAGGAAATGATTCAATTACAATGTGAAAACGGCATCGTACAAATAAACGGCAGTTCTTTTATGATCAAATTAATGTATCCTAATGAAATCATCTTAGAAGGTAACATTGAAGAAGTAATATTTCATTCCTAATCATAAGGAGGAGAAGATGAGAAGAATTCAAGGGAAAAATGTCGTCGGTTATATTACGATACACGTGAAGGGCAAGCAACCAGAACTTTTTTTACAAGTTTGTGCTAATTATCGTATCCCTATTTGGAACATTAAAAAAATAAATGTTCATCATTGTACTGGAACGATCTATTACCACCATTTAAAGAAAATCGAACAAATAGCTACTGTACAACAGTATGAACTTACGACTGAAAATCGAGAGGGACTCATCACTCATTTTGTTCAACTTTGGAAACGGAAAGAATTGTTATTAGCAATTCTTTTTTCTCTATCATTACTGATCGTTTTATCTCATATCGTTTGGAAAGTAGAGATCGTCGGTGTCCCAAATGAATTAGAGGAGAAAATTTCCGAACAATTAGAGCGAAACGGTTTATATGAAGGGGCATGGACGTTTTCGTTAGCTCCGTTGAACGTATTACAACGACAAATAACAGATGAAATTCCGGAAATTTTGTACATCGGAATTGAAAAAAAAGGGACAACTTATCTCGTCCAAGCGGAAGAAAAATTAATCGTCGAACCTCCTAAAGAGAAAGAGGCACAACATTTAATTGCGAACAAAAATGGTGTCATTCAAAAAATGTTTATCGAAAGTGGACAACCGCTCGTCAGTGTCAACGATCTCGTCCATAAAGGAGATATTCTCGTTTCTGGAATTATTGATCATTCTGAAGAAGACACTGATGAAGAATCGGAAGAGAATCAAATAACTGTTCCTGCTGAAGGGAAAGTGTTTGCAAACACTTGGTATGAAATGGATGTATCAAGTTCACTTTACCAATTCCAAGAAAAGTTTTCCGGTGAAAAAATGACGAAGTATTATATTCAATTGTTTCAATATGAACTTCCGATCTGGAACTTTTGGAAAGAACCATATTCAAATGCTTTAGAAGAAGTAGAAAAACAACCGATACATTTATTGAAATGGGAATTACCTATTCCAGTCGTGAAAAAAACGATTTACAATAAAGAAACATTGAATCAAATTCGAACTGAAGAAGAAGCAAAAAAAGTCGCGATAGATCATGCCCTTTATGATTTACAAATTAGACTAGGAAAAGACACGGAAATATTAAAATATTATGTTTTGCATGAATCGGTAGAGAATGGTAAAGTAAAACTAAACTTATATATAAGTGTATTGGAAGATATTGCTGAAAGTCGTCCGATACACTAATTCTTGCATGTTTAAAGGAGATAAATATGGAAGAAAACTTAAAAGAAATCGAACTACAATTAAATGATTCCAATGAAGCGCGGGAATTATTCGGAAACAACGATAATCATTTAAGAAGAATCGAACAACAATTAGACGTGTCGATCATTACACGCGGCGAAAAAATTCAAGTATATGGAAAACATGTAGATCTCGTTGAAGTCGTTTTACAACATCTATTACATGTGATTAAAAAAGGGTTAATGATTACAGAAAGAGATGTAATTTATGCGATTAAGTTAGCTCAAGAAGATAAAATTGAACAATTCGAAACACTTTTTGAAGATGTTATTACGAAAAACGCTTCTGGAAAACCGATCAGAGTGAAAACTTTAGGACAGAAAAATTATGTTAATGCGATTAGAAATTACGATTTAGTTTTCGGTATTGGTCCGGCAGGTACAGGGAAAACATATTTAGCTGTCGTCACGGCTGTACATGCGTTAAAAAATGGACGTGCAAAACGGATCATTTTAACTCGTCCTGCTGTAGAAGCTGGCGAAAGTCTCGGATTTTTACCGGGAGATTTAAAAGAAAAAGTCGATCCTTATTTACGGCCTTTATATGATGCGTTAAATGATGTACTAGGAAGAGATCAAGCTGCTCGGTTAATTGAAAAAGAAGTCATTGAAATTGCTCCTCTTGCGTACATGCGTGGTAGAACACTTGACGATGCCTTTGTCATTTTAGACGAGGCCCAAAATACGACACCTGCACAAATGAAAATGTTTTTAACTCGTTTAGGTTTCGGCTCTAAAATGATCATCACCGGAGATACGACACAAATTGACTTGCCAAAAGGTATTGAATCTGGATTAAAAGTAGCTAGCAAACTATTAAAGGATGTAAACGAGATAGCATTTGTATATTTAGAGAAAACAGATGTTGTTCGTCATCCCCTTGTTGAAAAAATTATCGATGCTTATGAAAAAAGCGAACGATAGATATAATTAAAGAAATAGTGATTTTAATAGTTGGGGTGGAATAGTTGAAAAAGTTGTTCGACAACATTTCTAAGTTGCTGGATCAATCGACGTTTTGGATTGCAGTTGTCTTACCTACTGTAGTCATTGGAATCTTTTTCTTTCTTATCACGATGAACAACGTATTTACAGAAACGTACGATATCGAACGATTTGACCGGGCGAAAGTGACGATTCGTTCCCCGATTACGATCGAAAATGAAGCGGAGACAGAACGTAAATTGCGTGAAACAATTTTATCAGTAAGCGACCGTTATACGATCGTCGAAGAAATTACAGAAGAACAAATCAATTATATTGAAGAAATCTTCGCAGCTGTTGAAAATTTAACAGACCCGAACGAATCGGAACGAAGAGAGGAAGATGAAGGAGAAGTTGAAGAAGATTCAGATGAAGAAGCAGCTGATGAACCATTAACGAATACGGAAATGTATTATCAATTACAAGAAATTTTATCTGATGAAATAACGAATAATATCGATGAAATCATCTTTATGCAATTAATTAGATTAGAGCCCGATGACCGTAAAGAAGGTAAAGAGATTTTTGTCGAAGCTTTAGAAAAAATTTTAGAAAATGGTGTCCGAATTGAAAACATTCAAAGTGCGAAAGAAGAACTTCGAGCAACGATAAGATATTCTACACTTGCTGATGATGTGAAAGACGTATTATACTCTTTAATCGATTTTGCGATCGTTGAAAATTCTTTTTTCGACGTTGAAAAGACGTTAGAAGCTAGAAATGAAGCAGCAAATAACGTTGAGCCCGTCATTATCCGAAGTGGTGACATCATCGTTAGAGAAGGGCAAATCATTACGAATGAAATTTATGAAGAATTGAAACTAGTCGGTGTACTTGACAATGAAAAAAAACTATTCCCTGGTCTCGGATTAGCAATTTTTATGTTATTCCTCATCGTCTTTGATCGGTTATGAACTAAATCGACTTTATCGAAGAGGTCAATTAGATAAACGTAAAATTTTGTCCATCATTATTATAAGTGTTATCGTCGTTACGTTAATGAAAATTGTCAGTTTATTTACCGATGAATTAAATCATCTGTACTTGCTAGTCCCGATTACAGCCGGCGTATTATTAATCAAATTGTTATTGTTCGAACGAATCAGTATCATATTTGCGATCGTATTTTCAATCCTAGGTAGTATTATTTTTAATGGAGAAATACCTGGCACGTTAAATGTAGAAGCAGGCTTGTACTTTTTATTTTTCCAATTTGCAGGAATTACTATTTTTAACGAACGTCCGTGACCGTGTGACGATTGTAAAAACTGCATTTGCGATGGCTATTATTAATGTTATGACAATCGTCATGTTCATATTACTTTCATTTGAAAATTTTGAGCCTATCACATTTCTTATTCAAGCAGCTTTCGGTGTAGGGGCGGCTATACTTGCTGCGATTTTAACGATTGGGATTTTACCGTTTTTTGAAACTGGACTTGGGATTTTATCTGATAATAAATTACTTTCTTTAGCAAATCCGAACCAACCATTGTTACGGAAAATTCTTACTGAAGCTCCAGGAACGTACCACCATTCTGTGATGGTAGCTAATTTAAGTGAAACTGCTTGTGAAGCAATCGGAGCGAATGGCTTGTTAGCAAGAGTCGGGTCATATTATCATGATATTGGTAAAACAATGAAACCTCATTATTTTATTGAAAACCAAGTAGCAATCCGTAATCCACATGAATTTATTGAACCAGAAGAAAGTGCAGAAATAATTATCAGTCATGTGACAGAAGGAGCAAGATTGTTAAAAGAACATAACTTACCGAAAGAAATTATAGATATTGCATTGCAACATCACGGAACTTCCTTAGTAGAATATTTTTATCATTTAGCGAAAGAAAAAGATCCAGAAGTCAGATGAACATCGATTCCGTTATCCTGGCCCAAAACCACAAACGAAGGAAGCTGGGATCATTTCGATATGTGATGCTGCTGAAGCCGCGGTCCGTTCTTTAGCATGAACCATCACCGGAAAAAATTGATGAAATCGTTAACGTCAATCGTGCATCATAAATTGTTAGACGGACAATTGGATGAAACACCTTTAACATTAGAAGAAATTGAAACGATTCGCACAACCGTGTGTGAAGCGTTAAAAGGAATATTCCACACGAGAATTCAATATCCTACAAAGGAGAAGGAAGAATGAACATCGATATAATCGACAACACAAATCGATTAACGAATGACGATATCAAATCTGTTAAAAAATATATTAACATTCGCTTATAAAAAGGAAAATATCAAAAATGATATTGAAGTCTCTCTTACAATCGTGACGAATGAAGAGATTAAAAAATTAAATAAACAATACCGAAACATTGATGAACCAACAGACGTATTATCATTTGAAATGAACGACCCTTACGTTGAATTAGACGATGAATTAAACAAATACCGATTCCGATCGGTGATATTATTATTTCAATCGATAAAGTCGAGGAACAGGCGAAAAGCATATAACCACTCATTTGAACGAGAATTAGCTTTTTTAACCGTTCATGGTTTCCTTCATTTATTAGGTTATACACATGATGATGACGAAGAAGAAAAAATAATGTTTATTAAACAAGAACAAATTTTAAAGGAGTTTCAACTTGAAAGATAAAAAGAAAAAACATGGCATTGGTTTAAATTATGCATTTAACGGCTTAAAAGAAGCTTTTATTAGAGAACGAAATTTCCGTATTCATCTAATTATCGCATTTTTTGTCATCATTTTTAGTCTGTACGTTAAGTTATCGCCGATCGAATGGATGTTTATTATCATCGCGATTCAAACAGTGCTCATCTCTGAATTAGTAAACAGTCTTATTGAACGGATTATCGATTATATGAAGCCCGAATACCATATACAAGCAAAAATTATTAAAGATATCGCGGCAGGAGTCGTCTTAATCGCCGCGATCGCGTCTATTATCATCGGGCTATTTATTTTCGTTCCTAAACTATTTTTATAAAGGAAGTTTCACGATTTTTCATCGTTGTAAAACTTCCTTTTTCTTTTTTTAATATCATATTGTCGAATTTTCTCTAAAACGATGATTTAAATTAAAACATTGTCGAACCGATTAAAATTTTCTTTTATTTATAGTATGATAATGAAACAAGGAAATAAGGAGGACAACATGGAGAGGCAATTTCGTTCAGGATTTGTAACGATCATCGGTAGACCGAATGTAGGAAAATCGACATTGACGAACCATATTATCGGAGAAAAAGTTTCGATCATAAGTGATAAAATACAAACGACACGCCATACCATCCATGGCATTTATACGGATGAACAAGCACAAATAATTTTTATTGACACGCCAGGAATTCATAAACCGAAACATCGGTTAGGCGATTATATGGTGGAAGTATCGATGCAATCGATGCACGATGTCGATCTAATATTATTTATGATCAATGCGAAAGAAGGATATGGAAAAGGGGATGAATTCATTTTAGAGAAATTGAACGAGATCGACAAGCCGATTTTTCTCATCATCAATAAAGTTGATTTGATTCATCCAGATGAACTTTTTCCCTTAATTGATCAATATAAAGATAAATGTGATTTTGAAGAAATCATTCCTGTTTCAGCATTAAATGGCAACAATGTAAGTAAATTAATCGAATTGATCAAGGAAAAATTACCGATTGGACCGAAATATTATGACGATGAACAGTTAACGAACCGTTCGGAAAAGTTTATGATTAGTGAATTAATTCGAGAAAAAGTGTTGCATCATACGAAAGAGGAAGTGCCACATTCGATCAATGTCGTCATTGAATCGATGGAGGAAAGAAACGAACATACCGTTTATATCCAAGCAGTCATTATTACAGAACGTCCTTCCCAGAAAGGAATTCTAATCGGTAAACGTGGAAAGATGTTAAAAACGATCGGAAAAGAAGCACGAATCGATATTGAACAAATGCTCGGTAAGAAAGCTTTTCTCGATCTATGGGTGAAAGTGCAAAAAGATTGGCGAAATAAACAATCTTTATTATCACAATATGGATATTTAAATGAATAGATACGTCTTGGAAAAATTTTATACTCATTTTCGCGAGTAGTTAGGCAATTCTAATAATAAGCTACATTTTCATCACATAGGAAAGGAAGGTTTCTTGTGAATCAAATGATTTGGAATCTGTTTTCAAAAACAGGAAACGTGGAAACCTATTTATTGTTGAAACAGTTGGAAAATGAACAGCTTGATGAAAATATGTTAAACGATTGGATCGAGGATGAAGATATTGCAACGTTAAACACAAAAATGTAGCATATAATATGAGGGGATTATATGCTAAAACAAATAGAAGGAATTGTCCTAAAAACACAAGATTACGGGGAAACACATAAAATTGTGACGATTTTCACGAAAGATGTTGGAAAATTATCAGCAATTGCAAGAGGCGCAAACAGACCGAAAAGTCGGTTAAGCGCCCTCTCACAATTATTTATTCAAGCAGATTTTCTCATCTATTTGACGAAAGGTTTAAGTACCGTTCAACAAGGACAAATTGTTCGTTCTTATCGGGAAATTCGCGAAGATATTGTGAAAACAGCGTATGCTTCATATATCATCGAACTTACAGATAAATTGTTGGACGATAAACAACCGGATCCATATATATATAACGAACTACAGCAAACATTAACTTGGATTAATGAGAAAGAGGACTATATGATTCCACTTATGATGTACGAATTAAAGCTATTTGAAAAAGGTGGATTCGCCCCGGTTTTAGACCGCTGTGTAAATTGTCACCATAAAGAGTTGCTGCTTACTTCTTTTTCCATTCGTGAAGGTGGACTATTGTGCGACCAATGTCATACGATAGACCCTGCAAAGATCGTGTTAAGCAAAGCGTTAGTGAAAATATTACCGATTTTATTACACGTTCGTTTAGAAAAAGTAGGCAATATATCGGTTAAACGAGAAAACCAACAATTGATCCGCAAAATATTAGATCAATATTACGACCAATATGGAGGTTTTCAATTAAAATCAAAAAGATTCCTAAAACAAATTGACTTATTACAGTAAAAATGTTGCAAAAAATTTCGTTTTTATGTATGATACTTTAGTAGATAAATCGATATATGATGCGACGAAAGGGAAGAGTACGTCATGTCAACTATTTCAAGCGAGTCCAGGATGGTGGGAGCTGGATAATAGCACATAACGGAAGGCGCCCTAGAGCATCTTGTAAATAAAGTGGCTTACTCTGTTAAGCAAATAGGGTGGAACCGCGGGTAAAAAATCCGTCCCTATGTCTTTTTACGGTAAAAAGGCATAGTGATGGATTTTTTTATGTAGATTCACGATGCCTACAATACGATGAAGAGAGGGGAAAATGATGAATATCCAAGAAATGATCCTTAAATTACAACAATATTGGGCGAAACAAAACTGTATTATCATGCAGGCGTACGACACGGAAAAAGGGGCAGGTACGATGTCGCCGATGACGTTGTTAAGAAGTCTCGGACCTGAACCATGGAATGTAGCGTACGTTGAACCTTCTAGACGGCCTAGTGATGGACGATATGGAGAAAACCCTAACCGTCTTTATCAACATCACCAATATCAAGTCATTATGAAACCGTCACCAGACAATATTCAAGAATTATATTTAGAATCACTTTTTGAATTAGGGATCGACCCGAAAGACCACGATATTCGTTTCGTGGAAGACAACTGGGAAAACCCGACATTAGGAGCATCAGGTCTCGGTTGGGAAGTATGGCTCGATGGAATGGAGATTACGCAGTTTACATATTTCCAACAAATCGGAGGACTAGAAGCAAATCCTGTCGCTGTGGAATTAACGTATGGAATTGAACGGTTAGCGTCTTATATTCAAGATAAAGAAAATGTATTTGATTTAGAATGGGTAAACGGAGTGACGTATAAAGATATTTTCTTACAACCGGAATATGAACATTCAAAATATTCTTTTGAAGAATCGAATACAGAAACATTATTTACCTTATTTAATTTGTATGAAGAAGAAGCGAAACGGACGATGGAAAAAAGGTTAATTTTCCCTGCTTACGATTACGTGTTAAAGTGCTCACACACATTTAATTTATTGGATGCTAGAGGCGTCATCTCTGTCACGGAACGGACAGGCTACATTGCAAGAGTTCGTAATTTAGCTAGAAAGATTGCTGTCGCCTATGTGGAAGAAAGAGAAAGATTAGGTTTCCCGATGTTAAAAGAGGAGGATTCCAAAGATGACTAATCATGTATTACTTGAAATAGGAGTCGAAGAATTACCAGCAAGATTTATCGATGATGCAGAGAAGCAACTGAAAGAAAAAACTGTCGCTTGGTTACAAGAAAACCGAATCGAATTTAAATCAGTCGAATCCTTTTCAACTCCGAGACGTTTAGCACTGCGAATCAACGATATCGCTTCCGAACAAACGACTGTGACCGAAGAAGTGCGAGGGCCACAACTGAAAAACGCGCAAGATCATGACGGAAATTGGACGAAAGCTGCAATCGGGTTTACGAAAGGACAAGGATTGTCGACAGATGATATATATACGAAAGAAGTGAAAGGCGTTCCGTATATTTTCGTAAAAAAAGAAATTGTCGGGAAACCGACGTTTGAAATTTTACCTAGTTTAAAAGAGATCATCGCGTCGATTCAATTCCCACAGACGATGCGTTGGGGTAGCGGTAGCTTTCGATTTGCTCGACCGATTCGTTGGCTCGTCGCACTGTATAATAATTTAATCGTCCCATTTGAAATAGCGAATGTAAAAACAGGAAATGTCACGCATGGTCATCGTTTCTTAGGTGAAAGTGTGACAATTACGGATCCTTTACAATACGAAGATTTGTTAGAAGAAAATTATGTCATCGTATCACCGGAAAAACGTGAAACATTCATCGTCGAGCAAATTAAAGCATTAGAAGAAAAAGAAGGGTTTACAGTAAAAATTGAATCGAGTTTATTGCAAGAAGTTCGAAATTTAGTCGAATATCCTACCGTATTTTTCGGTTCATTTGAAAAACAATTTTTACAATTGCCACAGGAAACGTTAATTACGTCAATGGCTGAACATCAAAGATATTTTCCAGTGATGAAAAAAGATTGTAATGAACTGTTGCCGTATTTCGTGAGCGTTCGTAACGGTGATGATAAGCAAATTGAAAACGTCATAAAAGGTAATGAAAAAGTACTACGTGCAAGACTTTCTGATGCTGTATTTTTCTATGATGAAGATAGGAAACATTCGATTCCTTTTTATCTTGATAAACTAAAAACGGTCGTCTTTCAAGAGAAAATCGGAACGATATATGAGAAATTGGAGCATGTTAAACAGCTGACAAAACAAATTTCTCAAGAGCTAGCAATCGATGAAGAAACATCTAAACGCGCACATAGAGCTGCAGAAATTTGTAAATTTGATTTAGTGACGCATATGGTAAACGAGTTTACCGAGTTGCAAGGTATTATGGGTGAAATATATGCATTACATTTCGGCGAACATGAAAAAGTCGCTCAAGCAGTTCGTGAACATTACATGCCACTGCAGGCGAGCGGGGAATTACCTAAATCGATCGAAGGTTCCATACTAAGTGTCGCCGATAAATTCGATACGATCGTAGGCTGTATATCTGTAGGTCTCGTCCCGACAGGCTCACAAGACCCATATAGTTTAAGACGACAAGCGATCGGTGCGTTAAGAATAATGTTAGATCGTAAATGGGAGATTTCAGTTGAACAAATAATACAATTTTCGGAAAAGTTATATGAAATTACGGACAAAAAAGTGTCAGATGAAATTAGACGGTTTATCCATGACCGTGTAGCTTACATCTTTACGGAACATGGTATTGAAAGAGATGTGATCGAAGCTGTATTGCAAGATGAAATAGGTGTACTTCATTTCACGTTAGATAAAGCAAAATTATTATCTGAAAAACGAAACGATGAAACATTTAAATCGACACAAGCAGCATTAGTGAGAGTGATGAACTTAGACAAACAAGAAAAAGGAGAGGTCGATCCTAAGTTATTTGAAACGGAATCAGAAGAGAATTTGTACAAGAAATATCTTGAAATAAAAGATACATTCACGAAACAAATAGAAGCTCATGATGCAGCTAATGCGTTAAAAACGTTAGCAAACATTGACAGATCCGATTCATCAATTTTTTGAAAATAATATGGTGATGGCAGAAGATCTACAAATTCGCCGAAATCGTTTCGCACTCGTTCATCAAATAACAAATACCATTCGCAAATTCGGTGATCTCACTTTAGTTGAATGGAAACAACATATATAATAATGAGTAGAAAGGTCGTCAATGACTAAAATTTTGTCTTATAACTTCTTGCGCCAAACAATCTCATATTTTTGGCAGGAAGTCGTTTTGGGCATAACGTAAGATTGACGTAATGTAATACAATTTATGAGGTTAGGTTCATCACAACTTCAAATAGGTGGTGAAAATGTGGAATTATCAGAACGTCAAGAAAAAATTATCGAGATTGTGAAAGAAAATGAACCGATTACAGGAGAAAAGATTGCTGAACATTTAGATTTATCGCGAGCGACATTAAGACCTGATTTAGCAATATTAACGATGGCTGGATTATTTAGAAGCACGACCGAGAGTAGGCTATTTTTTCACTGGAAAAACAGGAACAGAATTACTTACTGAAAAAGTAAAACAATATAAAGTAAAAGATTTCCAATCTGTACCAGTAGTCGTAAAAGAAAGTGCTTCGGTTTATGATGCGATTACATCGATGTTTTTAGGGGATGTCGGTACATTATTCGTCGTCAATGAAGAAGGTCATTTATCAGGGGTATTATCAAGAAAAGATTTATTACGGGCTAGCATCGGTAACCAAGATTTAAACATCGTTCCTGTTCATATTATTATGACGAGAATGCCAAATATTACAGTTTGCTATCAAGATGATTTACTCATTGAAGCGGCGAAAAAATTAATTGATAAACAAATAGACGGCCTACCTGTTGTAAAAGAACAGGAAAATGGTCTGGAAGTCATCGGACGAATTACAAAAACAAATATTACAAAAGCTTTTGTTGAATTAATTCTTGATGAATAAGTTTAGAAAGAGGGATAAATTAATGAAGAGAGCCATCCGTTTACGTGTTATCCGACTCGAGTGGAGAAACTGCTGAACTCGTAATGAAAGCTGGTTTAAGCCAATTTACGACAAACGATTATAAAATTAAAAAGATCCCATATGTAGAAGACAAACATACGATTGATGAAGCGTTAGAAATGATTGAAGGATGAAGTTGCGATTATCGGATATACATTAGTCGATCCAGAATTAAGAGAATATCTGAGATGAACGGGCAAAAGAATTAAATATTGAAGCGATCGATATCATGGGTCCAGTCATGAAATCGATGGAAAAAACATTTCAACAAAAACCACGTCTTGAGCCTGGATTAGTATATAAATTAGATAAAGAATATTTTCGAAGAATTGAAGCGATTGAATTTGCTGTTCGTTATGACGATGGACGTGATCCACGAGGAATTGCCCGTGCAGATATCGTATTAATTGGTGTATCTCGAACATCAAAAACACCTTTATCACAATATTTAGCACATAAACGATTAAAAGTAGCGAATGTACCTGTCGTCCCAGAAGTGAATCCACCTGAAGAATTATTTAGAATCGATAAATCAAAATGTATTGGACTTCCGAATTAGTCCAGAGAAGTTAAATGAAATTAGAAAAGAAAGATTAAAAGCTTTAGGGTTAGGCGATCATGCGTCATATGCAAGCATGGAAAGAATTGAAGAAGAACTGAAATATTTTGATAAAATCGTCAAAAAAATCGGTTGTGAAGTAATTGATGTATCCAATAAAGCGGTAGAAGAAACAGCAAATATTATTTTGCAAAAATACCGAAATGGAATAGATTCAGGAAACTAGAAATTATTTGCAACTATATACTATAATAAAAAGTTGTACTGAAACTACGTTTATATTTCGTATGAAATGGGAATATAGTATGTAAGTAAGATATAAGTACTTTTAATATAAGCTTCCTTCTTTGTGACAATTATTTGAAAAAGAAGGGAATTTTTTTTCGTAATCGTTAAAAAGTTTGTCGAATGTTGCAGGACTTTTTATCGATGAAAGCGAACTATATAAATATTATATAAGTATTGGTGGTGTGAATGTTTCCTGAGATTCCTGAAGATATCATCCGGAATGTTCGAGAAGCAAACGATATCGTCGACGTAGTAGAAGAATACGTCCAGTTGAAGAAACAAGGAAGAAGCTATAAAGGGCTTTGTCCATTTCATGAGGAAAAAACACCTTCTTTTTCTGTCACGAAAGAAAAACAAATCTTCCATTGTTTCGGCTGTGGAAAAGGCGGAAATGTCATTACTTTTCTCATGGAAATCGAATCATTTAGTTTTATCGAAGCAATCCAGCATTTAGCAAACCGCGCCGGAATTTCATTACCTGAGACGACGGTACGGAAATCTTCATTAAGCAAAGAAACTAATCAATTATTAGAAGTTTTTGATTGGTTAACGAAATATTACCACCATCTGCTGAAATATTCAGATGAAGGGAAAAAGGGGCTTGAATATTTCGTAGATAGAGGTTTGACAGAAGAGACGATCAACCGTTTTCAGCTTGGATTTTCACCTTATAATAGTAAATTTACTATAAATTTCTTGGAAAAGAAAGGGTTTCATGAACAATTTTTAATTAAATATGGGTTTCTTTCGCCACGTGAAAACAGTTCACCCGTCGATGTGTTTCGAGGCAGGGTAATCTTCCCGATTAAAAATCATTTAGGAAAAGTTGTCGCTTTTGGTGGAAGAGCTGTCCAAGGTGAAGAACCTAAATATTTAAATAGTATCGAACATGATTTATTCCAAAAAGGGAATCTCTTATTTAACTTTTTTGAAGCGAAAAATCATATCCGTAAACAAAATGAAGTAATTATCTTTGAAGGTTATATGGATGTCATTTCAGCGTTTCAAGCTGGTATTAAAAATGTCGTTGCAACACTAGGTACTTCGTTAACGACCAATCAAGCTAAGTTGTTAAATCGATACGTCGACACCGTCATCCTTTGTTACGATGCAGATGAAGCTGGTGAACAAGCAAGTTTTCATGCGGCTAATTTATTACAGAAAATAGGTTGCGATGTGAAAATTGCCCAAGTGAAAGACGGTATGGACCCCGATGAATATATTTTAAAATTCGGTGGCGAACAATTTAAAGAACAAGTAATCGCTACTAGCGACACTTATTTTAAGTTTTTTATGAAATATAAAAGAAAAGAGTTCAATCTTTCAATAGATAGTGAAAAAATTGCATATATTGAAACTATAGTGGAAAAATTATCGGAGATTGAAAGCCCAATTGAGCGGGAATATTATATTAAAGACATTGCAAGTGAATTTCAGTTATCATCAGATATTATCTATCACGATGTTGAAAAACATCGAAAAAGAAATCAGAAATTGATGGATAAGTCAAGTCATAACAGTAATACTATTACAAAGGTAACCAATCATCATCGCTCAGAGGTGTTACCAGCTTATTACAATGCAGAAAGATTACTTTTAGCACATATGTTTAAACATGAACATTTAATTGAGAAAGTACAACATAAACTGCAAGGTCGTTTCAATGTGGAAGAACATAAAGTAATAGTAACCCACTTATATGCCCTTTATGAAGAAAGTAATGAAATTCATTTAAGCGAGTTAATCGATAAATTAGCGGATCCATATTTGAAAAAAATTGTTACAGAAATTGCGATGACACCGATAAATGAAGATATTTCTGATCAGGAAATTAATGACTATATAGAAATCATTGAAAGGGAAGCGAATGATTATACTTACTTGCGAAAGCTGAAAGAAAAACAAAAAAATGAAAAAAATCCGATATTAGCTGCGAAAATCGGTTTAGAAATTATCGAATTAGAAAAACAATTAAAAAACATTTAAGTCGAATTGTATTAAGGAGGGAAGGGGACTTATGTCAGAAAATAAAACTTCTCAAACGATGGAAAATGATTTAACTTTAGAACAGGTGAAAGATGAACTTGTTGAATTAGGGAAAAAACAAGGTGTTTTAGCATACGAAGAAGTCGCTGATCGTCTTTCTACATTTGAAATTGAACCAGAACAAATCGATGAATTTTACGAGTATCTCGAAGAACAAGGTATCGAAGTAATAGGAGATGCTGATGACGAAGATGTCGATGATTTATCTGATGAAGAAAACCTTCGTGATTTAAGCGTTCCTTTAGGCGTGAAAATAAATGATCCAGTCCGTATGTATTTAAAAGAAATTGGCAGGGTCGATTTACTAACTGCGGAAGAAGAAGTAGAGCTTGCGAAAAGAATTAAACAAGGAGATAAAGAAGCGAGCCGTCAACTTGCTGAAGCAAACTTAAGGCTAGTTGTAAGTATTGCAAAACGTTATGTAGGTAGAGGAATGTTGTTCCTCGATCTCATCCAAGAAGGAAATATGGGATTAATTAAAGCGGTAGAAAAATTCGACCATGAAAAAGGTTTTAAATTCAGTACTTATGCAACTTGGTGGATTCGCCAAGCGATTACTCGTGCAATTGCAGACCAGGCGAGAACAATTAGAATTCCTGTCCATATGGTTGAAACGATCAATAAATTAATTCGAGTACAACGTCAATTTTACAAGACCTAGGTAGAGAACCGACACCTGAAGAAATTGGTAAAGAAATGGATTTAAGTCCTGCAAAAGTGAGAGAAATTCAAAAAATTGCGCAAGAACCGGTTTCTTTAGAAACGCCTATTGGTGAAGAAGATGATTCACACTTAGGTGATTTTATCGAAGACCAAGATGCAGTTTCACCATCCGATCATGCTGCGTATGAACTATTAAAAGAACAATTAGAAGATGTGTTAGATACATTAACTGACCGTGAAGAAAATGTGTTAAGATTACGCTTTGGATTAGATGACGGACGTACACGAACGTTAGAAGAAGTTGGAAAAGTGTTCGGTGTTACAAGAGAACGTATTCGGCAAATCGAAGCAAAAGCATTACGGAAACTTAGACATCCAAGCCGAAGTAAACAATTAAAAGACTTTTTAGAATAATTTCATAATGTTCCTACATTATGAAATTATTTACTTATTTTTTTACAAACTATCCTGTCGTGAAACTGTCATATATTTTTACTTTAAACTTCATTCATTTTCGAGTAGAATAAGGATAGTCTGTGTTCATATTTCAGAAAGATATCACAATACATAAGGAGGAAATAGCGACATGAGAAATTACGTTCTCCCATTCGGAATTATTGCTATCGTTGGGATATTTGCTGCTATCATTGTCTTTTATATTGGTGTAAATCAGCGTGAAGATATTCAATTAGCAGAAGAAAATGGTGGAGAAGAAGTAGTTGAAGAAGGAGAAGCAGAAGGAGAAACAGCTGACGATCCTGAAGCAATTTTTGCTAACTCATGTGCGTCTTGCCATGGACAAGACTTATCTGGTGGTGCTGGACCTGACTTAACATCTGTCGGAGGTAAGCTTTCAGCTGATGAAATTAAAGAGATTATTGTTAATGGTATAAGGAACGATGCCTGGCGGATTAGTTGGTAATGAAGAAGCTGATGTCTTCGCAGAATGGCTCAGTGAAATGAACTAATATGAATGATTGATGTTAAAGCTTTCTGTACTTACAGAAAGCTTTTCTCATCATAAGGACATTTTTCTTGAAGAATCATTTAAGGTGGAAACATATGGTTGAAAATATTAAATTATCAAAACGACTGAAAACAATCGCAACATTTGTTTCAAAAGGTGCATGTTTTGCAGATATCGGCTCTGATCACGGATATCTCCCTTGTTATATTTGTCAAAACGATAATGAAGCAAGAGCGATTGCTACCGAAGTAAGCAATGGACCATTTTTACGTACGAAAGCAACTGTTAACTATTATCAATTATCAGATCAGATTGAAGTTCGGCTCGGTGATGGTCTAAAAGCGTTACACGAAAACGACCCGGTTACTGAAATAGTCATTGCTGGAATGGGTGGAACGCTCATAACAAACATTTTAGAAGAAGGGAAATATTATTTAAAAAAAATCGATAAATTGATCGTACAACCGAATAATCATGCTGAAAAAATTCGAAAATTTTTTTTGGATCATCATTACAATTTATCATACGAAATTATTTTAGAAGAAAATAAACAAATTTATGAAATATTAGTCGCTCATAAAAACGGTACTGATAACGTTTATCATGATGATATCATTTTAGAGAAACAACTACTATTCGGTCCAATTTTAATGAAAGAAAAGAGCGAAACTTTCCGAAAAAAATGGCAATCCGAAAAGGAAAAAATAGAAAAAATTCTTTTGCAGATTAAAAATAAAGATGCGAATAAAGATAAAATTGACTCGTTTCAACAGAAATTAAGTTGGATTGAGGAGGTTTTAACGTGAAAAAAATTACCCATGGAGAAGTTTTTAAAGCGATTGAAAGATGGGCACCGCAACATTTTGCTTATGATTGGGATCATGTCGGTTTGCAAGTCGGTTCACAAGTCGACGAAACGAACAAAGTCATGGTAACACTTGACGTATTACAATCTGTTGTCGATGAAGCGATTGAAAAAGGTGTGAATTTAATCGTTGCTCATCATCCACTTTTATTTAGACCGCTAAAAAAAATTGATTTTCAATCCGTAAAAGGAAAAATTGTAAAAAAGTTAATCGAACATAACATTACTGTATATGCCGCACATACGAATTTAGATATTGCTGAAAGTGGTGTAAACGATTTATTACTCGATAAATTAGGTATCGAAAACCGTAAACCTTTGATCACGACACATAAAGAACAATTAATAAAATTAGTCGTCTTCGTACCACTCTCACACGTTGAAGAGGTCAGAAATGCTTTAGGTGAAGCGGGCGCTGGACATATCGGCAATTATAGTCATTGTACATTTCAAACGAAAGGTCACGGAACTTTTATGCCACTAGAAGGAACAAATCCGTATATCGGTACGAAACATCAGTTAGAGATTGTCGATGAAATGAGAATCGAAACGATCGTTAGCGAAAAAGATGTAAGCCGTGTGTTACATGCGATGAAAAAAGCTCATCCATATGAAGAAGTAGCTTATGATTTATATCCTTTAAATAATGAAGGGAAGACGTACGGATTAGGTAGAATCGGCAAGCTTGAACAAGCTGTCACATTAGAAGCTTTTGTAGACAAAGTAAAAAAAGCGTATCATGTTAATGCTTTACGTGTAACAGGAGATATGAACAAACAAGTTCAAAAAATTGCAGTAATCGGTGGAAGCGGAGAAAAATATATGGAACGAGCAAAACTTCTAGGAGCAGATGTTTTAATCACTGGCGATGTTACATTTCATATCGCACAAGATGCCGAAGAAATGGGACTTGCTATAATTGACCCTGGTCATTATGTGGAAGAAATAATGAAAGAAGCAATGCAACAATATTTAAAGGAAAAATTTGAAAATATTGAAGTAATCGTATCTGAAACGAATACAAATCCCTTTCAATTCTTTTAACTAAAGGAGAAAATCGATGACTGAAGAGGTAAATTTCGAACAATTATCATTAAACGAGACGATGTTACAAATCGTTCGTAAACTTTATTTTAAAAAACCGACAGCGATCCAACGCGAGGCGATTCCTTATATCCTTTCAGGAAAAAATATCGTTGGCGAGTCACAGACTGGCTCAGGTAAAACACATGCATATTTATTGCCGTTATTGAATCAACTTGATGAAACGAAAGAAGAAATTCAAGTTGTCATCACTGCTCCGACTCGAGAGCTTGCACTACAAATTTTTGAAGAAATTAAAACGATGACGGAGTTAGCTGATAAAAAAGATGTTTGGAAAGCGCGGTTAATTATCGGTGGGTTAGATCGGGAAAGAATGATGAAACAGTTGGAAAACCCTCCACATATCGTCGTCGGTACACCTGGACGAATTTTAGATATGGTGAATGAAGGAGTCATTTCGATTTATAAAGCAACTTCATTCGTCATCGATGAAGCAGATTTAATGTTAGATATGAAATTTATTGACAAAATCGATCAATTGTTAGTTCGAAGTAAAAAAGATGTTCAAATACTTGTTTTTTCAGCTACCATTCCTACTCCTTTACAACATTTCATTCAAAAATATTTATCACAACCGATCCATATAAAAATTGACTACGGATATACGCCTAAAAAGTTAACACATCGCATTATCGCTTTGAAACATCGTGACGTCATTCAAATGATCTTAGACATATCGAACATCATCCAACCGTATGTTGCGATCGTTTTCGCCAATAGTAAAGAAATCGGTCGATGAAATCGCAGCTGGATTAAACAAACACGGATTGAACGTCGGTGTTCTTCACGGAGGGTTAAGTAGCCGTGAAAGAAAACGGATGGTGAAAGCGATTTTAGATTTAAAATATCAGTACATCGTAGCGACTGATTTAGCTTCGCGTGGAATCGATATTAAAGGTGCTAGTCATGTCATTAATGCAGAACTACCAAAAGAAGCAGAATTTTATATTCATCGGGTCGGTAGAACTGCAAGAGCTGGTTTAGAAGGAACAGCGATCAGTTTTTATCGTGAAGAGGACATCCCCCTTATACAGAAATTGGAAAAACGCGGAATTTCTTTTTTATATTCCGAGATTAAAAATGGTGAGTTTGTCGAAGCAAAACGGTATAATAAACGTGAACTACGGAAACAGTCGATGACAAGATTGGACGAAGAAGCGTGGAAATATGTAAAAAAGCCGAAGAAAGTAAAACCAGGCTATAAGAAAAAGATGAAATTACAACACGAAAAAATAAAGAGAAAATTAAAAAAAAGAAGTAGAAATAAATAAAAATTTGGGGTGAAGAAATGGTATTATTAGGCTCACACGTCTCAATGAGCGGAAAAAAGATGTTACTAGGTTCAAGTGAAGAAGCGGCATCTTATGGTGCAAATACATTTATGATTTATACAGGTGCGCCGCAAAATACGCGGAGAAAACCGATCGAAGAATTAAACATCGAAGCAGGTTTAAAACATATGGAGGAAAACGGTATTACGAATATCGTCGTCCATGCACCTTATATTATCAATATCGCAAATACGAATAAACATGAAACATTTGAATTAGGTGTAAATTTTTTACGTTCAGAAATTGAAAGAACAGAGGCGATCGGTGCGGAACAAATCGTTTTACATCCAGGCGCACATGTAGGAGCAGGTGTAGAAGCTGGCATCAAAAAAATTGTTGAAGGGTTAAATGAGGTTATTTCAAAAGAACAAAACGTTCAAATTGCCCTTGAGACGATGGCTGGAAAAGGATCAGAAATCGGAAGACGTTTCGATGAATTAGCAAAAATTATCGATGGAGTTACTCATAATGAGAAATTGAGTGTTTGTATCGATACGTGTCATTTACACGATGCAGGTTATAATGTAAAAGAAGGTTTCGATGATGTGTTAAACGAATTCGATAAAATAATCGGAATCGATCGCATTAAAGTCGTCCACATAAATGATAGTAAAAATGAACGGGGCGCTCAGAAAGACCGTCATGAAAATATCGGATTCGGTCATATCGGCTTTGAAGCGTTACATTACGTTATTTATCATGAACAATTTACCGATATCCCGAAAATATTAGAAACTCCTTATGTTGGGGAAGGGAAAAAGAAAAAACCACCATATAAACATGAAATTGACATGATCAAAAAAGGAAGTTTTGACGAAGATTTACTTCAGAAGATATTGAACTAATATGAAATTAATAACACAAATGAAACGACTGATTTTCCATAAACTATACCTACCTTGAAAATAAGGGAGGTATTAGTTTGGAAAATCAAAATTTAAACGATCCATCGAAAGATAAATTCGCTCAACCGAATCACGATTTATTAAATAATCGACGAGAACAATATCGTGAAGAGACTTCTTCGGAACTTGTTAATCGTGAAGACTCATTTACGGATCAACGAAATGATGAAGAAATTCGAAATGTTTACGGATGGATCGCAATAGCACTTAGTGTCATTTCATTTTTTTGGATTCCGTTACTTTTCGCCGGAGCAGGAATTATTTTAGGTTTTGTTGCTCGAAATCGTGAAGCAAGAATATTAGGTAATACTGCAATCGTGATCGGTATTTTATCGATTTTAACTCGACTCTTTATATTACCACTCATATAAGAAAACTGGGCTGGGATCATTCCAGCTCAGTTTTTTCATATATAGGAAAATAATAATAATTACCTACTTTTATCGATTGAAGATCCGTTAATTCATTCACTCTTAAAAAGTCAGCAACTATTTGTTCGACAGCTATTTGGGAAAGATTTTTTCCATTCAACCGTTCAGAAATAGATAAAACTGTATCGCCTCGCTCAATTTTTACTTTTACAACGCGCTGATCAGAAATAACCATTGTTTCGTCACGATGATCGATCGATACCGAATCTTTTTTAAAATCATTATACAAACTAGCAATGAACAATATTATAATGATAGCAAGACATATTTTCTTAAGTATCGTCATACGTGACACCGCCTTGTTTTATATTGAGAAGGAGGAGCTTACATGGAAACGATTTTAAATTCAGATTGGATAGGACTATTTATCGCCGGATTCGGTACGATGTTTTTAATTGGTGAAATTCTCGTTAATGCACGGGGTATTTTTGCACTAATTGGAATCGGATTGATCGTATATTATTTTTATCATTTTTTGATCGATCCAAGTACTTTCGTTATTATGATTATTATTTATTTCATCGGACTATTACTCATTATCGTAGATGGAAAAGTGGTAAATGATGGAACGCTCGCGACGTTAGGGTTAGCTGGAATGATTTTATCCGTCGCTTTAGCTGCACCGAATTTTTATGCTGGATTATATGCGGTAATAGGAATTATCATCGGTGGCGCTGCTTCATTTTTATTTTTAAAAGTGTTTAAAAGTCGTAATATGTGGAGTAAGATCGCTTTAAAAGATCGACTTACGAAAGAAGCAGGTTATACTTCGCTTAATAAAGAGTTTGAACAATTAGTCGGAAGGGAAGGGGTTACGTTAACTGATTTACGACCAGTCGGGACGATACAAATTGAAGGAAAAGATTATAGTGCTATCTCGAATGCACAATGGATCAAAAAAGGCACACCTATCACAGTCGTCGAAGTCGATGGGACAAAAATATTAGTGAAAGAAATCGAACAATAATGTGAACTGAATTGTAAAAAGAATGTAAATTTTGTTAAACATGCTTTACAAATGAATTTACATTTTTAATAATTAAGGCTGGTAAAACAATATTTTGTGGAGATGATCTATAGTTGACAGAAGCATTTGATATTCAGAAGACATTATTTGAATTCCTAGGTGGAATAGGAATCTTCCTGCTTGGAATTAAACTTATGGGTGAAGGGTTACAAAAATCAGCCGGAAATCGGTTAAGAGATATATTAGATAAATTTACAAGTAACCCTATCATGGGAGTGCTTGCTGGTACGCTCGTTACATGCCTTATTCAAAGTAGTTCGGGAACTACAGTTTTGACGGTAGCGTTAGTAAATGCAGGATTTATGACGTTAAGGCAAGCGATCGGTGTCATCATGGGTGCAAATATCGGAACTACGATGACAGCTTTTATCATCGGATTTGATATCGATGAATATGCATTACCAATCATCGCTTTAGGTTCATTTTTGATCTTTTTCTTTAAAAATCAAAAAGTGAACGTCATTGGACAAGCAATATTCGGTTTCGGCTCGTTATTCCTCGGTTTAAGATTAATGAGTAGCGGTATGTCGCCGTTAAGAGAATTAGAATTTTTCCACGACTTAACCGTTAATATGAGTGCGAATCCGATTTTAGGTGTCGTCGTCGGAACAGTGTTTACGATGATCGTTCAAAGCTCTACAGCAACAGTCGGTATTTTACAAGGATTGTTTGCACAAGGTGCTATACCTTTAGATGCTGCGATTCCAGTTTTGTTTGGAGATAATATTGGAACGACGATCACAGCAATTATTGCATCGATCGGTGCATCAGTTGCCGCAAGAAGAGCAGCTTTTACACATGTATTGTTCAACGTCATAGGATCGGTTATTTTCTTAACTATTTTACCTTTATTTTTAAAGTATTTAGAGTTTATACAAGGTGCATTAAATTTGAATCCACAAATGACGATCGCTTTTGCGCACGGTAGTTTCAACATAACAAATACGCTTATTCAATTACCGTTTATCGCTGTATTAGCATGGATCGTAACGAAACTTATTCCAGGAGAAGATGTAACAATTGAATATAAACCGAAACATTTAGATCCGATCTTCATTCAACAATCAGCAAACGTCGCTTTATCTCAAGCGAAACTAGAAATCATTCGGATGGGAAATTATTCTGTCCAAGGATTGGAAGAGTCGAGATTGTATGTCATGACTCAAGATAAAAAACATGAAGAACTAGCTATACAAATCGAAGAAGCATTAAACAATTTAGATAGAGAAATTACGAATTATTTAGTACAAATTTCCCGAAAAACATTGTCGGAAAAAGAAAGTGCGAAACATACAGCATTAATGGATGTCGTACGTGATATTGAACGAATCGGGGACCATTTTGAAAATATTCTCGAATTAACACAATATCAAATTTCGAACAAAATCCAGTTCACCGAGCATGCCCAAGAAGATCTTCATGAAATGTTTGATGTTACGATTTCAACCGTGAAACAGGCGATTTATGCACTAGATTCAGTAAATCGTGAACAAGCATTAGTCGTATACCAAAAAGAAGATCAAATCGATAAGATGGAAAGAACTTTCCGTAAAAGACATATTATTCGTATGAATGAAGGATTATGTACAGCTTCAGCAGGAATAGTATTCGCGGATATCATTAGTAACTTAGAACGAATTGGAGACCATGCAGTAAATATTGCCGAAAAAGTTTTAGATAAAAGTGGTTAAGTGAATATGTGGACGTTTTTTACAAAATCTTATTGACAACAATATTATTTCATGATATATTTAAAATTGTCGCTGTAAAATAACGTCCACGAAAATATTGTTAAATTAATATTGGACAAACTCATCATTTCGAATTATAATAACGAAGGGAATAGACTTTTCTTCGTTGTTTTTATGACTTATTAAATCATAGTTCATGTTGTTAAGTAAAAACATTTTAACTATCTTTGTTGTTAAGCGACAGCCTACGTTTAGAACAGACTGGACTTAGGCGTCAAAAACAACCTTTAAAGTACTAAATAACATAAAAAAGCAAAATTCTTATTTCGGCTCGATAGCTCAGTCCGTAGAGCAACGAGCGAAGCGAGTAACGCCGAGGACCTGCTGGACCGTAGGCGTCAAACTTAAAATTCTTACACAAACTTAATTCAATCATCTATTTAATGAAATTCCACAGTAGCTCAGTGGTAGAGCAATCGGCTGTTAACCGATCGGTCGTAGGTTCGAATCCTACCTGTGGAGCCAATGGCGGCGTAGCTCAGCTGGCGAGAGCGTACGGTTCATACCCGTGAGGTCGGGGGTTCGATTCCCTCCGCCGCTATTTTGATAAGGACCCTTAGCTCAGTTGGTTAGAGCTATCGGCTCATAACCGATCGGTCGCAGGTTCGAATCCTGCAGGGTCCACTTCTAATAAGGAGGTATACCCAAGTCTGGCTGAAGGGATCGGTCTTGAAAACCGACAGGCGGGTCACACCCCGCGGGGGTTCAAATCCCTCTACCTCCTCCATTTATATAACGATAATCAATTATCTATATATATGATCGATTCGACTCGATAGCTCAGTCGGTAGAGCAACGAGCAGAACATCGCGAATAAGCCGAGGAACCCCGAAGCATCAAACTTCTTGCGAAGTATCGAGAAATGCAGGGGACCAACACCGTAAGCGTAAGAACCAATTAAAGTAAATAGAATAAAACAAAATTAAATATTTGGCTCGATAGCTCAGTCGGTAGAGCAAAGGACTGAAAATCCTCGTGTCGGCGGTTCGATTCCGTCTCGAGCCATCATGAAAACAAGCAATTAATTGCTTGTTTTTTATTTTCTTATCCCTTTAGAACTTATAATGTTTACAAAATATGCTAATGATTTGCACGTTTCTTAAACCTTTGATAACCTTTACATATAAGGGTTTTAAAATAAATTTATTAAATAAAGGAGAGATGTACATGTCAAAATTTGAATTACCAGAATTACCTTACGCATATGAAGCATTTAGAGCCGACGATCGATAAGGAAACGATGAACATCCACCATACGAAGCACCACAATACGTATGTAACGAATTTAAATGCTGCATTAGAAGGACATGCTGATTTACAAAACAAAACTGTTGAAGAACTTATTAGCAACCTTAATGCAGTTCCTGAAGATATTCGTACAGCGGTTAGAAATAATGGCGGTGGACATGCGAACCATAGCCTTTTCTGGAAAATCCTTTCACCGAATGGAGGCGGCGAACCGTCTGGTGAGTTAGCAGATAAAATCAACGAGAAATTCGGTAGCTTCGATGCATTTAAAGAACAATTTGAAAAAGCTGCAGCAGGGCGTTTTGGTTCTGGTTGGGCTTGGTTAGTTTACAATAATGGTGAATTAGAAATTATGAGTACACCAAACCAAGATTCACCATTAATGGAAGGTAAAACTCCTTTATTAGGTGTTGACGTATGGGAGCACGCATATTACTTAAAATATCAAAATAGACGTCCTGAATATTTAAAAGCGATTTGGAACGTCGTAAATTGGGACGAAGTTAGTAAAAATTATAACGAAGCGAAGTAATAATATTTAAACAACACGAGTAATGAATTTACTCGTGTTGTTTTATCGCTCGATTTAATGAATCAATACCATTCAAAATTCATTACATATCTCAACATTTAGTTGCTCACACTATACTTACTAAAGGAGTATTGAGATATGTTTAAATTTATCGAACAATTTTTAGATAAAGATTCATTAAATCGAGACTTACTGTTATTACTATTAATTGGAGGATTGTACTCCTTAGGCATATTTTTGTCAAATACATTTGTCAACGTCTATCTTTGGAGACAGACGAACGATTTTTTAACGATTGCAATGTATAACCTTGCAATTTTTATTTTTCAACCGATCACGTTTATCGTCGCTGGAAAACTCGCAAAAAAGGTAGACCGAATTATCGTGTTAAGACTCAGGGTTATTTTTTTATCTCTTTTTTTTTTGACAGTGTTATTAATTGGTCATTATGCAGCAATTTATAATTTTTTATTAGGTTGTTTATTAGGAATTGGTTACGGGTTTTATTGGTTAGCTTTTAACGTATTAACTTTTGAAATTACAGAACCAGAAACACGTGATTTTTTCAACGGGTTTCTAGGTAGTTTAGAATCGCTTGGCGGGATGATCGGTCCAGTATTAGCCGGATTTATCATCGCTAAGTTACCTACAGAAATCGGTTATACGACTGTTTTTTCTATATCTTTAAGTTTATTCATTTTAGCTGTCATTTGTAGTTTCTTCTTAAAACGGAGAAAAGCAGAAGGGAAGTTCAGACTGAAAAAAGTATTTGCAAGAAATAAACATAAACGAAAATTGGCGAAACACGATTTTAGCAAATATCTTTCAAGGGATGCGTGAAGGAATTTTCGTATTCGTCGTCACGATTTGGGTGTTTTTAATTACGAAAAATGAATTTGCGCTCGGTATCTTTAATCTAACGTTAAGTTTCATGTCGTTCGTTTTTTATTTCATTGTGACAAAAATGATATCACAACCATTACGAAAAAAAGCAATTCTTGTCGGAAGTATCGTCATAAGTTTTTCCGTATTTATCATCTTATTTGAGTTGACCTATGTACATTTACTCATTTATGCCTTTATCATCGGTATCGCCTATCCGATCATTAATGTTCCTTTTAACTCGATAACGTATGATATTATCGGGACGAGCAGTTACGCAAAAGAATTACGAATTGAGTACGTAGTCGGATTAGAAATATGTGTCAATATAGGGAGAGTATTTTCGTTAATTATTTTTATTATTACAATCATGGTCGTACAAAATGAAGAACCGATACCGATATTGCTTGGGATATTTAGCCATGCGTATTTGTTTATTTACTTATTTATGAACAAAGTGAAATTAACTTATGAATAATTTTCACTCCTCTTTCATTTAACTTAATACAATCGATATGGTATAATAATTTAGGTAACGAGTGAAGAGGGGGATGATACATGGTCCAAAAAAAGAAAAAACGTTCGCGAATTCCCTTTAGATTAAACGTCATCTTTTTTATCGTATTCATTTTATTTTCCATCTTAGTGTTACAATTAGGGATCGTTCAAATTTTGCAAGGTGAAGAATACCAAGCAGAAATTGATCGAACTATTAAAGATATATCTAAATCGCCTGTGCCTCGTGGTAAAATGTACGATCGCACCGAAAAAGTGATCGTCGATAATCATCCTTTATATGCTATTACTTACACACCACCGAAACGGGCACAGCCTGAAGATAAATTTAAAATGGCAAAAAAACTAAAAGATTTTATTACTGTGAATGAAAAACAAATTGAAAAAATAACCGAAAGAGATAAAAAGGAATATTGGTATTTATTAAATAAAGATGAAGTATATGACCGTTTAACAGATGAAGAAAAAGAATTGGATGATGTGAAACAATACAATTTAATGTTGGAAAAAATAACGGAAGAAGAAATTAGTGATCTGACAGATGAAGATTTAGAAATTATCGCGATTAAAAGAGAATTAGATAAAGCATATGCACTAACACCCGAAGTGATTAAAAATAAAGATATTTCTATAGAAGAATATGCAAAAATTGCTGAACATTTAACTGAATTACCAGGAATTAACGCAACGACTGACTGGGAACGGGAATACGTCTATGGAGATACGTTACAATCGATTATCGGATCGATTACGACTCAAGAACAAGGTATACCAGCTGAGCAGGAAGCTACTATTTAACGAGAGGTTATAGTCGGAATGATCGTGTTGGAAAAAGTGGTTTAGAACAACAATACGAAGACGTGTTAAGAGGGAGAAAGGAACAAATCCAATATACAACGACGAAAACAGGCGAAGTAATCGGATCTGAAGTGATCGTTCCTGGAGAAAGAGGAAAAGACCTCGTTTTAACGATCGATATCGATTACCAACAAAAAGTCGATGAAATTGTATTAAGGGAGTTAAAAGCTGCTAGAGGACATTCAGGAGCTAATCGATATTTGGAAGATGCGCTTGCTGTCGTCATGAATCCTAAAACTGGTGAAGTGTTAGCGATGAGTGCGTGGCATTACAACCGGGAAACGAATGAATATGAAAACACTCCACACAAAGTGCTATATGATACGCACCGTGTCGGTTCTACAAGTAAAAGGTGCAACCGTATTAGCTGGCTTAGATTCAGGGGTAATCTCTCCTGGAACAACTTTTTATGACAGTCCAATTAAAATTAGAGATACACCGACCAAAGGATCATGGACTCGACTAGGTGCTGTGAATGATATTTCTGCTTTAAAACGATCTTCTAACGTATATATGTTCTATATCGCTTTACGTATGGGAGGGGAATACCGTTATCCATTTCCTCATAATGCGAAAGCAGCCTTTAATGAAGAAGGAATGCAACAAATAAGAAATTATTTCAACCAATTCGGTTTAGGTGTAAAAACTGGAATAGATTTTCCTTATGAAGCTACTGGTTACGTCGGACCGGACCCAGGTCCAGGGAAAATTATGGACTTTGCTATCGGACAATATGATACGTATACGACGATGCAACTAGCCCAATATGTATCTACAATAGCTAACGGTGGTTATCGTGTACAACCTCGTTTAGTAAAAGAAATCCGCTCACCGGGTCCGAACGATGATGAACTCGGCCCCGTCTATAAAGTACATCATCCGAAAGTGTTAAATCAATTGAAAATGGATAAAGAATATATTGAAAGAGTTCAAAGAGGTTTTTGGCAAGCTTTCAACGAATCAGGAGGAACTGGTTACAGTCATTGGGCTGGCAAAAGCTACCGTGCTGCAGGTAAAACAGGAACTGCCGAAAATGAAGTATTTGAAGAAAGAAATGGAAAATATGTCAAAGTTGCAGATACCGAAAATCTAGCTTTAATAGGATATGCTCCATATGAAGACCCAGAAGTAGCCTTTGCAGTAATCGTACCAAATTTAGGACCTATTCGTGGACAATACCCGATTAACCATGAAATAGGAAAAGGACTTCTTGATACGTATTTTGAGATGAAAGAAAATAAAGAAACGAATGAAGAAGATGAAGAAGATAATGAATGATAAAAAGGTCTAGATTGGAAAAAATCTAGACCTTTTTTAATCGCCTGGATATGTTGTGATCGTTTCAGCAATTTCCTTATAATTCATATCGCTCGTTACTTCGAACGTTCCGAGCTGTAAGTACGGACTATAATCATTATCTTCAAGATATTCCACAAATTCAGCGCTATCATCGATAATATCGTTATCTTCTAATATATCTGCAATATCTTTAGAAACGAAACCTTCTTGCACTCTAAATGAAATTTTTTTCACTTCGTCTTTCGTCTCGTCTTCCTCATCAGATTCTTCATCTTCTTCCTCGTTTTTGTTATTGCGATTCTTTTTTGTTATTTTTATCTTTATCATCTTTTGCTTCTTCTTCGTTTTTAGCTTCTTCTTGATTTTTTTCTTCTAAATAAAATGAATAAGAAATAAATTCATCTTCTGTAATTACTCGATAGCCTTCCGACTCAACTTTTTCGATCATTTCTTCTACCGGGACGTTTTCCAAATGTGCATCCGTTTCATCCGTCATAAAATAAATTGCGAAAATTAAAAGCGTCGCGGTCAATAATCCAATTGCAAAAAAGCGGACTTGTTGTTTCATCGTCATCCAAAGCTCCTTACTTTAAATATTGTTTTTCAATATCGTCTGAATGTCGTGCGTACTTAAATCGGTTTGTTCGGAAATATCTTCAATTGAGTACCCTTGTTGATGTAAATGATACACTTTTTGAATTAATAACGGCTTGTCTTTTAACGATGGTGGAATATCCGCAGCACCTTCATCCTGGATATTATCCGTTAATAACTCTTCTTCTAAAATTTTAATTTTTTGTTTGATTTGATATGTATCTTGCATCGTCGATATCGAAAATTGCTCGAGTTGTTCTTCTAAATTTGATATTTTGTCATTCATAAAAAAAGAACTGATGAGTAAAACGAGACCTATTACGACGATTGTTACGAATATATATACCATTTTCTCCAACCTCCATTTTAATCTAAAACACATTATACTACGAATTCAGCTGAAATTGCTAAAAAAAATTATTTACAATATAAAACTAATTGCTAGAATCATCAGTATCTGTTATCATAGTGAAGGTAAAATAAATTATTGTTAAATTTTTTGGAGGGGCTTGAAATATGCGAGTAAATATTACGTTAGCTTGTACAGAAACTGGTGACAGAAATTATATTACGACGAAAAACACACGGAACAACCCGGAACGATTAGAATTGATGAAATATAGTCCACGTTTAAGAAAGCACACTTTACACCGCGAAACAAAGTAGTTTGAATCAGAAACTCTTATCATATTTTAAGATAGGAGTTTTTTTTATAGAAAAGGGGGTGGGATTTCATGTATAAAAGAAAATTACGTTTACAAATCCTCGAACGTTTAAATCAACTTAGCGAAGAAGAAAAAACTGAAATAGAAAACTTGCTCATTTCTCATTTAATTCATTCGAAACTTTTTCAAAAGTCTTCTGTTATCGGAACGACATTTTCACAACCGTTCGAATGGAATACGAAACCGATTATGGAAAAAGCTTGGGAGGAAAATAAAACTGTCGTCGTTCCGAAAACATATCCGATGAAGAGACAGCTTACATTTTTTGAAGTACATAAAGATAGTGAATTAGAAGTAGGGTATGGTAATATATTAGAACCTAAAGAAGAATATAGTAAGAAATATGACAAAAATGAGATTGATCTGCTGATCGTTCCGGGAATTGTATTTGACGAATACGGTTACCGTATCGGATTTGGCGGAGGATACTACGATCGTTTTTTAACCGATTATAAGCGAACGACAGTATCGATAGCAAGTAAACGACAAATGATTGAAAAAATACCGATTCAACCGTACGATATACCCGTAGATTTTCTCGTAACAGAAGATGGCTTTTATCGGGTGAAAATTTATCCGAATCGATGATTTTTCAAATGATATTTAAAGAGGTGTCGTATGTATATAACGGAGCAGTATCATTTATACCGATTAGCGTATGAATTAGTTACAAACGATGACTACGAAGTGCTATATTTGAATGATCAGACGAACGAATTATGGTTAGAGAAATATGACCGGAAAACGTCAAAAGTCATTCGTCTCATCCACCGTGGTTTCGATTGGAAAAATCAGTTAAAAGCTGATATTACGAATGTTTTCCAACGGATGAGATCATTAAAGCAATATTTTACGAACAATCATGTCGAAATTTATAATGTTTACATTACTTCATATGAACCTGTAGATGACTGGGAAAATTTAAAAAAACCGATCATATTAAACGATAAAAATATGATTAAAATGAAAGTTTTTTATCTGTCAAATGATAATTTTCAAGTAGAAAAAACGAGATTTTTACAGCAAATTGGAGCAAGAATCGAACATACTTTTGATGAAATTCCTATTCATGATATTGAACATGTAATTGACAAGTATAAACAAAGCTTACAACGTTCATATAAAGCGAAACAAGAAAATATTAAAAACGTTTTCACATTCGGTAAACCACGGTTTACTTATTTTTTAATTGTCATTAATTTAATTGCTTTTCTATTGCTCGAGTTAACAGGAGGCAGTACGAATGTCGAACATCTAATTGAAAGTGGCGCGAAGTTTAATCCTGCTATGATAGACGGGGAATGGTGGCGGATCGTCACATCGATGTTTTTGCATATCGGTGTGTTTCATTTACTGATGAATATGTTAGCTCTTTATTATTTAGGTATAGCTGTTGAAAGTATTTATGGATCGATGAGATTTTTAATTATATACTTTTTAAGTGGGATCGGCGGTGGATTGACGAGTTTTGCGTTTAATTACCACGTCGCTGCTGGTGCATCAGGAGCGTTGTTCGGTTTATTTGGTGCGTTACTTTTTTTCGGTACAGTTGAAAAAAGATTGTTTAAACAGACGATGGGAAGAAATTTACTTTTAATCTTAGCGATTAACCTCATTTTTGGTTTTATGGTCCCGCAAATTGATATGGGTGCTCATTTAGGTGGATTAATTGCTGGTTTTGTCGCATCAGGAATAACATCGGTACCGAAACACCGCCATAAAAAGAAACAAATTTTGTATATTATCATATATATCCTTATTACAATATTTTTAACTTGGTACGGTATTTTACGAAATATCCATTTTCTATATTATTAAGTAGATTCTGTCCGAATTTTTTGAATAAGTTGTTGCTTTTCACCGTTTAATTCAAAAATGACGAGTAAATGACTTCCATCTTTCGCTAACAAAATAAGTGGAACGTAATGTTCATGAACACGATATTCATTTTCCCGT
>CAVYBX010000011.1:0-10339 GCA_963766835.1 uncultured Bacilli bacterium
CCGCGCCAAGGCGCTGATGCACGGCAAGACCAGCCAGATCCGGCACACCGGCAAGGGCGTGTTCACCGGCATGCCGACCGCTTCACCACCACCCGCTCCATTCGCTATCGGTGCGCAGCGAAAACCTGCCCGAGGAGCTCCAGGTCACGGCCCGGACCGAGGACGGCGAGATCATGGGCTTCCAGCACAGGAGCCGCCCGGTGGCACGGGGTGCAGTTCCACCCGGAGTCGATCGCCACCGAAGGCGGCCACGAGCTGCTCGCCAACTTCCTCGACCTCGCGGGCGTCAAGCGCTGGCGCGGCGTCTGACGCCCGCAGGCGCCATGTCCGACGCCTTCAAGCCCCTGCTGGCCAAGCTGGCCGATGGCGCGACCCTGTCCGAGGACGACGGCCGAGACTTCTTCGCCGCCTGCCTGCGCGGCGAGCCCTCGCCGGCCCAGGTCGCTGCGGCGGTCACCGCCATGCGCATGCGCGGCGAGACCGTGGGCGAAATCTCGCCTGCGCCAAAACGTGAAGGAAAAGAAGATATTGCTTGGTTAGCATGGATCCCGATTGTTAGTCAATTTTTAATGACTTGGTTAGTAGAAAAAGATGTACATCCTGGAATACGAGGAAAATTTACTATACTATACGGGGTTGCAGTCGTCGTATCATTTTTACTTAGTTCAGCGGTCTTTTTCGTGACGCTCATTCCGACCGCGATGATATTTTACGCATTTTATTTTATTGCGAAAAGATATTCTACGAATCCGGTCCTACACGTTGTAATTGGTATCATTACGGTTAGTACTTCTATACCAATTTCACTTTTTATGTTTAGAAATCGCGAAATCATTGCTAACGATGTCGAAATCATAGAATAAAGGTCGGGAAATATGGCAAGTAGAAAAAGAGATTTTCTTTTTACTGCTTGCCTCCTTTATTTTTTGAGATTACTAGCAGACATCTGCTTTTCATGTGGTGGAATACTTTGCCTTTATCCTTTTATTTTACGAAAGGAGAGACAATAGTATATAATTAGAATAAATATTAAAAATTTTTTGGCGAATTACTAGTTCTTTTTATTTAGTTATTTAGGAGATTTATACAAAATATAGTATGAAATCATTAGGAGTGTAACGATGAGAACGTATATTAAAACTAAAGACACTAGGCCGAAGGATACGACTCGCTATTGGATGAAAGATTTGTTTTTCACTTGCATCGATGACTTTCTAAAAGGATTTTTCCCTAAGTTACATCACCAGTTTACGAGCTCGTTTACACCGATCGCGGCGAAAAAATTTAACTTGTTTACGTTCCCGCTTCATAATGGAACAAATATCGGAATGAAAACGAAACGTAATGGCGATGATGTCATTTTATTTATCCACGTTGCGACGACGAAAACGCCACTTTCTATACTGAATGAACGAATACATATGGTGAAAATAGCCTTGCAGAAACATTTTCTCATTCCCGTCATCCCGGTTTTAGTGACTTTATACGAACATACTCCATCCGAAGATATGAACGTTTCAAATCAGTTATCACCTGTACAAATTTTAAAAAGAGAATTAGAAGACTACTTAAAAAATGAAAATATCGTCGCGTTAGCATTATTATATAAATTTGTGTTTACTGAATGTGAACGTGAACAATATAGTTACGATATTTTTAGAAAAGTCGTTCAAATGCAAGCGGATCTGAAAGAAAATCGTCTATTGTATCAATTTTTTACTTGTTAATAGAACACTAAGCTTAATAGTATCTCGGTGTTCTTTTTTTATGGTTGTTTGTTTTTCCAAATGATATAATATGGTAAACTTTCTCCGATAGAAGGTGATGGCGATGGAAAATGTGACGGTTATTCATTCAAAACTGATCCCGCCAATTCCTCAATCGACATATATGCGTCGTTCATCTTTCATTAAAAAAATGAACAAAGCATTGGAACATCAATTAACGTTAGTTTATAGTGGTCCTGGATATGGGAAAAGTTTAGGGTTAGCGCAATATTTTAGCGACCAAAATGAATTGTACAGTTGGTATTCAGTGACAGAGGAAGATGATGACATCATTCCTTTTATCGCGTATTTAATTTCGAGTGTGGAGCGTGTCATTCCGGGTTTTGGTGCGACGTTCGAAAATGTCATTACACCATCTATCTTTGTCAGTGATGAAGAATTACAACAGTGGCTTGCCCTTTTCATCAATGAATTGTGTGAATTTTCGGAATCGCTCACAATTATCATCGACGATTTTCATCTCGTGGACCATGTGTTTCAAATTAATATTTTTATGGAAAGGTTTATTGAGTTACTTCCACCACACGCGCGGGTAATTATCTCTAGCCGCTCACGTCCGAAATGGTCGAATTTATTAAAGTTAAAATTAAACAATCGATTATTTGAAATAACGAAAGAAGATTTCATTTTTTCGGAAGAGGAAATTATCGTCTGTTTAGAAGCTTGTGAGATGTAATGATGGTAGCGCATCTATTTACGCGGCGTCGCGCCCTCTTCTTGCGCTGTCACGTAGCCTTATGTGGCGTCGCGCCCTTTCCTTGCTGGTTCGTTCATCTTCATGCAGATTCGTGCCACCGCTTTGCTGATTCACAGAGCACTACGCTGAGTCATGCACTCTTCATGCGGGTTTCACGGATCGTGCACTCTTCTTGCGGACTCGTTCATCTTTTTCGCAGATTCGCACCACCACTTTGCTGAGTCATGGATTCTTATGCTGAGTCGTGCGCTCTTCATGCGGAATCATTCACCTTTATGCAGATTCGTGTCAACGTTTTGCTGATTCATAGAGCACTACGCAGATTCGCACCCTTTCCTTGTTGGTTAGTTACCTTCTATACTGGCTCAAAGCTCCACACAGTCAAATATTTTTAAAAAAAATTGATTTCCATCAATTATTTCTTTCACCTAGCAAAGTACAATAAAGGTAGAACGAATGAAGGAGGAATATATGATGGCGAATGCAGTTTTTCATTTAGAACCATTAACTTGCCCATCTTGTATTAAAAAAATTGAATCGGCACTAAACAAATCAAGCGGAGTACAATTTTCTAAAGTACTTTTTAATTCGGGGAAAGTGAAGGTCGAATTTGATGAATCGGTCGTACAAGTGGAAGAGCTAGCCGAAAAAATTGAAAAGCTCGGTTATCCAGTATTAAAAACGAAAGTTTCATAGACATTTGGAATCGTTGAAAGGGCTTTGCCTGATCAACGGTTTTTCTTTGCTCAATTTTATAGTGGAAAAACTTTATAAAACTTGATTGCTGTCAATTCTTTTAAGGAGGAAGAATTTTATACTGATAGTAGTTAGCAAGGGAAAGATGTGAGAAGGTGAACATTCACGTTTCAATCTGCTCGTGGATATACGAAGTACACAACTAACATATGCCGGTTCGAACATCCTACTTGCGGTGTCTCAGCGTCTTATGCCAATTCGTATACTCTCCTTACTAGTTCGTTCATCTTTTTCGCAGATTCGTGCCACCACCTTGCTGATTCATAGAGCTTTATGCTGAGTCGTGCGCTCTTCTTGCGGGTTCATGGAGCTTTATGCTGAGTCGTGCGTCCTACATGCGGATTCAAGGAGCCCTATGCTGAGTCGCACCACTACTTTGCTGACATAGAGCTCTACGCTGAGTCGCACTCTTCTTGTGGACTCGTTCATTTTTATGCAGATTCGTCGTGCACTCTTCTTGCCGATTCACGAAGCCTTATGCCGATTCGTATACTCTCCTTGCTAGTTCGTTGACCTTTACGCGAAGTCACACCACTTTGTAGAATCATGAAGTTTTATGCCGATTCGTGCAATCATCTTACGGATTCTTGCATACCTAATGCGGCATCGTGTCTATTTCTTGCATATCCGTGCACCTATCATGAGGTATCACGTACTTAACATATGGCGTCACATGCCTTCTATGCGAATTCACTTTATAACATATGGCGTCACGTCCCTAATCCGAAATTTTTAACCCCCTTTTTATATAGAAAAAAATTGATAATCAGAAAGGAGTAGATGAACATGCTTCGATTTATCCATCAAAATAAAAACATGTTAACATTGCTTTCATTTATATCGATCGTGTTAGCGTTTATGTTAGGAGGTGACATGAAAAATTTCTTCCTAATCGTCGCCACATTCATCGCTAGTGTACCGATTTCCATCAAAGCATTTCAAGCGATCAAACTAAGGACGTTCAGTATCGAATTGTTAGTGACGATCGCGGTCATTGGAGCGTTATTGATCGGAGAAGATGTGGAATCAGCGGTCGTGACATTTTTATTTTTATTCGGAGCTTATTTAGAAGGAAAAACATTACAAAAAACTCGTTCTTCGATTCGTGAGTTAATTGAAATGGCACCGGAAGAGGCGACGGTCATCCGCAACGGAGAGAAAGTTACTATTTCAGTCGACGATGTAGAAATTGGCGACCGTATCATCATTCATCCAGGTGGCAAAATTCCTGTCGATGGAAAAATTATTATTGGACAAGCGACGATCAATGAAGCGACGGTAACCGGGGAATCGATTCCGGTTGAAAAAAAGCAAAATGATGAAGTTTTTAGTGGTACAATTGTAGATAACGGGTATATAGAAATAATAGCCGAAAAAGTCGGCGCTGATACGACATTTGCCAAAATCATTGAATTAGTTGAAGAAGCGCAAGAATCGCAATCGAAGACAGAAAAGTTTTTAGATAAATTTGCCAATATTTATACGCCGGCAATTGTTGTGCTTGCACTTATTGTATATTTGTTCACCGGCAATTTGCATATTGCGATTACATTTCTCGTTATCGCATGTCCCGGCGCGCTCGTCATCGGAGCACCGGTATCGAATGTCGCTGGAATTGGAAATGGAGCAAAACATGGCGCCCTCATTAAAGGCGGCGAAGTGATGGATGTCCTTTCCAAAGTCGATACGATCGTATTTGATAAAACAGGGACATTGACAAAAGGACGTCCAGAAGTGACCGACATAAAAGTGTTCAACAACCATGCTGAAAATGACATGTTACGAATCGTCGCTCAAGCAGAGTTGCTTTCTGAACACCATTTAGGAAAGACGATCGTCAATGAAGCGAAAAAAAGAAATATCGAATTGACGGAAGAAGTTCCTCAAGGAGAAGTTGTAAAAGGACATGGCGTGATTGCAACGGTAGAAGGAAAGCAAGTTGTCATCGGCAATCGAACATTAATGGAAAACGAACATATTTCCATCGAACCGTTAATCGAACAATATGCGACAGCACAAGAAAAACACGGGAATACAGCTGTTTTTGCCGCAATTGATGGAAAAATTGTTGCAATCATTTCAATTGCTGATGAAATTCGTGATGATGCAAAACAAGCATTAGCTGAATTGCGTAAACAAGGTGTCAAACGAATGATCATGTTGACAGGCGATAATGAACATACAGCGAAAAAAGTTGCCGAACAACTCGGGTTAGATGAATATCACGCCCAATTGTTGCCACAAGATAAAGTAGAGTATGTCGAAAAACTACAAGCAGAAGGTCATGTCGTGGCGATGGTCGGGGATGGATTGAACGACGCGCCAGCAATCGCGACAGCGGATATCGGGCTTGCGATGGGTGAAGGCGGCACAGATATTTCCATGGAGACGGCTGATATCGTCTTAATGGCTGATCGTCTCACTCAGTTTTCACACGCATATTCTCTAGCAAAAGCGACGATTCGAAATATGAAACAGAATACTTTTATAGCCGTCGGAACAGTTGTGTTGCTGCTTATCGGAGTGTTAAATGGTACGGTACATTTAGCTTCCGGCATGTTTATCCATGAAGCGAGTGTCTTACTCGTCATATTAAATGGGATGAGGTTGATCGGCTTTAACCGTAAACGAAAAAATAACCTGTCCCTTCAATAACTTAAATGTTTCATGTAAAATAAAATGTGAAATATTATAAGTAAGACCATTTTCCGTTAAGTGCATGGAACATATAAATTGAATACTTATGTAAAAACTAATTACATTCCAAGCAAAATTTTCGGACGATAAAGGAAGAGGAAGTGAAGTAACATGTCACAGCGAACGATATGCTCTCACCATCACGAAGGTGAGGCCACTCAACAAGCATGTGTCTCGCTCGTACCAATTTTTAATCATTTAGAAGATGAACAGTTGTATGAAATCATGGAGGTTGTCCGCGGTGTATCATATAAAAAAGGCGAGATCCTTTATCATCCAGGAGACCCTTCCGATGCATTATATATTGTGAATCGAGGAAAAATTAAAATTTACCGTTTGTCGGAATCAGGAAAAGAACAAATGATTCGCATGTTGCACCCGGGTGATTTTACGGGAGAATTAGCCCTGTTTCAACAATCTGTACATGAAGCATACGCTGAAGCGATCGTAGATACGGAAATTTGCCAAATTCGTCGCGATGATTTACAAAGATTGTTATTAACCTATCCGACGATTTCTTTAAAAATATTGAAAGAATTTGCCAATCGTCTCGAAGGTTCTGAAAAACAGACGACACGGTTTGCTACGGAAAAAGTCGAAACACGAATTGCTTTGTTTTTGGCAGAATATGCTGACGATCAAGCTAAAACGGTTGTAACTTTACCGATGAGTAAAAAAGATTTAGCTTCATATTTAGGAACGACTCCCGAAACATTAAGTCGAAAATTAACAGAGTTTGAGGAGCAAGGGCTAATCGAACAGAAAGGACAGCGGAAAATAAAAATAAACGACTTAGATGCACTTTTACTAATTTAGTTAAAACATTTGTTTCAAAAAATCCATATATTTCTCCTAGTAAAATGTGGTATTCTATCATTATAACGAGGAGGTTCAAAATGATGAAAAGATTGGTCATATTTATAGGACTTATTTTATTACTTGCAGCATGTAATTCGCAAACTAATACAGAAAACGAACCGAATGAAGTCGAACCTGATGAAGAAGTAGTCGAAGAAGAAACGGACGAAGAAACTACAGAAGACGGTGAAGCAGAACCTAAGACGGAAGAAACTGATGCTAATGAAGATGAAAATAACACAAACGAACAACCAGAACAAACGAACGATTCAGAACAAGCCAATCAGCAAACGAATAGACAGCTAAATAATGACGATAACGAAAACGTAGTAGACGATGGGCATGAAAAATTAGTCAATTTAGCTTATCAAATTTTTGACGCTCAAACTGAAAAAAACTATGAATTTCTCGAATCGATTATTTCAAAAGGAACGAAAATAGATAAAGATAATGATACATTTTATTTTGAAAACGTGACATATCCTCATGAACAACCGTTTTTAACGGAAGAAGATCTCGGTGATATCGAATTTCGCTATACGCACGAAAATAATAAAGATTCCGTCATTGTCGGATTCGGTATTATTAATTATGAAACGGAATATAGTTACGTCGTTGATTTTGAATTCGTAAACGAAAACGGCAATTGGAAAATGAACGATATGGAACTAAATAAATAATGATTTTCAAACCGAAGTACTACATTTCAAATAGAATTTCGAACAATAGATTTTAAAATTTAGCTAGTACAAAATGATAAAATTTCCACAAATCGTTGGATTGGTTTACATTTCTTAACATCTGCCAATTCAACGACTTTTTAATCCAAAATTAATATGTTAACAATGTGTGAAAAGTATAAATAATCGTTTTTAACATTCGATGATAATAATAAGTTCGTTTTATTACTATTTTATAAAACGCTTTGATAAGCGTTATTTTTATTTTTTGAAAGATTACTTTTTAAAATGAAAGGATCGTGATATTAAGTAATTTTACACACTTTATTCACGAAAATTCGATATTTAAAATAATTGTTTATATATGACATATCATTCCAAAATATGTTATACTAAATAGCGTTGTTATTTTTGCAATATTTAGGAGGTTTAAAAATGTTTTCTGCCACATGGGATCGGTTATGGGAAATGCACGATGATGTAAAAGATAGATTATTCTTTTTTGTGAAACCGAATGCAAAAGTTGACAAAATGGTAAAACAACATAAAGATACAGTTAGTTCAAACGGAAATCATGGAGGCGAGGAAAAACCTCCGAGAACTTATACGTTGCCACAACTTATCGGATTAATATTAGGTCCTTTATTCTTTATTTTTACTTTATTATTTTTTCAGCCTGACGATTTATCAAAAGAAGGAGTCGCAATTTTAGCGAGTACGTTATGGATTGCAACTTGGTGGATGACAGAAGCTCTGCCTATTCCTGTAACCTCTTTATTACCGATTATTCTTTTTCCTTTGACACGGCGGAATGGAAGTCAAAGCGACAGCATCTGCTTATGGTGATGAAACAATCTTTTTATTTATGGGTGGATTTATGATTGCCCTTGCGATGGAAAAATGGAATTTACACCGTCGTATAGCATTGCAATTATTACATCAATCGGAACGAATACGGACAGAATCATTTTAGGTTTTATGGTTGCGACAGGATTTTTATCGATGTGGATCTCAAATACAGCAACAGCGATGATGATGGTTCCGATGGGGCTTGCGATTATCTATCAAGTTTCAGAAGCGTTAAAAGATACCAACATCGATACGTCAAAAGAAAATTTTGGATTTCGGTAAAGCGCTTAATGCTAGGGATTGCTTATTCGGCTTCATTGGGTGGAATTGCGACTTTAATCGGAACTCCGCCGAATACATTGCTTGCAGGTGCGATTAATAAAATGTATGGCATCGAATTATCCTTTGCAAAATGGATGTTATTCGGTGTTCCGCTTGCGTGGAGTTTTCATATTCATCGCTTGGTTTTATCTTAGCGAAATTTGCTTACCCATTAAAAGTAAAAGCATTGCCTGGCGGACGCGGCTGTTATTGATAGCGAGAAAAAGAAAATTAGGTAAAGCTTCTACAGAAGAAAAATTAGTGTTAACAGTCTTTATTTTAGCGGCTTTTCTTGGATTACGCGGACTTTCTTGTTATCCAATTTCATTCGATGGTATTAAGTGACGGAGTAATTGCAATGTATTTGCGATTTTATTATTCATTATTCCTTCCGTAAATAAAAAAGGCGATCATTTATTGGATTGGAATACAGCCGTCAAATTACCTTGGGGCATTCTCTTGCTATTCGGTGGGGGACTTGCAATCGCTGCCGGATTTGTCAGTCGGGTTGTCGGTTTGGATCGGTTCACAATTATCCGGGCTTAAACGGTGTGTATACTTATTGTCAGTTATTATCGTTAGTAACTGCACTTGTCATCTTCTTAACAGAAATCACTTCAAATACCGCAACAGCTTCGATGATGTATCCGATTATGGCGTCACTTAGCAGTTGCTTTAGGGTTCCATCCATATGCACTTAATGATTGCAGCAGGCAGTTGCCGCATCATGTGCATTCATGTTACCAGTTGCGACACCACCAAACGCAGTCGTATTTGGTTCTGGCTATTTAAGAATTCCAGATATGGCAAAAGCGGGATTCGCGTTTAACATTATTGCGATTATTTTAATCACTGGTTTAATTTACTTTTACATTCCTATCGTTTGGGGAATCGATTTAAATGTTGTCCCTGAATGATATTGAATAGTCAATAAATTTTAGTTAAGTCATCTTTTCATCCTCCATGTAACATGGTGATGAAAGATGACTTTTTATGTTTTGGGATAAGATTTATGCATCTAAAACGAAAGATATAAACTTTCTCGTGTTGCGAGTAAAAAATTGTTATCTTTTCATTTAAAAAAGTACAAATAGATTAAAATAGCTGGAAGAAGGATTACTTCACGGTTTTTTTTACAATTGGATAACAATGAAACGAATGTTGTTCTAAATTTTTTCATTTAAGCTATGATAGTAGATACATCAATGAACGGTTTATTAAGGAGGGTCACAAATGGACATAGGCGGTTTTTTCTTGGAATATGGAGAATATATGTTTCGAATATTGTTAAGTGCGATTTTAGGATTTTTAATCGGCTTAGACCGAGAATTTAAAAATAAACCTGCCGGAGTTAAAACGTATATGTATGTGACGGTAGCTTGTACATTGTTAACGATTTTATCAGTTGTAGGGGTGGAAAAATACGGGGAAATGAATGAACTCGTTCGAATGGATCCGCTTCGTTTAGCAGCACAAATCGTTTCTGGATTAGGGTTTTTAGGGGCTGGCGTTATTTTAAAAGATGGTTTTCAAATTAGAGGACTTACATCTGCGGCGATGATTTTATTTTCCGGTGGAGTAGGAATCGGTATCGGTGTTGGATTTTATGAAGTCGTTATTTTTGCGATCATCACTGCTTGGTTACTAGCGAAATTCGGTGAAAAGCTAGAAAGAAGCATGGAAGCAAAACAAAG
>CAVYBX010000012.1:0-23389 GCA_963766835.1 uncultured Bacilli bacterium
CCAGGAAAAAAATAAAACGCCGTGAAAACATTGGTACGTTTTCACGGCTGTTTTCAATTTATTAAAGTGTAGTGCGTCTTATACGAGAAATTAGATTCATGACGACACCAGCTAATAACACTGTTACACCAGCTAATCCTAAGTTCCAGTAATTCGTTGCTGTTTTAGGAAGAACACCGTCTTTATCCGATTTTTCTTTTGAATCATCATCTTCATCTTCTACAGTGACTTTCGCACCGTCATCGTCGGAATCTTCATCCGCTGTTCCATCACCACTAGTTGAATTGCCTGGATCATCACCCGGCTCGTCTCCAGGTTCGTCACCCGGTTCATCGCCTGGCTCATCGCCTGGCTCATCGCCCGGTTCATCACCTGGTTCATCACCTGGTTCATCACCCGGTTCGTCACCCGGTTCATCACCCGGCTCATCGCCCGGTTCGTCACCTGGTTCATCGCCTGGCTCATCACCCGGCTCGTCTCCCGGTTCATCACCTGGTTCATCACCTGGTTCATCACCCGGCTCATCTCCAGGTTCGTCACCCGGTTCATCGCCCGGTTCGTCACCCGGTTCATCACCCGGTTCATCACCTGGCTCATCACCCGGCTCGTCTCCCGGTTCGTCACCCGGTTCATCGCCTGGCTCGTCACCTGGCTCATCACCCGGCTCGTCTGGTGGAGAAATAGATTCAAGATTATCACGTGCTTCGATTAAGTTTTGAATTGCTTCGTCCACTACATCTTGTGTAGCATCGTCATCTTCCATCACTTGCTCTGCATGTGCTAATGCTTCAGCGAACTGAGCCCAACTTTCTTCTGTATAATCATCTTCTTGATAATTAGCTTCATAAATTGATAGTAATAAAGCTTCTAGTTCATTTTTATCTACATCAGGCTCATCTGGCGGAGAAATGAATTCGAGATTATTAAGCGCTTCTCTTAAGTTTTCAACTGCTTGATCTACTTCTGCTTGAGTAGCATTTTCATCTTCCATCACTTGCTCCGCATGTTCTAACGCTTCAATGAAGCTTGCCCAACTTTCCTCTGTATAAAATTCTTCTTGATAGTCGGCTTCGTAAATCGACTGCAATAAAGCTTCTAACTCCTCTTTATTTGCATCAGGTTCGTCGCCATCATGGTAATCAACTCTTAACGTTCCGGAAAATGCATTCGAAACATTCGATAAATCAGTCGTCCCTTCTGTTAACGCTGCTCTAATTTCGTAATTTCCATTTGGTAATCCTTTATATGGAGTAACTAGTCTAAAATTAAACCCATAGTAATTGTCAGGTATTGGTGAAAGGTTATGATCTACCATTAATTGTCTTAAATCAAATTCAAAACTATTTGTTGCGTTGTTTACTGATAAATAATCAGACAAATTTTCAATTCGAGTAAGTGAAAATTGTTCTCCATTACTATCTAAAGCATACCCAGAGATATCAAACTCAGAAATCGTTCTTGCAACAGTCTCTTCATCATTTAAAACAAATGCTAATTCATTAGGTAGTTGCACGATATATGTAATCGCACTTTGCGTGTCTAAATCAAGTGTTGCAAATCCTCCGTATGTAAGAGTATGTCTCGTTACACTGTTATCCCAATGATGTCCGATGTAGAAGCTGTGGCTAGTTCTTTCTAATAAATTTTGTGATTGCGCATAAACGACTGAAGTTGCCTCTTCACCTTCCTTCGCAAAATTTGCTATATATGGTGCTACTGGTGTCATAAATACGAGTGAAGTAGCAACAGTAAGTCCGACTGTTTTACGTATCACCGAATGGCGATTCCTGTGTACAGGATTCTCCCTCATAAACTTTATCATCCCTTTCAGATTATTTAATCACAAAGTAATAATAAGTGTGAGTGGTGACAGCGTCAATCGGACTTATTATTTAAATTGGATTTTTAGTAAGAATATGGAATCGACTTATAAATAAGCGAAAAATGAACAAATTTGCAATGAAAGTACGAAAAATATGGTATATATTTCCGGTTTTATAAGTGAGAAAATTTAATTAGTAATAATAAAAAGCGGTAATAAAAACTTGAAATCACCAATTTTATCCATTATTTTCAAACGTTATGACCGGGAATAAAACCTTATCACTTGTCGAAATTTTTTTAAAAAGGATACTTATTTAATATGTTCAACCATCTATCAATTGCGGCTGGATCCGTTAATCCAGCTTCATCGTACACAACTTCAGCGACTCCATTTGAAAATTGAATTTCATAAATATAAGGATCATGTTGCAATTCTTCAATCAACTGCAAAATTTCCCGTTCGAATTCTCGCCAAGTAGCGATGCTGACGACAATTCTTCCTGGTTCAGAATGAAGCACTCTAATACCATGTCTTGAAATTAAAGAAAAAAGTCTAAATCGGACTCGTGGTGATAACAATTTCGATCATCCTTTATGTTAGTCATCATACAATTATGGATATGATTTCAATGGAAAAATGTTACCTTTTAAGTCAGCAGATGATAATCGATGCAAAATTACAAATAATAGTAAATATCATGACAAATTCGGTAAGATGAAATTAATATTTGCATATATCGACAAAGAAACGATATAATTTAGCTAGTTTATAAGCGAAAAATTTTGAAAGCACACTTTTATTTGAGGAGAATAACATGCTGAATTATGTAGACTTAATGATCGCATCGTTTATCGCGCTTATTTCGACATTTTTTCTTACGTTTCCAATTAAAAAAATAGCGATAAAGTTTCAAATCGTCGATTTTCCAAACCAAAGAAAAATCCATATCAAACCAACTCCACTCATGGGCGGTTTGGCGATTTTTCTCGGTGCTGCTTTAGGGTTGCTATATTTACAACCTGTACACGAGCATCTTTTTGAAATCGTATTAGGTGCGATCGTCATTATCATTACCGGAATATTAGATGATAAGTTCGATATCCGACCGATAATAAAATTGTCTGGTCAATTAATCGCAGCATCGTTTTTAATTTCATCAGGGCTCATCATCGAGCGAATTACGATACCCTTTTTCGGCTTAGTCGAATTAGGTGTTTTTAGTGTGCTTATTACTGTTTTGTGGGTCGTTGGAATAACGAATGCAATTAATTTAATTGATGGTTTAGATGGACTAGCTACAGGTGTTTCGACAATCGCTTTATTAAGTATGTTCGTCATGGCAATTATCGATGGTCAAGTCATTGCAGCTTATTTTGCGATTGTGCTTATCGGTGCCAATCTTGGTTTTTTATACCACAATTTTTATCCGGCGAAAATTTATATGGGCGATACGGGGTCAAACTTTTTAGGTTATATGGTCGCTGTCATTTCCATGCTCGGTTTATTTAAAAATATCGCTTTATTCAGTTTTGTCATTCCGATCATCATTCTTGCGGTTCCGATTTTTGATACGTTATTTGCGATAATCCGTCGCTATTAGAATAAACAAAAAATTATGAAACCAGATAATAAACATATTCACTATCAATTGTTACGTGTTGGATTTACACACCGACAATCGGTATTAATTATGTACGGATTCAGTTCATTGTTTGGTATTTTAGCAATCTTATTTTCAGAAGCTTCGTTTATTGTTTCTTTCATTGCAACATTAGATCGTTATCGTACTTATTCATATACTTGCTGAAATTGCAGGACTAGTAAATGGAGGAAAAAGGCCGGTGGTGGATGGAGTGTTAAGATTATTTAAATAAAAAAAAAATAGAATGAAAGAACAAAATGAATAATGTGAGTGAACAGTTGAAATAGTTGGTCGGCTGTTCACTTAATTTTTTTATTAAAATTTAAAGAGGGCAGAAATTGTATGTAGTGCCATACCTATCGTACTGTCACAAAATACACACGTCCTGTCCCATAATATTACGCCTCGTCACGTATAATCCTCATCCCGTCTTAACATCCCATGTCCCGTCTCGCATCTTCTCAACCCGTTGCAACGCTCCTACATCCCGTCATAACCCATCCTCAACCCGCCGTAACGCTCTCATATCTCGTCACCCATCCTTATCCCGTCTCAACGCTCCATATCCCGTCAGAACATATCCTCATCCCGTCACGAACATCCCACCTTCAACCAATAGAAAAAAGCAAGCAGGAATAAATAAATTCCTACTTGCTACTTCTGTTATATAGAACTGACCCATTAAAAAAGCAAGTAGTAAAAGAAAATTTCCTCCTACTTGCTGCCATATAAACCAGTCTATTTTTACAAACTCCAGTAATATAATCCTCTTTCCTCACATTCTTTTTTGTCAAACACACTTTTAATATCAACGAAAACTCGTTTTTCTTCGTTTGCTCGATACAATTTTAAAATGGCATCTAAATCATATTTTTCTAAATAAGCTTTATGTGGAACTGCTAAAATAACACAATCGAGATCACGTAATTCATTTTCATCGACAAGACTAAGTTCAAACTCTTTCATCACATCTTCCGGGTCAGCTACAGGGTCATGAACTGACGAAATCAATTCCGTATTCTTCCAATTCTTTCACGATATCGATTACTTTCGTATTCCTTACATCAGGAACATTTTCTTTAAATGTTAATCCTAAAATACCGATTTTCGCTTCATTGACATTAATTTAGCACGAATCATCGATTTAATTACATTTTCAGCAACATGTTTTCCCATATTGTCATTGATTTTTCTGCCAGCTAAAATAATTTGCGAATGATAACCTAGCTGTTCCGCTTTATACGTAAAATAATATGGGTCGACCCCAATACAATGTCCGCCAACAAGACCCGGAGTAAACTTTAAAAAGTTCCATTTCGTACCGGCAGCTTCTAAAACTGCTTTCGTATTAATGTTCATTTTATTAAATACCATTGAAAGTTCATTCATAAATGCAATATTAATATCTCTTTGTGAGTTTTCAATTACTTTCGCAGCTTCGGCAACTTTAATGGATTCTGCTTCATGGACACCAGCTTCGATAACATACCCATAAACATCAGAAATTTCACGTAATGCTTCTTCGTCAGAGCCTGAGACAACTTTTACGATTTTCGTCAATGTATGTACTTTGTCACCAGGATTAATTCTTTCTGGTGAATAGCCAACTTTAAAATCTTCTCCGAACTTTAAACCTGATTCTTTTTCCAAAATAGGAACGCAAATTTCTTCCGTCGTTCCAGGATAGACAGTCGATTCATATACGACGATAGAACCTTTCGTTAAATTTCTTCCGATCGTCTCACTTGCACTAATAATCGGTGTTAAATTAGGTGTTTTATCTAAATTGATCGGTGTCGGAACCGAAACGATATGAAATTTGCATTCTCGTAACATTTCTTCTTCATGGGTAAATGTCAACGTCGTATTTTGAACTGCTTCGTCTCCTACTTCACCTGTGACATCGATTCCTCTTTTGTACGTTTCTAATTTTTCTTTATTGACATCATATCCGATGACACTATATTTTTTAGCAAATTCAATTGCTACAGGTAAACCAACATATCCTAATCCGATCACAGCTATTTTTTCATCGTGATGTTTTAATTTCTCAAATAAATCTCATATATAGCCCTACCTTCTCATTTTCTGCGATAAATGAACAAAATTTTTACAACCAACAGTATCAGCTTTTTACTATTATACAATGAATCGTAATATATGACATCGATTTTGTGCAATGTTTTGCGTATCTATATGGTAAAATATATAAGGGTAGTCATTCATTAAAGGAGCAAACAATATGCGAGTGAAAAAAGCGATCATTCCAGGCAGGACTAGGAACGAGATTCCTTCCAGCAACGAAAGCACAGCCGAAAGAAATGCTTCCGATTGTCGATAAACCGACGATTCAATATATCGTAGAAGAAGCGGTCGCTTCCGGAATAGAAGATATTATCATTATTTCTGGCAGAGGGAAGCGAGCGATAGAGGATCATTTCGATACATCGTATGAATTGGAAGCGAAGTTGGCGGAGCGAGGGAAATATGAATTGTTAAAACAAGTTCAAGCCATTTCTAATTTGGCAAACATTCATTATATCCGGCAAAAAGAGCCAAAAGGATTAGGCCATGCAATATATTGTGCGAATCGATTTATCGGTGATGAACCTTTCGCAGTGCTCTTAGGAGACGATATCGTCGTGTCAGAAGAACCTTGTATGAAACAACTAATGAAGGTTTATGAACAGTACGGATCTTCTGTCATCGGCGTGCACCGAGTCCCTAAAGAAGATGTGTCCAAATACGGAATTATTCAAACGAAATCAAACGAACTATCAGACATTCAAGAAATCGAAACATTAGTTGAAAAACCTATCACGGAAGAAGCGCCTTCTAATTTAGCGATTATGGGCAGGTACGTCTTGACACCGGCGATCTTTCCGATTTTAGCGAACTTATCTACTGGAAAAGGTGGAGAAATCCAATTAACCGATGGATTGAACAAGTTAAACGAACAAGAAAAAGTGTTAGCTTATCATTTTAAAGGAAAACGATACGATATCGGCGATAAATTAGGCTTTGTACAAGCGACGATCGAGTTTGCTTTAAATAGATCGGATTTAAAAGATGAGATCAAACAATTTATGGAACAGTCGTTAACAGAACTGAATGATTAAAAGTTCGTAAAAGTTTTAGAAAGTCGTTGATGGCTTTCTTTTTTCGTGTATTGGAAATGTAAAGTTCGAACTTCTATACCCTTCATATATAAACGATAATTTCATTATTGAATGTGTTATGATATAATCTCTAGAGGAATTAAGTTGTGTATTTCACAAACTTAAAATTCGTTAAATAAGGGTCTTTCAATAGCACGAAGTTTAGGGGTAAAAATTGTGAAAAGAAAAAAAGTGTTATTTTTCATTTACCGATTAGGTGGCGGTGGAGCAGCTAGAACGATCTTAAATATCGTAAACTATTTAGATCGTAACAAATTCGAACCGATGTTAGTGACATTGAATTACAACTACGATTATGAACAGTACGTAAAAGACGATGTGAAGTTTGTGAAGTTGAAAACGAAACGGCTCCGTTCAGCTATCATTCCTTTAGCGAAATTAATCCGTAAAGAAAGACCAGAGTTATTGTTTAGTACGATTCCGAATTATAACACTGTCGTGATTTTAGCTAAATTACTTTCATGTACGAAGGCGAAATTAATCGTACGCGAAGCAGCCTTTTTAGGCGGCAATTTTAAAGAAGATATGAAACTAAAAATATATGGTTTGTTATATCGTTTTGCGAAACGAGTCGTCGCTTTATCACACGGAGTGAAGGAAAATTTAGTGAATCGTTATCACATCAAGCGCGAAAAAATCGAAGTAATCTACAATCCAGTCGACCTTTATCATATCAACGAACAAGCGAAAAAGCCATTGCCGGATGACCTGAAGCATTTATTTACGAATGAACAAATCCGTTCCATCGTTTCGGCTGGTCGGCTCGTCAAAGAAAAAGATCAACAAACGTTAATTAAAGCTTTTGCGAAAGTACAAAAAGAGATCGATAGTCAGTTAATCATTTTAGGTGAAGGCGAATTAGAAACCGAGTTACAAACATTAACGAAGCAACTTGATATAGATGACAAAGTACATTTTGTCGGTTTTCAAAAAAATCCGTACGTCTTTTTTCAACATGCTGATCTTTTTGTTCTTACTTCTTTAAATGAAGGGTTTGGACATGTATTTGTGGAAGCGATGGCGACGGGAACACCGATCGTGTCAACGAGATGTAACCCAGGTGCAGAAGAAGTGCTCGAAAATGGGGAGTATGGAATGTTGGCGGAAGTCGGTGATGTAGACGATGTTGCCGCAAAAATGATGACAAGCTTTACAAATGACGGAAGATGAACGAGCATCGTTCGTTCAAAAAGGTTACAAACGTGCAGAACAATTTAACGTAACGAACATCGTGAACCAATATGAAAAGCTATTTTTGGCAACAATAGGAAAAGAAACGAAGTAACCTTCCACAAAACGGATAGGAGCTTCGTGTGGAAATAGAAGGATGTTGATTTGATGGGGAATGGAAAACGTGTTGTACATGTGACGACAGTACACCATCCATATGATCCACGAATTTTTTATAAACAATGCATGTCGTTGAAAAAAGCGAATTATGACGTCATGTTAATCGCCCAACGAGCGGAGGAAGAACAAGACGTCATTCGGCATATTCCGTTAAAGACTTATAACAATAGATGGAAACGAATGATTTTCGGAACATTTTCTGCCTACCGAAAAGCGAAAGAACTCAAGGCAGATATTTATGTTTTTCATGATCCAGAATTAATGTTAGTCAGGTGCGTTGTTAAAAAATAAAGATAATATCGTCATTTATGATATCCATGAAGATTATGTGACGAGCATATTGCAAAAAAATTATATCCCGCGCATCTTAGGACATTGATCGCAAAAACGTATAAATTGATGGAAAAATTACTTAACGCGCAATATGGAATTAAGTTTAGCAGAAAAGTATTATAAAGATCTGTATGGACGTGGGACATGCATTTTGAATTATCCACTGTTGAACGAAAATTTATTACAAAATCGACAGCGGCAGAACGATGTACGATGAAAATAAAGTATTATATACAGGAAACGTGACGGAAGATCGCGGAGCGTTAATCCATGCGAAATTACCGAACATCGACCCCGAATATTACCGTGCAATTTATCGGAAAATGTCCACGTACATTCGCGGATAAAATGTATGAAGTGGCAGGAGAGAAAAAAGATCAAATTCATATTAGAGGGATCGACCAATTTATCGTGAAAGACGAAATTGAGGCGATGTACCATCAAGCATCATTGGTTGGCGGGAATTGCGCTATTTCCACCGACCGAACATTATATGAAAAAGGAACTGACGAAGTTTTTCGAATATATGAATGCAGGATTGCCGATTATTTGTTCTAACTTTCCTGTTTGGAAAAAGTTCGTTGAAAAATATAAGTGTGGCATTGCTGTCGATCCTTATGATGATGAAGAAATAAAAAATGCATTAAATACGTTACGGAATCAACCCGCAACTAGCGAATAAAATGGGTGAAAATGGACGGAAAGCAGTCCAAGAAGAATTGAATTGGTTCGCTGAAGAACGTAAATTATTAAACTGGTATGAACAACTTTTAGAAAGAAAGGGCTAAATATGACTGATTTCAAACAAACCGTTAGTTTCTGTCATCACTCCTGCTTATAATGCAGAACGTTTTATCGGAGAAACGATCGAATCAGTGTTGAAACAAACATACCCAAATTGGGAAATGATTATTGTCGATGATAAATCGACAGACCGAACGGTTGAAATCGTGGAATCTTACATGGAAAAAGATCCACGAATTAAATTGATTAAATTGGAAAAAAATAGCGGTTCTGCAATCGCGAGAAATACAGCGATGGACAATGCAAAAGGTCGTTATTTAGCTTTTTTAGATAGTGATGACGTTTGGATGGAGGAAAAATTAGAACGACAACTGACAGTTTATGCAAGAGAACGATATTGCATTTTCCTTTACGAAATATGTTCGGATGACCGAAGACGGGAAGTTGACAAATGCAATATCGAAAGCACCTAAACGAGTAGGGTATAAACAATTGATGAAACATTGTGTGATCGGATGTTTAACCGTAATGATCGACCGGGAAAAGATCGGTGAAGAAAGAATGATCAATATTCGAACGAGACAAGATTACGTGTACTGGTTGACGTTAATGAAAAAAGGCTTCGATGCTTACGGTTTACCGGAAGTGCTTGCGAAATATCGTCTCGTCGAAAATTCAATTTCAAGCAACAAATTAAAAGCAGCAAAACAAAATTGGTATGTATATTACCATATTGAAAAACAAGGTTTGTTGAAAAGTTTATGGTATTTTGCCAATTATGCTTGTATCTCGTTGAAAAACGTTTTGAAATATAAATTGTTGAAATAAATGCTTAAATATTAGGCGGTGCAAGAAATAATGAAATCATATTTGCAAGAAATGAAAAAACGGAAAGATTTACTACTATATTTAGTAAAATCAGGTTTAAAAGCAGAACACCGCAACAGTTATTTAGGTTATTTTTGGTGGTTGCTAGATCCTTTACTAAATATAGCTGTATATTACTTTTTAGTTGTTATCATACTTCAAAGAGGTGGAGAAAACTACGCAGTTTTCTTAGTTATCGGTCTGATCGTATGGCGTTGGATCAGTTCGACGATCAATACGTCGGCTAATTCTGTATTACGTTACAGTTCGATCATCAACCAAGTATATTTACCGAAATTTATCTTTCCATTATCTTTTACGATTACACAATTTATTAACTTTTTATTCGGTACAGTCGTCATCGCACTGTTTTTACTTATATATCAAATCATACCTGGTTGGCATATCGTATATTTGCCGTTCATTATGATCGTGACGATCACATTTTTACTAGCGATCGGTTCAGTGTTAGGCTATTTTACGGTGTTTATTCGGGATATTGACAATTTGCTTTCGCATATTATGCGGGTTTTCTTTTATGCATCACCGATTATTTGGGAAGGTGGACGACTGCCACCAGAATATTCACTATTTGTCGCACTGAATCCAATTGCAATTATTATCGATTCGTATCGCGATGTATTAATGTATCACCAAAACCCTAATTTCATCGGGTTAGGTATTATTTTCGTTGCGTCTGTTTCCGTCATTGTTTATATGATTTATTACTATAGTAAAAATGAACATAAAATTATTAAAGCACTGTTAATAAAAAGAGGTTTTTCTATGTTGAAGGAACATCAAACAATCGAACGAAAACCGAATGAAATCATTATCGCTGAAGATGTCGGCGTTTGCTTTAATGCAAATTCGTCAAACGATGATTATAAATCGAGAATTATCAACATTTTAAAAGGAAAAGAAAAGTTACTGAAAACCCCGAAAAAAGTTTGGCCGCTAAAAAGTATCAGTTTTAAAGGACATAAAGGGGAAATTCTCGGTATTATCGGTTCGAATGGAGCTGGAAAAACGACGTTAAGTAAAATTATTACTGGAATTTTAAAACATGATAAAGGCTATTTACATGTTGACGGAAAGGTAACAGCTCTATTTTCATTCGGAATGGGGTTTAATAAAGAACTTACCGGTCGAGAAAATGTGTATTTGAATGGAATGATGTTAGGGATCGATAAAGATTTGATCGATGAATATATCGATGAGATCCATGAGTTTTCCGATCTCGGTGACTTTATCGATCAACCGATGAAATATTATTCGAGCGGGATGAAAGCTCGGCTTGGTTTCAGTGTTGCTGCACATCTGCAACCGGAGATTTTAATTTTGGACGAAGCGTTAAATACAGGAGACGCGAAATTCAGCCGAAAAGCAGCTGAAAAAATGCGCGAACTCGTACAAAAAGCGAAGATGGTCATCATCGTCACACATAGTCTTCGTTTTGCTCAACGAAACTGTGATCGTCTCATGTGGATCGATCAAGGAAAAGTAAGGGAAATCGGTGATCCGAAAACAATTGTGAAAAATTACCGCGCATCTGTTCCGACGCCGGTGAAAAAGAAGCGCAGTTTAGAATTGAGCAAGACGAAAACGACGGTCCGCCCAAACCCTGTCATCGAAGCGAAAAACTTAGGTGTTTCGTTTAAATTGAGTAGTGGTGAATTTTGGGCGTTGAAAGATTTGAACTTTACCATTTATGAAGGAGAAGTTGTCGGGATTATCGGTCATAACGGTGCGGGAAAAAGTACGTTATGTAAAGTGATGACACGAATACTTGCGCCGGATCGTGGAACGATTAACGTATACGGAGAAACTTCTTCTTTACTAGGCTATGGAACGGGATTTAATCCACAACTGACCGGAAAAGATAACGTTTATTTGAACGCGATGTTATTAGGAATACCGAAACATGTCATCGATGAAAAATATGATAAAATCGTTGAATTTTCTGGGATTAAAGATGCGATTAATAAACCGGTGAAACAATATTCAAGCGGAATGCGCTCGCGGCTCGGCTTTAGTATCGCAGCAGTGTTAAGGCCGGATATTTTTATTATTGACGAAGCTTTATCGACTGGTGATTTAGCGTTTAGACAACGCGCGACAGAACGAATCCAAGAAATGATGGATAGGGCAAAAGCAGTCGTCATCGTCACACATAGTATGCAATTCGTCGAACAAGTATGTACACGTGCGATTTGGATTGAAAAAGGGAAAATTCGCTTTGATGGCGACGCGGAAGAAGCGGTGAAATTATACCGTGAAGCGATGGGTGTAAGTAAGAAAACGAAACGAGCTTCTTTAAAAGGTGACAAATCTTTGAAAAAGAATGTCGTAAGGTAACATGATTAGGTGGTTAAAGTCATGAAAATGATAAGAAACATACTGACAAACATCATTGATTGGTTTTTATATTCCGTGTTAAATGAAAAACAAAAAGAAAAATTAACGAATCTTTTTTCTGATGAGTTGAAAGAGAAAATAAAAAAGTTGACCCAATATGGAAAAAAACATTCCCAAAAAATGAAAGTGAAACAAATAAAAGACAATTTATATTCGCTCGGTTTAACGGAGGAAGCGTTACGTGAATTCCACGACATCTATAAGCACGGAAAAGATAAATATGTGAAAAGATTAGTCGCCTGGGAATTGACGTTATGGTATGCGAATCAATATACAGAAGAAGATGCGAAACGAGCATTACAATATATCGATGGTGCAAAACAAGGTGAAAAAGATGTAGACCAGCTCCGAAGAATCGCGATCATGGAAGCGGAATGTTTAGCGCGGATCGGCAAGAAAGATGAAGCTCGTAATTTATTACAAGAAAATTTATCGCGAAAAGTTCATCCAGATCTATATTTGGCACTCGCCAATTTGGAGGATGAAGTGAAAAAAGACTTTATTGGATCAATAAAGTCTATTCGCATTTTCAGTTGAATCCGATCACTTTTACTAATCTGAACGAACCGAATTACGACTCGTTACAAATGAAAAAATGGGATGATAAAAAGCATGAAGAAGGTAAAGTGACGGTCATTTTGCCAGCATACAATGCAGAAGATGGCATTCAAATCGCTGTCGAGTCGATCCTTTCCCAAACGTGGCGAAATCTCGAGCTGATCATCGTCGATGATTGTAGCACAGATCGTACGTTTGAGGTTGCAAAACGTTATGCTGAAAAAGATGAACGTGTCAAAGTGTTTTCCACACCAAAAAATAGCGGTCCATATGTCGCGAGAAATATCGCGTTACAAGCGGCAACTGGTGATTTCGTCACAGTGAACGATGCCGATGATTGGTCACATGAGAAAAAACTTGAAATTCAAGTGACGTCATCTGTTAAACAATCCTTCCGTTATCGCCAATACGTCATCACATGCTCGCCTGACGGAAGACTTTATTTATATAGGCGCGGAACACCAGGAAAATACATTTTCCCGAATATGTCGTCGATCATGTTCCGCCGGAAAGAAGTGATGGAAAAGCTCGGTTTTTGGGATAGCGTACGGTTTGCAGCAGACGGTGAATTTAAACGAAGACTGATCAAAACTTTCGGGAAAGAAAAATATGTTGATTTAGAAACAGGTCCGCTTTCGTTACCAAGACAATCTGTGTCCTCTTTAACGAGCAGTTCGGCATTCGGTTATAACGGATTCTTTATGGGCGCACGGAAAGAATATGTCGAAAGTTTAGAATTTTTCCATCAAAAAAATGACTTTTATTACCCTTATCCGCAAACATCACGGCCATTCCCAGTGCCTGAACCGATGTGGCCGCAAAAAGAGGAAAAATCGGACGATGGAAAAAGATATTTTGACCTTGTCATTGCCGCAGACTTTCGCTCGGTAACTCATGAGAAAGATTTCGAGTGGACAGAAGTAAAAAGAAGCATTGAAATGATAGAAGGAAGAATCGGACTCGTCCAGTTGTACCAATTCGATTTAACATTGCCGATTCATATTTCTCCAATTATTAGAGAATTAATCGACGGTGACAAAGTACAAATGTTAGTATATGGAGAAAAAATTGCCACAGACAAATTACTTATTTTGGATTATAATTTAATCGGAATTGAACAAAAATATGTTCCTGAAATTTTCCCGAAGCAAGTTGATTTCATCGTAAGAGAACAAAAAGAAGATGTAGAAAGAAATGTATCAAAAAATAAAGAAGCGATTCGACGTAAAAACAAATGTGATACCGGTGAATCAAGAAGTAAGAACCGATTTAGAGCAATCGACAAAGAAGGAAACACGCGCTCTCATCTCTAATAAAGACTGGGTGAAAAACGATGGATAAACAAAATCGTCTCCACAATTAAAAGAAAAAAAACGACACATCGATGCCAAATATGAGTCTTTATTAAAGCAAAGAGATAAAGTTGACGACAAGTTGGAACAGCTGAAATATGAATTTAATGAAGGAAAAAAGTATCAAAAAGTATTAAAGTTCGCTCATCCGCGCAATATGAAGCGGATGATCCGTACAACCGGTGCTTATATTCTCGGTAGAAGAAACCGGAAGCAGCTTTATAGCAACGCATATAAACGGAAGCAAGCGAGCAATGATTTAAAAAAATATAAACGTGCGCTCTATAATGAAGGTTTCGTTGAAAAAACGCTATCCGAACTGCAAACGATGTACAATGAATCGACAAATAAATATGTAAAAAGAGCGATTGCTTGGGAATTAGCATTATGGTATGCGAATAAGCAGACGAAAGATGGAGCAGAGCAAGCTCTTTCCTATATACAGACAGCTAAAACTGGCGAGACAAACGAAGATTTACTCCGGAAAATTGCGATCGTAGAAGCAGAATGTCTTAATACGTTACAACGTAAAGACGAAGCGAAAACGTTCATACGCAAGCAATTGAAAGAAAACGAACACCCAGATTTATATTTAGCATTAGCAAATACTGAAACAGAGCTTAACAATCGAATAAAATGGATCAATCACGTCATGGAAATGTATCAATTGAAGCCGATAGAATTGTGTTCCGTTGAAATTGAAGTGCCATATGATCAATTGCGAACGATACCGTCAGAGAAAAAGACGAACGGACCAAAGATATCGGTTATTTTACCTGCCTACAATTCGGAAGACGGTATCCATGTCGCAATTGAATCGATCCTTGCCCAAACGTGGGAAAACATCGAACTTATTATCGTCGATGATTGCAGTACTGACAATACGTATCATGTCGCCAAATCTTATGCTGATAAAGATGAACGAGTAAAATTGTTATCGACACCAGCAAATAGCGGTCCATATGTTGCGAGAAATATCGCCTTACAAGAAGCGACCGGTGAGTATGTCACAGTGAACGATGCTGATGATTGGTCTCATGCTGAAAAGTTGGAAATTCAAGTGACACATTTAATGGAGCATCCTGAAGTGATCGCAAATTCATCTGAGCAAGCGCGTTTAACCGAAGACTTACAGTTTTACCGAAGAGGTACGCCAGGTACGTATATTTTTCCGAATATGTCGTCGATTATGTTTCGACGGAAAGAAGTTATCGACCGAATTGGCTATTGGGATACGGTCCGGTTTGCGGCAGATGGCGAATTTAAACGGCGATTATTGTTAGCGTTTGGTAAAGAAGCATTCGTCGATTTATCTTCCGGTCCGTTCTCATTTCCTCGGCAAACAACGACATCTTTAACAGCAAATTCTGCCTTCGGATATAACGGGTTTTTTATGGGAGCACGGAAAGAATATGTAGAAAGTTTTTCATATTACCATCAACATGGTGAAAATTTACATTATCCAGCGAAACAAGAAAAGAGGTTTTCCCCGTGCCGATTCCGATGTTGCCAGAACGGAAAAAAATTTCCCGTCAATTAGATGTCGTCATCGTGGCCGATTTTTATTCACTTTCTGATACAAGTGCTCGCTTAATCGTGACGGAAATTGAGAAAAACAGACAACTCGGCTTAACGACAGGCTTAGTACAAATGTACAAATATGATTTACGACCAAAAAAGAAATTCGCTGAAACGATTCGAAAACAAATCGACGGCAAAGTCGTGCAAATGATCGTGTACGGAGAAAAAATTGAAACGACATTACTTATTGTACATGACCCAGCTGTCTTACTTGAACGGCAAAAATATATTCCGAAAATCGAATCGGTCGGGGCATTAATTATTATCGAACAAACGCCAAATATGTCGTATAATAGGAAGATAGGAGTAAATTACAGCTTGAGACAAAGTTCTCGGAATTTACTCTCTTATTTCAATAAAAAGGGTCGTTGGTACCCGTTAGACGAAAATGTCCGAAAAAATTTACAAAAACATTACCAACACGAGCTGAAATCAATTCAGTTAGCGACCGATAATTGGACAGACGAAAATGAACTGTTTGAAGAAAAATATACATTGAAGTTGAAAGATTGGATCATTTTTTAAACCGATAAAGGAGGTGAACGGAATGGATCAATTAAACCAGATCGATGAGACGGAAGAACAAAAGTTAACAGAAGACTTGCTTAAGAAACAAGAAAAAGTGCAAGCTTTACAAAAAGAAATTCAAGCTAAAAATAAGCGAATCAAACATATTGAAGCGAGTAAGACGTACAAGTTAGCGACGGTCATTCGTAACATAAAAAATGTGATCAATAAACTGCTTTTTCGCGAAAAAATAATCGAACAAAAAAAGTATATCACAACGTTGGAAAACAAATTGAAAGAAGCGGAAAAAGAACTGTATGAAGCGAAAGTGCTTATCCACGAATTGAAATTAAAAGATACAGAGATCCATCAACACGACATTCGTCATTATATAAGACAAATGAAAGACGATGGTGAACTGTTGGCGTTTTTAGATCGCTTATATTCATGAAAAGAAAAAACAACAACAAAACTACAAAGAAGCTCTCACGTATACAGCGCGACTGTATATGGATGTTGGAACGTCGTATAAAAATCAATTGTACAGTAAAATTTTAACTGGACTAGCGATCGAAGAAATTCCGGAATTTATGATCCGATCTGGCTTATCTCATAAACCCATTCCGTTAGTTCAAGTCGCCTCCTTCCGAGCAAATTTGAATATTCGGATACGGAAACAACAATTACACGGTGCACTTCCAGAATGGTATTTCGACGATAAACGTAACTCATATCATTTTGTCGAAAAACTCGGCATCGATATTCCGAACGTCGATGAAGCACATTATACGGTCAATACATTACCGAAAGAAAAGGAATCGTCGTTAAACCAGTCGATGCTGCAGGTGCAAGAGGAGTTTATTTAATCCATGACTTCGATGATATTTTCGATGTGAAAAATTCGATCACGATATCGAGCTGGGAAAACTTAAAATTAAGCATGGAAAAAGACCTCGAAACAGGTGCAGTTGATCGAGATGAATGGATGATCGAGGAATTAATTTATGAAAATAGAAGAGAAAAAGTTCCAGCACGAGACGTGAAGTTTTACTGTTTTTACGGAAAAGTAGGCATCATTTTGGAAATTGTGCGCGAACCTGAAGTGAGACATTGCTGGTGGAATGCTGAACGGTAAACGAGTGACAACAGGTAAATATGATGAAAGTCTTATTTAACGGATTAGGTGTCACAGAAGAAGAAGTAAAAATGGCAGAACAAATAAGTAAAAAAATCCCTGCACCATTTATCCGGATCGACTTTTTAAGAGGAGAAGACGGATTAGTTTTCGGGGAGTTCACACCTAAGCCAGGAAATTATGATGAATTCGATGATGAAACAGATCGAATACTAGGAGATTATTTTTTAAAAGCGGAAACGAAATTAATCGAATGATTTGATACAAGGAAAAAGATTTGTAGAATATGAGCAATTTATCGATGATATCAAACAGTTGACTGTATGAGCAATGTAGGAGGAAACTTGATGGTAAGTGTAAACGAAAATTGGTTGCCACATTTACACCCTGAAGTCTGTTCTGAGATGGAAGGGAATTATTTAGATGCATATGTGGTAGCGCTCGAAGGTTGGCGTCGAGGATTAACATTAAGATGGCATGTCAAAGACTCTGAAAAATTTAAAGAAATGAAGACGTGGTATGTCGATCAACCTGGACAACTTTTTTCACTCCATTCAAAAGAGAAATCCCATTACTTTCTTTCGAACACGTGGAGATAAAGTGACGAATGAAGCGGTTGAAAAAGGGATGGATAAACAGTTGACGAAACAATTGTTGAAAGAAGCTAACATCCCTGTTCCAGAAGGCCGTCAATTTACACGAAATGACGATGACGAAACGATCATTCAATATGCGGAAACGATCGGCTATCCAGTTGTCATCAAACCGACAGATGGTAGTTTCGGCCGCGGCGTCATGTCTGATATTAATAGTGAAGAAGAACTGAAATATTCATTACAGTATTTACGAGAACAATTAGAAGAAGATAATATCATTTTGGAAAAATATATACCTGGTAATGACTATCGATTGTATGTCGTCGATGATGAAGTCGTTGGAGCGATTTTACGAGTTCCACCGAATGTCGTCGGTGATGGAATTAATTCGATCGAGGCACTAATCGAAATTAAAAATTCAGAAAGACAATTGAATCCGAGATTAACGACTTGTCCAATCAAAATCAATCAAGAGTTAGTCGATTATATTCGCAAATCTGGGTATACATTGCAGACGATTCCGGATAAAGGCGAAGTCATTTATTTAAGTGATAAAGGGAATATATCGATCGGTGGCGATCCGATTGATGTATTAGATGATTTGTCGGAGGAGATAAAACGGGTAGCGGTACAAGCGTTACGAGCGATTCCCGGATTAACACACGGAGCAGTCGATATGATCATCGACGAAGAACAAGAAGGTAAAGGTTATGTCATCGAGTTAAATCCGACAGCCCAAATTGGAGGCATCCTTTTCCCGGTGAAAGGGAAAGCTCGCGATATTCCGGCTGCAATTATCGATTATTATTTTCCAGAGACGAAAGACGTTCAAACAGAGAAAGAAAAAATTTATTTTGATTTTCATGATGTGCTAGAACCGTTAATTTCAAGACAAGGCGTCATCTCAACTGTCACGCCTGCGCCAATCGGAAAGATCTATATGAAAAAATATACCGTGTTCGGCGATGTCCAAAACTATGGTTACCATTTAGGTTTAAGGAAACAGGCATTTGAACGAGGTCTCCATGGTTTTGTCATGAATGTCGATGATAATGCAATTGAAATCGTCGTAGCCGGAACAGATCCTGAAATGGTCGATGATTTTAAAAATGGCATTACGGATGATGAAGAAAGAGCGCAAGTCATTGAAATACAAGAGTCGGATTATGACGGATATGTAAAAGTCGGCTTCGATTCACGGGCAAATTTAAAAGATATTGCCGAAGAACTTGAATTGTTAAGAGAAAATATTGAAGAAACGAATGAAGAAATCAGGAAATTAGAAATCCAAAAACGTAAATTACAAAAAAGTTTCTCTTGGAGACTTACTTATCCAATAAGATTAGCTGGTGCAGTAATTAAATTTTTTACACGTTCATAAAGGAGTATATAAATTGAGAAATGTAAGAGGTGTCAAGTTTACCACAACTTCCAAATGAAATCGTAAAAAATGCAAGAAAGACGAGACTAGATTCATTTGCGGTTGCATTAGAAGGATGGCGTAGAGGCTTAAAACTGAAATGGTATACGAAAGACTCCGAGCATTTTCAAGACATGATCATTTTTGGAGTGAATCCTCCAGGTCGTCTTTATTCATTAAGTTCTGGGAAAAAGACGCACTACTTTTTCCGGACTAGAGGAGATAAAGTTTCTAATGAAGCGGTCGAATTAGTTGCTGATAAAGGAGTAACGAAAGAAGTTTTAGCAAAAGCTAATGTACCAGTTCCACAAGGGAAAGGCTTTTCCGAAGATGCAACCGATGAAGAATTGATCGAATATAGTAAAACACTTGATTATCCTCTCGTTTTTAAACCGACTGATGCGAGTTTAGGTGACGGTGTTGTCACGAACATAAAAAATCATGAAGAGTTTTTAGATGCTCTCCATTATGTTCGTCATGAACTCGGATATAAAGAAGTCGTCATTGAACAACATGTCAAAGGGCCTGAATATCGTTTATATGTAGTAGATGACCAAGTGATCGGTGCATATAATCGTATACCTGCGAATATTACTGGAGACGGGATACATACGATTGAAGAGTTAATCGAACTTAAAAACTATGAACGGAGACGAAATGCACGGTTAAATAGTTGTTTAATTAATATCGACGTTGAAATTGAGGAGTATATTGCGAAAAAAGGGTATACGTTATCAAGCGTTCCGAAAAGGGGCGAGTATATCTTACTAAGAGGGAAAACGAATGTTTCTTCTGGTGGAGACCCGATTGACGTAACAGATAAAATATCGGACGAAATTAAAGAAATTGCGGTGAAAGCTGTAAAAGCAATACCGGGTCTACATCATGCCGGAGTAGATATTATCGTGAATGAAAGTGAGAATATCAAACATCCCGCAGTCGTATTGGAAATAAACGCAACTGCCCAAATCGGTGGAATTTTGTATCCTTTAAAAGGGAAAGCTCGAAATATTCCGGCAGCAATTATCGATTATTATTTTCCAGAAACGAAAGGGATCGATACTTCTAAGTCAAAGATTTATTTTGATATGTCAACGGTACTGGAACCAATGGAAAATAGAGCTGCATTAGAAGTGGAAGTAGCCCCTGCACCTCAGGGAAAATTATATGCAAAGAGATATTTAGTAACGGGGAATGTTGCTAAAGAAACTTATCATCGCTTATTTAAAGAAAGAAGCATTAGATCGAAATTTACACGGACATGTCAAAAATCTTGCATTCGATGAAATTGAAATAATCGTTGCCGGAAAAGATCAAGTAGCGGTTGAAAACTTTAAAAATGTCATTAGAAGATATCCTCAAGGTTCATCGATCAAGAAAATTAAATCGGAAAACTGGAACGAACCAGTGGCAGTTGGATTTGATATTTTAGAAATGTATCATGCTACTAGTATTCGATCAGCACGCCATACTTTAAGAAGAATGGAAAAAGAATATATTCGTTTAACCCGACGGAAAGAAAGACTGGAAAAAGATATTGATCATATTTTAAACAGTACGTCGTGGAATATTGACAAATCCAATAAGAACTATAAAAAAAATTTAATGGAAAAATTTATAAAAGAGGCATTGATTTAAAATGAAAAAACCTATAGGTATTATTGACTCAGGTGTCGGAGGATTAACAGTAGCTAACGAAGTAATAAGACAATTACCTAAAGAAAGTATTATTTATTTAGGTGATACATTAAGATGTCCTTATGGTTCAAGGAGAAAAGATGAAATTAAACATTTTACATTTGAAATGGTAAGTTTTTTATTAGATAAAGAAATTAAATTATTGATTATTGCTTGTAATACTATTACTGCATATACACTTAATGAATTACAAAAAAATCTAAATATACCTGTTTTAGGTGTTATACAACCAGGAGCCGTACAGCTATAAAAACAACTAAAAATAACAAAGTTGCAGTAATCGGTACTGAAGGGACAATTAATAGTAATGCTTATTCATGCAATTAGATCAATTCATCCCAAAATCAATGTTATTAGTCAAGCATGTCCAATGTTTGTTCCAATGATTGAAAATGGCATTTTAAAGGGTCCTGAAGCGAAATTCAATTGTTAAAGAGAGCTTAGCACCTCTTAAAGAAAAAGGGATCGATACATTGGTATTAGGGTGTACTCATTATCCTGTAATAAGAGATATTAATTAGTAAAGAAATGGGAACAAGTGTAAAAGTGATTTCATCAGGAATTGAAACAGCTAGAGAAGCTAGCGCTCTTCTTGAATTATATGGCATAGCAAATAAGTCCGAATAATAATCCAGAGTATAAATTTTACACAACTGGAGAAGTTGATAACTTTCATACAACTTTCAAGTAAAATTTTTAATAAACCAAATAATGGTGCATTTGAAAAAGTAGAACTTAAAACTTTAATTAAATAAGGAGTGATTAAATGCAATTAAATCAAAGTAACTGGTTACCACATTTAAGGAATTTACCTGAAGATGTTAATGGATATAAAACATGCACGTATTTGATGGCATTAGAAGGATGGAGAAGAGGTTTAAAATTAACATTTCATATTGAACGTGGGGTGGCAATACCACCTTCAGTTAGGTTTTCTTTAGTAATGGGGAACGAGAACATTTTTTCACAGTATCTCGAGGAGATAAAGTAACAAAGGAAGCTATAAAAATTTGTATGATTAAATCTTTAACATACAATATTTAGCGGAAAATAATGTTCCTATTCCTGAAGGTAAAAGTTTTAGCGAAGAGAAAAATAATGATGAAATAATTGATTTTGCAAAAGAAATTGGATTTCCTTTAGTAGTTAAAGCCAACAGATGCAGGAAGTGGAAGAGGTGTTATAACAAATATTACTAATATAAATGATTTTAAAGATGCTTTAACTACTGTTAGAGATAATTTAGGGTTTAAAAATGTTATTGTTGAAAGATTTATTGTAGGTGAAGATTATCGAATTTATGTTGTAGACGATAAAGTAGTCGGTGCATATAAAAGAATTCCTGCAAATGTAATTGGTGATGGAAAAAGTACAATAAAGCAATTGATTAAAAAGAAAAACAAGTTAAGAGAAAAAAATCCATTTATATTTGATCGTCCTATTAAAATAGATCAAAATTTAATTGACTTTTTATCTGAACAAGAACTTACATTAGAGAGTGTTCCTGAGAAAGATCAAAGAATTTTTTTAAGACCACAAGGAGCCTATTTAAAAGAAAGAGATCCTGTCGATATTACAGATAGTATGCCTAATAAAATTAAAGAAATTGCAGTCAAAGCAATGAAATCAATACCAGGGTTAACTCATTGTGACGTTGATATGATTGTTAATGAAGAAACAGGTGAAGGTTATGTTAATGAAATTAATTCAAGACCACAAATTAGTAACCATTTATTCCCTATTGAAGGTGAGGCAAGGGATGTTCCTAAAGAAATAATTGATTTTTATTTTCCTGAGACAATAAATGGGAAAGAAACGATCAGTACTATTATGATTTTAATCCTGTTTATGATAGTTTCAGATCAATGAGCATAAAGGAAATAGTTATACCTGATATTCCGTTTAATCATGAATTAACACGTTTCAGATTAAAAGGAAAAAGGTTAAGAACAAGAAATTATGAAAGATGGGTTAGAAGACAAGTTGCCAAATTAAAACTAAATGGTTACATTAAGCATTTAAAAAATGGAGAAACTTCAATCGTAGTTGGTGGTACAAGTAGCGCTATTAAAAAGTTTAGATATATTGTTCATAATGAATCGGCAAAAAATACTGTTGTAACTGAAATAAAAGAATTTGAATTTTTATTAACTGGTTAGAGACTACGTATTGCTCAAATATGGC
>CAVYBX010000013.1:0-163216 GCA_963766835.1 uncultured Bacilli bacterium
AAAGGAGAGGGGGAATGGCCCCTCTCCTTGTTTTGGTTACATTTGTTTATTTTGGAATTGTCCGTTTTTTGCCTGCATCATTTGATTGTAGCGTTCATATTCTCTTTGACGAGTTCTACGTGGCGGACTTTTCCGGAAATCGTTCTTGGCAATTCATCGATGAATTCGATTTTTCTAGGATATTTGTATGGTGCCGTATATTTTTTCACGTGTTCTTGCAATTCCGGGATCAAGTCTAGGATCGCTCGTATCGACCCCTTCTTTCGGCACGATGAACGCCTTGACGACCGTTCCCCTCATTTCATCCGGGCTTGCAACAACTGCAGATTCTTTGACGGCCGGGTGTTTAAGCAATGCATCTTCCACTTCGAACGGCCCAATCGTATATCCGGAGCTGATGATGATGTCGTCCGCGCGCCCTTGGAACCAGAAATATCCGTCTTCGTCTTTTTTGCGCGGTCCCCCGTGACGTAGAAGTCGCCGCGGAATGCTTTTGCCGTTCTTTCCGGATCTTTGTAATATTCTTTGAACAATGCCGGGCTGTCTTTATGCAATGCGATGTCCCCAACTTCACCAGGAGGCAGGATATTGCCGTTTTCGTCGATGATTTCGACGATGTTTCCAGGCGTCGGTTTACCCATGGAACCCAGGACGCAATTCGTCGTCTTTCAGATGCCCAACAACAACGTGTTTTCCGTTTGGCCGTAGCCGTCACGACGTCAATGTTAAATATTTTTTAACGTATCGATGACTTCGACGTTCAAGGCTTCACCCGCGGAAAGAGCGTTGCGCAAATTGCTCAGATCGAAGTCGGCCAAGTTGTCTTGTTTTGCCATGAAACGATATTCGGTTGGGGTGCAGCAAAGCACGTCGATGCCTTCATTTTGCAAGAATTCAAATAAACTTGCGGATCGAATTTTCCGTTGTAAACAAACGCGGTTGCACCAGAACCGAGCGTTGCCAAAGAACGGACTCCACACCCACTTTTGCCAACCTGGCGCCGCCGTCGCCCATACTTTGTCGCCATCGCGGATATCAAGCCAGTTTTTCGCGACCGTGCGGATGTGCGCATAACCCCAAGAATGAGCGTGGACGACCCCTTTCGGATTGCCGGTCGTTCCAGAAGTATATGGTAAAAACGCCATGTCATCGCGTGATGTATCCGCCATTTCCAATTCGGTGGAAGCGCTCTCTTTCAATTCATCCAAGAACAACCAGTTGTCGCGTTTCTGACCGATTGTGAAGCGCTTCAATTGTTCGAATTGCTCCAACCCTTCGAACGCTTCAACATGCGGATAATACGTAATGACCCCGTTAGCACCGGAATGGTTAACGCGGTATTGCAAATCGCAGTTCTCAACATGTCGGAGCTCGGAATGATGATGATGCCCGGTTTTTAAACATGCCAAAATACACTTCATAGGCCTCGACAATGCGCGGAACGGTAACAAGCACTTTGTCCCCGCGCTTCAAGCCGGCGTTCAATAAAGCGTTTCCAACTCTGTTCACATTTTCCGACAGCTCAGCGTATGTAACTTGACGCTTGTTCCCTTCGCTGTCGCGATAATCAATCGCTATCGTGTCAGCTTTTGTGTCGAGGTGCTTCTCGAATTCCATCACGATGTTGTACTTTTCAGGTGCAATCAGATCTTCTCTCTTCATTGGCTCTCTCTCCCATTCTTTTCTGTTATTTCTTTTCTAATTTATGTAATTTCATTATATACAATGAATTTTCAAGTTTCAATTTTTTTGTGTATACGCTTACATTCTGATTGTGATAATCAATTATACCAGTTTTGTTAAGATAAGTATATTCACCAAGGAAGGTTTCGCATTGTGATATAATATGAGTAAGCTTGTCAATTTCGGATTTGAAGGGGAATCACATATATGAAAAAAGTGCTATTTTTTATTTTTTGTCATCTCCATGCTATTTTTCATAGGAGCATGCAGTGATCGTTCGGATGACCAAAATCAAGAAACGAAAACGGAAACGCCGACGATTTCAGAGGAAGAACGGATCGATCCGGATACGGTTGTCGTCACGGTCAATGGCGAAGAGGTGAAAGGCGTCGTATACAATTTGGTTTACGCGCAATTGAAACTCCATGCTTTGCAAACGGGACAAGACGTAAAGGATGAAGAAATTGTCGAAAAGACGATCGAATCGCTCATCGACCGGCAAATTTTATTGCAGGAAGCAAGGTCAAAAGGCATTGAAATAACGGAAGAACAAGCCAAAGAACAATTGGAACGGGTAAAAGAGCAGAACAAAGAGGCGTACGAAACGCTTTTGGAACAATATCAAATTACGGAAGAGGAATTCGTGCAAGATTTGATTTTTGAAATGACGCTGAATGAATATTTGTATGAACATGTTCAGGTGACGGTTACGGACGAGGAAGTCGAAAAAATTTACGAGGAAGAAAAGCAGAAAAATGAAAATATGCCGGAACTGGCGGAAATCCGCGACACATTGAAGAAAAACATCGAAAATCGACGCATGATGGAAGCGTTGCAAGCCCGGGTGGATGAAATAAAAGAAAAGGCGGAAATAGAGCGTCATTTATGATATGACAAGACCGGCTTGAAGGAGAGATAAGCGAATGGACGAGGATAAAAAACGTCAGCGCCCCGTGATTGCTTACTATATTGTAATCATTTTGGCTGTCATTCTCTTAAACTATTTCGTTTTTCCGGAAATCGGCGAACGTAAAACAGAAGAAGTCGATTATGGCACGTTTTTGGATATGATCGAAGCGGGCGGCTTGGCGGAAGTGGAAATTCAAACAGATTACATTTTGTTCAAAACGAAAGACGATGACGCTGAAACGATTTACAAGACAGGGATCATCGAAGATCTCGCAGTTGGTGGCACGATTGCACGAAGCGGATGTGAAATTTACGCGCGTGGTTCCGCGTGATTATTCCGATTGTTTGCGTTTCTTTTTACGTGGATTTTGCCGCTCGTTTTGCTCGTGTTCATCGGGCGTTTTTTCCTCCGCCGTGCCCGGGGCAACATCGACAATGCCTTGACATTTACGAAGAGTAGTGCACGCATTTACATCGAAGCGGAAACAGGAAAAACGTTCGATGATGTGGCGGGGCAAGATGAAGCGAAAGAAGCGCTCATGGAAATCGTCGATTTCATGCATCATCCGGAAAAATACAAAGAAATCGGCGCGAAAATGCCGAAAGGAGTTTTATTGTACGGGCCTCCGGGAACGGGGAAGACATTGCTCGCAAAAGCGCTTGCCGGGGAGTCGAAAGTGCCGTTTTTCTCCATATCCGGTTCCGAATTTGTCGAGATGTTTGTCGGAACAGGAGCGGCACGAGTCCGTGATTTGTTTAAACAGGCGGAAGAGAAAGCCCCGTGCATCGTTTTCATCGATGAACTGGATGCAATCGGCAGAAGCCGGGGTTTGAGCAGCATGTACAGCGGTAATGAAGAAAGGGAACAGACGCTGAACCAGTTGCTTCATGAGATGGACGGGTTTGATGCCGATAAAGGGATCCTCATTTTGGCGGCGACGAACCGCCCGGAAATTTTGGACAAAGCGCTCTTGCGCCCAGGTCGTTTCGATCGTCACATCCAACTGGAATTGCCGGATTTAAAAGCGCGTGAAGCAATCCTTAAAGTCCACGTCCGCAATGTGAAATTGGCGGATGACGTCAACTTGTTGGAAGTTGCCCGACTCTTGCCGGGCGCTTCAGGCGCCGATTTGGCCAACATCGTCAACGAAGGGGCGCTCCGTGCGGTGAGGGAAGGACGCGACCGGGTCACGCAGGAAGATTTGATCGAGTCGATCGAAGTCGTCATCGCCGGCTATCCACGCAAACATAAAGTATTGCAGCGGGACGACAAATATACGGTCGCCTACCATGAAATCGGCCACGCGATTGTCGGTCATATCGAAGCGGAAGAAGCGGCGATCCAAAAAATTTCAATCGTGCCGCGTACGTCCGGCGCTTTAGGTTATACATTGCAAGTGGAAGAAGAGGATCAAGTGCTCATCAGCAAGGAGCAAGCACTGGCGAAAATCACGACGCTCATGGCCGGCCGTGCGGCGGAAGAGCTCGTCTTTAAACGGGATCACATCCGGGGCCGCGGATGATATCGAGCAAGCGACGAAAATTGCCCGTGCGATGGTGACCCGTTATGGCATGAGCGACGAATTCGGCATGATGGCACTGGAGACCACGGTGCATCCTTATTTGAGCGATGAGACGAGGATGCTCGTGTCTCCGGAGACCGCGACGAAAATCGATCAAGAAGTGCAAAAGATTCTCAAACAATGCTACGACCGCGCAATGGAAATTTTGCAGGAACACGAGGATAAAATGCATGAACTTGCCGATTATTTGTTTGAAAAAGAAACGATCGATGGCGACGAGTTCATCGAAATGTTTGCGAAAAAATGAAGCGAAGCACCCTTTGGCGCTGCTAGCATTTTCAGCGGGCGAAAGGGTGCTTGTTATTTTCTTGCCGTAAATAAAAAAGGTACAAAACCGTACTGACGATCGATAAGCTGAGGAGCATGCCGCCGATGATGTCGCTCGGATAATGCACGCCGAGATATATGCGGCTTGAAGCAATCGAGCCGAACATGAACGACGTGACGGCCAATAGGGTGACGCGTTGCCAAGTGTGCCGGCATTTTACCCAAAATAGGATAAGGATCATCCCGTACAATGACGCAGCATACATCGCATGTCCGCTCGGATAACTGTAGCCGCCGATGTCGATCAATGGATTGATTTCTGGTCTCGGCCGCGAAAACAGTTTTTTCATGATGATGTTGACAAACGGCGTCGAAAATGTGGTGATGGTAAGGAGAACCGCTTCGTCATGCCATTTGCGGACTAAACAATAAGTCGTAAGAAGCGCCCCAAATGATGACCGTCCCGAGAAATGAACCGATGTGGGTCACGGTTTTGAAAAAGACGGTCAACATCGGATGTTCCAAGCGGTTGACAAATAACATGATCTGTTCGTCTAATCGATCGAAAAGATGAAAATGTACACCGAGCGTAAGCAAGATAAATATGAAAAAACTGTACAATGCCGATATCCGCCAAAATCGTCTTTTCATACATGTCACCTTGAAGAGGAATGTTATTTTTTATTTTATCGATTCTTGGAAATAAATAAACGGTTCCAGGTTGGATGTTTGGAACCGTTTTGTTCATTTCGCTATCTAACTTACAAAATGATTTCTTCTATGGCGCGGATCAACTGTTTCATTTCTTCGTCGGTGCCGATCGTGATGCGGACGTAATTTTCGATCGGCTTCGTTTTGAAGTAGCGGATCAATATATTCCGCTGCCTGAGCGCCTCATATAGACGTTCAGCAGGATACGTTTCATGGGTCGTAAACACGAAATTCGTTTGTGAAGGAAGCACTTTAAAACCTAACGACTGTAATTCTTCGGTCACCCACGTCCTGGTCTATGATCTTTTTTGGTTATTTCCCGAAAATAAGTTTCATCTTCGATCGCCGCTTTTGCTCCGACAAGCGCGAGCCGGTCGACAGGATAGGAGTTGAAGGAATCTTTCATACGGATGAGCCCTTTGATCAATTCATTGTTGCCGAGGGCGAAACCGACACGGAGCCCTGCAAGCGCCCGCGATTTGGACATCGTTTGTACGACGAGCAAGTTGTCGTATTTATTGATCAATGTTGCGGCAGAAGCTTCCGCAAAATCGACGTATGCTTCATCGACGATGACAACGCGGTCTTTGTTATGCTCTAAGATGCGTTCGATTTCATGAAGCGGCAAGTATATGCTCGTCGGTGCGTTAGGGTTTGGGAAAATGACGCCGCCGACACTTTCAAAAAAGCGTTCGACATCTAGTGTAAAATCGTCATTTAACGGAACTTCTTCATAGTCGATGTTGAACACTTTTGCATAAACCGGGTAAAAGCTGTACGTGATTTGTGGGAACCGGATCGGTTTTCCGGGATCGAACAAGCCCATAAACGCAAACGCCAACACTTCATCCGAACCGTTGCCGACGAACACGTTCGCTTTATCCAAGCCGTAATAGGCGCCGATCGTCGTGCGCAGCTCGTCCATCGTCGGTGATGGATAAAGCCTTAAATTTGTTGTATGTAGTTCATTTTGGATGGCTTCAATCACTTTCGGCGATGGCGGATACGGGTTTTCGTTCGTGTTCAATTTGATGATGTTCTTTTTGGCGAGCTGTTCGCCGGGAACGTACGGTTCGGCGCGTTTAGCCATTTCGCTCCAAAACTTACTCATCGTTCTCTTCCTTTTTCTTCATGTGTCGTTCGTATAAAACATCTTTAATGTCGTTGATGCTGACACCCGTCATGTTCATCAAGACGAGCGTATGGTAAACGAGATCGGCGATTTCCCACTTGATTTCCGCTTTGTCGTCGTTTTTGGCCGCGATGATGACTTCGCTAGCTTCTTCGCCGACTTTTTTCAGGACTTTGTCGATCCCTTTGTCAAACAAATAGTTCGTGTACGAGTTCGGCACAGGATGTTGTCGGCGGTCTTCGATGACTTTGGCGAGGCGGTGGATCACGTCACGGCGTTCGTCCAATTCGTTTGTCACCGGTTGGAAAAAGCAAGTCTCGTTTCCGGTGTGGCATGCCGGTCCAAGCGGTTTGACGGTGACAAGCAGGGCATCGCCATCGCAGTCGATGGCGATTTGCTTCACTTTTTGCCGATTGCCGGAAGTCGCTCCTTTATGCCAAAGTTCTTGGCGGGAACGGCTGTAAAACCACGTTTCTTTCGTCTCCAACGTTTTTTGCAACGCTTTTTCATTCATGTAAGCAAGCATCAACACTTTGCCGCTGTCGGCATCTTGGACGATGGCAGGGATAAGTCCGTTTTCATCGAATTTGATTTTGTCCAACATGATTTCTAATCCTTTCCCATTATTGTAGTGCCCGTTTAATGTCTTGGATGCTGATTTCGCCGTAATGGAACACAGAGGCGGCGAGCGCGCTTGAAGCGAAGCCTTCATTCAAAACGGTCACGAAATGTTCGATTTTACCGGCGCCGCCGCTTGCAATCACGGGGATGCGGACCGCTTCCTTCACCGCTTTGTTCAAAGCAAGATCGTAACCATCTTTCACGCCGTCCATGTCGATCGAATTGAGCAAAATCTCACTTACGTACGGTTCGTTCGTTTTCGCCCATTCGATGACATCGAGCCCGGAATCTTTTCGGCCGCCGTTTGTAAATGCATGCCATTTTCCTTCGGCAACTCGTTTGGCGTCAATCGATAAAATGAGTTTATCTTTTCCGAACTGCTCGGCTGCTTCTTTCATCAAATTCGGATGGTTGATCGCGGCGCTCGTGATCGAAACTTTCGCCGCGCCAGCCGCCAACGTATCTTCGATATCGTCGAGCGAACGGATGCCGCCGCCGACGTAAAGCGGCAAGGAAGTGGCGTTTTTCACTTCACGGACGATTGTTAAAAATGTATTCCGGTCAGCGCCGGTTATATCGAGCAAAAACAGCACGTCGGCGCCGTCGTTTTCGTATTTTTTGGCAAGATCGACAGGGTTTGCGACATCTTTTACATTTTGAAACTTTTTGCCTTTCACCACTCGCCCATCGCGAATGTCCAAACATGGGATGATCCGTTTTTCCACTATGTTCGGCAATTGCTTTTATGCCAAGCAATTGCCCACCCTCCTTCAATTGATGAGTTCTTCCAATTTTAATTTTCCATCGTACAACGCTTTGCCGATGATGACGCCGTATAAACCGAGGCGCCGTAAATTTTCGACATCTTCTTTTGTCGCAACGCCGCCGGAAGCGATGACGTCCATCGTCGTCGCTTCGTTGATCGCTTTTTGTTCAGCCAAGTTCGGCCCTTGGAGCATGCCATCTTTGGCGATATCCGTATAAACGATCGTTTTGACACCGATGTTTTCCAATTTTTTCACTAAGTCCAACGCTTTGACGTCGCTCGTGTCGGTCCATCCGTCGGTGGCGATATAACCGTTTTTGGCATCGAGCGATACGACGATGCGTTCTCCGTACGTTTCAACCGCTTCTTTCAAAAAAGCTTCGTCCTGGATGGCCGCGGTTCCGATAATGACCCGGTTCACACCGTTTTCCAAATACGTTTTCACCGTTTGCATCGAACGGATGCCGCCGCCGACTTGAACAGGAACGTTTACCGTTTTGGCAATTTCCAAGATGATGGTTTCGTTGATCGATTTTCCCGATTTGGCACCGTCCAGATCGACGATATGGATGAATTCGGCGCCTTTTTCTTCCCATTGTTTCGCCATTTCGACAGGCGAATCGCTGTACACTTTTTCGCGGTTGTAATCGCCTTGAATCAGGCGGACGCATTTCCCATTCAAAATATCGATAGCAGGAAAGATGATCATAGTCATACTCCTCGTCTATTTATAGTAAACCTTTTGTCGAAGGGACGCCTTTTATGCGCGGATTGATGCTGCTTGCATGGTCGAGCGCGCGGGCGAACGCTTTGAAAATCGCTTCGATCATATGGTGGTGTTTGTACCGTATTCCAAGTTGATGTGCAGCGTGACGCGCGCGTGTTTGTGAACCCTTGAAAAAATTCTTGGACGAGTTCGGTATCAAACGTGCCCACTTTATCTTTCAAACCGGTAACGTTGTACACGAGGTGCGGACGGCCGCTAATATCCAGATGGACCGTGGCCAATGTTCATCCATCGGGATCGACACCGAAGCATAGCGGTGGATGCCTTTTTTATCGCCGATCGCCTCTTGAAACGCTTGTCCAAGCGCAATGCCGATATCTTCGGTCGTATGGTGGTCGTCGACTTCCGTATCGCCATCACAGGTCACTTTCAAATCGAACAAGCCGTGCGCGGTAAACAGGACAAGCATATGGTCGAGAAAACCGACGCCCGTGTCGATGTCCGCTTTGCCTTCGCCATCGATGGAAAAGTGCAGATGGATTTTCGTTTCAGCCGTTTCGCGGCGGATTTCTGCTTGTCTCATGTCGTATCCTCCTTAAAAGAGTCCGAATGTTTTTCGAACATCACATTTATTCAAAGATAATTTTCCCGGTCTTTGGATCGATGAGTTTATAATCGCCTTTTTGCGTCGTAAATTTATCTTCGCGGGGAGTATTCCCTTCTCACTTTTTCAAGGTCGATGCCTTTTGCTTTCAATCTAGCATCCGTTTCAGCGTTAAGACGACGCAAAAATGATTGTTCTTCTTTGCTCAACATTGTCGTCCCCCCATTTGCACCCTGGTCCAACGCATATTTTGGGCGTTTTCAATCTTTATTTTTACAATCACGTAATATCGCTGTTTGTAAAATACGGCTTTACCTACCGCAATGTCCATTATAAAAAGACTCTTTCTTATAGTATTATGGTATGCAGCTATTTGCGGCGGATGCGAATCGCTTTTGCGTGTGCTTCGAGCCCTTCCATAAGCGCGATCGTTTCAATATATGCCGCTTCTTTTAAGAGGGCGGATTCCGAATAGCGGATGATGCTCGATCGTTTCATAAAATCATAGACGCCAAGCGGGGAAGCAAACCGTGCCGTACCGCTCGTCGGAAGCGTATGGTCCGGTCCGGCGATGTAGTCGCCGAGCACTTCCGGGGAATAGTTGCCGACAAAAATCGCACCTGCATGTTTGATATGCCCGATGTAGTCGGAAGCATCCTTGATCATCAGTTGCAAATGTTCCGGGGCGATTTGGTTTGCGATTTCAAATGCGGTGTCCAAATCCGGACAGACGATGACTTGGCCGTAATTGGCAATCGATTGAGCGGCAATCTCTTTTCTTTCCAATTGTGCAAGTTGTTTCGTCACTTCTTCGGTAATGTTTTCCGCCATCGTTCGACTCGTCGTGATGCAAATCGCTTTTGCCGCTTCATCGTGTTCGGCTTGCGACAAAAGATCGCTTGCAACAAAATCGGCGCGTGCGGTTTCATCGGCGATGACGCAAAATCTCGCTAGGACCCGCAATCATATCGATGGCAACGTCGCCATACACCCATTTTTTCGCCCGTGCAACGTAATCGTTTCCCGGTCCGACGATTTTATCGACTTTTTTCACCGTCTCCGTTCCGTATGCAAAAGCGGCGATCGCTTGCGCACCGCCCATTTTGTAAATGGTGTCGACGCCGGCAATTTTAGCGGCAACGAGCACGTGCGGATTGATTTTGCCATCTTTTTGCGGCGGGGTGGCGATGAAAATTTCCGGGACGTTGGCGATTTTCGCCGGTATGGCATTCATCAAAACGGTGGATGGGTAAGCGGCTTTGCCCCCAGGCACGTAAATGCCGACCCGGTCCATTGGCGTCACTTTTTGTCCGAGCATGATGCCATCGTCTTTGAACGTAAGCCATGAATTTTCCAATTGACGTTCATGAAAGGATGCGATGTTTTTTTTCGCTTTTTTGATCGCTTCGATGAACGATGCAGAAACAAGTTTTTCCGCTTCGAGCCATTCCGCTTCCGAAACGGTCAATTGCTCGAGTTTCACGCCGTCGAACGTTTCCGCATAGTCGTACAACGCTTTGTCGCCGTTTTTACGGACTTCGTCGATGATTTTCAGCACGGTCTCGTCAATTTTGCGGATCCGTTCTTGGTCGACTTCCTGCGCCAAAGCTGACGCGGAAAATTGCTCATGGGTGATGATTTTCATACGTTTTAGTCAACTCCTTTTATTCCAAAACGTTTTTCAAGCGTTCGATGAGATGGCGAATTTCTTTCGTTTTGGTGGCAAAACTCGCTTTGTTGACGATGAGTCGTGTGCTGATTTCATCAACGTCGGTGATGATCGTCAACCCATTTTCGCGGATTGTGTTTCCCGTCTCGACGATATCCAAAATGTAATCGGCAAGTCCGATGATCGGCGCCAGTTCCACCGAACCGTTCAATTTGATGATTTCGACCGGGACGCCGATTTTTTTGAAATAATTCCGCGTCACATTCGGATATTTCGAAGCGACTTTCACCGCCGTGCCTTTTTCGATTTCCGTTTTATTTAAACTAGCGATGGAAAATTTGCATAAACCAATCTTCAAATCAAGCAGCTCATAAACATCTGCTTCGGCTTCCAATATATTGTCTTTTCCGACGATGCCGACATCGGCCGCCCCTTGTTCCACATATGTCGTGACGTCGACAGCTTTTACGTATATCATTTTGATTTTTTCGTCTTCGCTGTAAAAAACTAGTTTTCTGCTTTTCTCGTGAAAATCGGGAAAGTGGAAACCCGCTTTTTCCAACAATTTGATCGAATCTTTAGCGGTTCTTCCTTTCGCTAAAGCTAATGTGATTTGCCCCAATTACGCTTCCTCCCAAATGTTTTCGATTCGCTGGATCAACTCGTCTTCCGTCTGAACCGTCGCTTCTCTTGTGCTGTCACGGTAAGAGAGGGATCCGTCCGAAACGGTGACAACCGCCGTCGCATCGGGAATATGCCCGGTTTCATCGGTTTTTACATACGTCAATACGTGGTACGCTCGTTCGCGCAATTGTTGCGCCAAAGATATGGCGCGTTTTTCTTCCTTTTTGTCATAAAAAATGACGATGTCGATCGGAGGAATGACGAAGTCTTTTTGCAATGAACAACCTGCCAACAATAAATCCATATCAAACGCAAAACCGATGGCAGGAAATTCCGCGCCGAAGTGATGGGACAGCGTATCGTAGCGGCCGCCCATGAGGACCGTTTTTCCGATTCGTTCGATGAATCCTTGGAAAATGATATCGGAATAGTAATCCATATGGTCGATCAAACTCAGATCGATGACGATATGTTCTGCGACGTCGTATGATTTTAACACATCGTAAATCGCTGAAATATCATCCAATTTGTCATGCAACGCTTCCGATAATGGGAGTTCTTTCGTTTTTGCGATCACGTCATCGAGTTTTCCATAGAGAAGAGGCAGGTTGTTGATGATTTTTTTCGTTTGTTCTGGTAGGGCCAGCCGTTCAAGCAAACGTTCCAGTTCCGGAATGTTTTTGCCTTGGATGAATCGTCTTAGTTCGGCAAAATCTTCTTTACGTATGCGAATTTCCGAAATCAATTGTTTGAAGAAACCGGCATGACCAAGTTCGATCGTGAAATTGCCGACGTTCAACTCCTTAAGAACGTGTGCCGCTAAAGCGATGATTTCCCCATCGGCTTCATATGAGCCATTGCCGAAGTATTCGACGCCGGCTTGCATAAACTGTTCGTAATCCTTCGTGCTGTTTTTTTGCCGGTAGACGTCCAAGATGTAAAAATAGCGCAAATCCTTGTGCAATTTCGGTTGCTTTTGTGCGAGCTGTTTTGTAAGCGGTATGGTTACGTCTGGCCGTAAAACCAGCACTTCCCCAGTATTGTCAATCGTCTTAATCATTTCTTGTTGATTGACCGTTCCATTCATCGTTGCATACAGTTTATACTTTTCAAACACCGAAGTGGATATTTCACGATAACCGTAAGTTGAAAAACGGTGTTTTAATTTTTGGATTAATTGTTCACGTGCATAGATGTGTTTAATATTTAAAATTGAATCATTTTCTGTATTGTGATATACATACATAAATAAGGAAAACTCCTTTCAAAGTCGAGGCCATTTCACTTTACTTCTCTACCATGTTAAAGCAAGAATATGAATTCTATCATAATATTAAATGATTAATATGTCAATGACAAATTATTGGGGGCTTTTTTTATGTTCGATTACCATATGCACAGCGACTTTTCGGAAGATTGTTCCACGCCGATGGAACATACGATCGATAAAGCGATCGAAAAAGGCTTTAAAGAAATTTGTTTCACGGAACACCTCGATTATGATTATCCGGACCCTGACTTTACGTTTGATTTGGATACGGCGGCGTACGAGGAAAAAGTCCGGGATATGCAGCAAAAATATGACGGCCGGATTTCCATCAAAAAAGGGATTGAAATTGGCATCCAGCCACATTTATTCGACCGTTATCATAAACTGTTGAATGAGGAAAGGTTCGACTTCATCATTTGTTCATTGCACGCTTCCGACCGGAAAGATCTTCACAACGGGGATTTTTTCAAAGGCCGCACGCCAAAAGAAGCGTATCAATATTATTACGAAGATTTGCTATATTGCGTTGAACGATTCGACCGCTTCAACGTATTGGGCCACCTCGATTTGGTGAAGAGGTACCAAAAATTGGATGTCGACGAAAATTTCCACGAAATCATCGGGGAAATTTTTAAAACCATCATTCCGAAAGGGAAAGGAATTGAAGTGAACACGTCCGGGTTCCGTTACGGTTTGAACAGTGCCATGCCGAGCCGCGACATTTTGGAGCTTTACTACGACCTGGGGGGTGAAATCATCACGATCGGTTCCGATGCGCACAAACCGGAGCATGTCGGGCTCCGTTTTAATGATGTGTTAAAGCAATTGCAATCGATCGGTTTCAACATATGTCGCCACCTTTCAAAATGAAGAGCCGACCTTCCATGAAATCGACAAACTGCTTTGATTTTTGAAAGACATTTGTCTCGATTTTTTATATAATATGAATAGCATTGGTTGAAAAAGGGATGATTTTTTTGCGAGTGTACAAGGAGCTATCGAAGATTTTGTCAGAAGCTCAAGTGATCAAAGATAAACCGCTCAAAGAACATACGTATACGAAATTGGGCGGGAATGCAGATTATTTGACGCTGCGCACCGCGGAGTGAGCGGGTCGTTCAATTCGCAATAAGAAAACGTTCCTTCACGCTGCTTGGAAACGGCTCCAATCCGATCATCCGCGACGGCGGCATTCGCGGGATTGTCATGTATTTGGGGGAATTGAATAATATTTCCAGTCGAAGGGACATGTTATTCCGTGTGTATAGGGTGCGCTCATTAGCGATGTATCGTATTTTGCCCTTGAACAATCATTGACCGGGTTGGAGTTTGCCTGCGGATTCCAGGTTCTGTAGGCGGCGCATCACATATGAATGCCGGCGCATACGGCGGTGAAATTAAAGATGTCTTGTTGAACGCGACCGTCATCGACAAATAAGGTGAACATAAAAGTAAGTGAAAGCAGAAGATTTAGATTTGCCTATCGAAAAAGCAACATTCCAGAAAAAGGGTACATTGTGATCGAAGGGACGTTTCGGCTTAAAAGAGGGAAATTATGAAGAGATCAAAGCGGTGATGGACGATTTGAAGCGAGAAGAAGACTAAATAGCCGTTAGATATCCATCGTGTGGAAGTGTTTTCAAACGGCCGCCAGGATATTATGCCGGTAAATCAATTCAAGACAGTGGTTTGCAAGGTACACGATTGGTGGTGCGCAAGTTTCCATAAAAACACGCCGGTTTTATCGTCAATATTAACAATGCGACTGGCCGCTGAATATATTGCTTTAATTGAACATGTACAAAAAACGCGTAAAAGAAAAATTCGGCGTCGAATTGGAACGTGAGTTCGCATTATCGGCGAAAGATAAAGAAGTAAGTCCGCAGTCTGCTGTTAAAGATATGGCGAAAAATAATGAAAAAGGGAGTGCATGACTGATGCTTACGGTTTCGATTATTGCGAGTGCAGTTTTGACAATTATCGTGTTGATTTTGTCGCTAATTACGTATTAAAAAGGATACGGATATAAACATACGATTGATCCACCGGCAAATGAAGAGGATGATCAAGTTGGCGCGAATGAAAGCGAACAACATAGCACGTCGATGATTAAGAAGTTGTCGCATCCTTCATCTTTCGGTGAGGAGGGATGACGTGAAAGTTTTACTGATGGTCGTTTTGATCGGTTATGCACTCGGATGTATTCACGGCTCGCAAATCGTCGGTAAATATAAAAAGATGAACATTAAAAAAAGCGGCTCTGAAAAATTCAGGCGCATTCGAATGCCACGTTGTTACTCGGTTTCCGTTTCGGTGCGATCGTCGCATTCGTCGATATCGCGAAAGCAATCGTCTCCTTACTGATCACGGTGAATATACTTTTAAATTATGTTGGCAATTAACGAAGAACTTGCATTTATCTATTTATTGTTAAATGGCTTGTGCAGTGATCATCGGCCATAATTATCCGCTGACGATGAATTTTAACGGCGGAAAAGGGACAGCGTCTTTTTTGGGTTTCTTTTATATTTTATATTGGAAATTGGCTATTCGTCTGCCTCTTTATTGCACTTATCATTTCACGTTTTGACGAATTATTTTGTAATTGGTACACTTTCAGGATACATTACGTTTAACTTATATGTTATTTTTCCTCTATACTGCAATTACCGATTTTGCTTATCACTCTATCTTTACATCATTATTTATCATTAAACATATCGAAAATTTTAAACGAATTATGAACGATGAGGAAATGAAATTGCGTGACATTTTTTCGTAAAACGAAGCTAATGATGGCTTAGACCGACCTTTGAGAATTTACTCGCTCGTATTCAAAAGAGCGAGAATTTTTTTCGAAGATATAGCAAACCATAGATAAAAATTGAAGGTCAGGGGTTAGCTCATGGACAACGTATGCATCTTCAATATTTTTCACTAACCTGGAAATGTATAGTTGGCTGTAATTATCGTTTCATTTATAATCAGTTTTATCGGCATCGTCGTACCTGTCATTCCAGGCATATTATTTTTATGGCTCAGGTTTCTTAGCGTATCATTTTTTGATTGATGCAACGATTTAAATGTGTTTTTCTGGATTATGATGGGATTATTTACGATCATTATTTCGGTAGCGACTTTGTCATCAATTATTTTTTCGTCGATCAATTCGGCGGCAGCAATTGGAGTAAATGGGGTGCGCATCGTCGGTGTGTTCATCGGCATTTTTATTTATCCGCCGATCGGGATGATCGTTATTGCCTTTACGTCATCGTCATTGCCATCGAATTGATGGCTGAAAAAAACATTTAAACAATGCATTGAAAGTGGCGTTGAGGTACGCTTGCCGGCCTTTTAAGCAGCGCGGCGGAAAAGTGTTTATCCAAATCGTGATGATCATAATCTATTTTATTATTTTTATCCTTTCATGTAAAGAGTGTTAAGTTACAAAAACATTTACATATGTCTTTACAGTAAAATGTGCTATAATTTACGTAAGAGATTAATTAGTGATGAGTACTGGGGAGATTGAATAAATAATGACGAAACCGAAAAGAGTACTTACAATTGCCGGTCGCTATCGGGAGGAAGCGCCGGCATTCAAGCGGATATAAAAACGTTTCAAGAATTTGACGTTTATGGCATGAGCGTCGTCACAGCAATTGTTGGAAGGCACCCAGAACGGATAAAAACGTTCATCCACAAACGATCAAGCGATCGAAGCGCAATTTGCAACTGCACAGCAGCAAATTGGTTTTGATGCGATGAAGACGGGAATGTTATTTTCAAAAGAAGTAATCGAAACGGTCGCGCAGCTACTTGCTAATGTCTGATACAAAACATATCGTCGTTGATCCTGTCATGGTCGGAAAACTGAAAGTCGAAATTATTAAAAGATGATGCATTAAAGCTTAAAAGAAAAGTTAATTCCAGGCGACGGATATTACCCCGAATATGTACGAAGCATCGCATTTTACTTCGATGATCGCCCGTTAAATACGCTGGAAGATTTAAAAAGCAGCGATCGATTTGCATGAGTTAGGCCGTGCGTATTAGTAAAAGGTGGACGATTGAGACGGCCCAGCAGTCGATGTTTTATTTGAAGGGAGACGTTACGACGTTACGTGCGCCACGAATTGATACAGAAAATACGAGTGGTGCCGGACTGTTACGTATTAGCTGCCATTGCGGCCAATTTAGCAAAAGGAAAAACGATTAAAGAAGCGGTTCATATTGCAAAAAGTTTTATTACACATACTGCCATCAGCACATAGTTTTACGTATACTGGAATTGCCGGTCCGACTTATCATGCTGCTGGAGCGGAAATATGGCAAGCTCATGAATTAAAGTTAAATCTGAAAAAATTTAAATGGGAGGGTTTCGTAGAATGAAACGAGCATTAATTAACGTCGATTATACGTACGATTTTATTGCTGATGATGGGAAGTTGACGTGCGGCGTGCCTGGACAAGCGATTGAAAAAGATATCGTTGCCATAACGAAGGAATTTATCGAAGCGGGTGATTTTGTCGCGTTCGGAATCGATGCACATATCGAAGGGGATGAATATCATCCGGAAACGAAATTGTTCCCACCGCATAATATCGTCGGCACGAAAGGGCTCGAGTTTACGGCGAATTAAAAACATTGTATGAACGACATAAAAATGCGCCAAACGTTTATTATTTTAACAAAGACACGTTACAGCGCATTTGCCGGGACGGACTAGAAATAAAATTGCGCGAGCGCAACATTAAAGAAGTTTATATCGTCGGTGTACTGTACGGATATTTGCGTTTTGCATACCGCGGTCGATGCTTACAATAAAGGGTTTAACATCGTCATTCCGAAAAATGCAGTCGCAAGTTTCAACCCGAAAGGACATGAATGGGCGCTGGAACATTTTAAAAAGACGTTCGGCGCAAAAGTGATTTAACTTTTTCCCAACAGAAGTCTCCCCATCCTCAAGCAAATGTGAAGGGCGATAGCCCAATGAGTAGGTGGAAGATGAATGTCGGTTGGTGCAGGATTACCCGAGAAGCCCCCACTTCAAGCAACCAGCAGAAGGTGGTAAGTGGAGGGTAGTTCACAAATGTTACCGTTTTTTGACAAAAAATGAGGCATAAACTTATTGACAAAAGCATATACTTTGATATGATATAGTAGTAAATTATAAAAGCTAACGACGATGATGAAGACATGTTTATTATGTGCGTGGGGTCCAAGAGAGCTAGTGGGTCGGTGCGAACTAGTACCACGTAATAATAAATAGCCCTTCGGAGTCGACGGACCGAAACGGATGTTTAGTAGGTTCGTCCGCAGTGTGCGTTAAACACTTACCAATGAAGGCTGCAAACATTGGTTTTCATATGCAGTGAAAAAGGGTGGTACCGCGTTAAGTTTAACTTTTCGCCCCTCGTTAACAGTATGAGGGGAGAAAAGTTTTTTTAATTTTCAAATTATAATAAGACCGAATTATTGAGGAGGAAAAAAAGTGCGACAAGATGTAAGTTTACTACGAATCCCTGGACCAACTCCGATTCCGCCGAGCGTCGAACGGGCAATGACACAACCGATGACTGGTCACCGTGGTGAAGAAACGAAACAGCTTATTCAACGAATCAAACCGAGACTGAAAAAAGTGTTCGGAACGGAAGAAGACATCATTTTTATCGCCGGAAGTGGAACTGGCGGTTTGGAAACAGCAGTAGTGAATGTCGCAAACAGTAACGATGAAGTGTTAGTATTAGTCACCGGTTCATTCGGGAACCGTTTTGCCAAAATTTGTGAAGCGCACGATGTCAACGCGCATCGCCTCGATTTCGAATGGGGTGACCCGGTCGATGTCGAGCTGTAAGGGAATTCTAACAAAATAATAAACAAATTAAAGCCGTGTTTATGACACAATTGTGAAACATCGACGGGATTCTAAACCCGATTGAAAAGATTTGCCGAAGTAGTGCGCGAGGAATCGGACGCGTTAACGGTTGTAGATGGTGTATCTTGTGTCGGCGGCGTCAAAACGAAATGGACAAGTGGGGCGTTGACGTACTCGTTACCGGTTCGCAAAAAGCGATGATGTTACCCCTGGGCTTAACATTCATCGGTGTAAGCAAACGAGCATGGGAAACGATCGATCTAAAATGAATCTCGTCGTTTTTATTTCGATTTACGCAAATATCGCGATAATTTAGCGAAAGATTCCACTCCATTTACACCAGCTGTTATCATTGTTATTTGGATTAGAACAAGCTTTAACGTTAATGGAAGAAGAAGGGCTTGAAAACGTGTATGCGCGCCATACGTTAATGATGAAGATGACTCGTGCTGCGATTAAAGCATTAAACATTCCGTTATTGACAACGGATGAGTTTCGCAGCACCAACAGTTACAGCGGTAAAACCGGACAATTTTAAAGCGGACGAATTGCGTAAAGTATTGAAAGAGAAATTTAACTTATCATTAGCTGGTGGACAACAACAATTAAGCGGTGAAATATTCCGCATCGGCATATGGGATACTGCACACCTGCCGACGTGTTGCAAATCATCAGCTTGCTTGAAATCGGCTTGCACGAACTCGGTGTGGCAGTCGAGCTCGGAAAAGGCGTCCAAGCAGCCCAAAAAGTATACTTACAACAAGACTAATGAGGAACGTTAAGAGGAGGATAAAAGGCGATGACCTTTAAAATCTTAATCAGCGACCCATTAAGCGAAGAAGGGATTTATCCGTTACGAGAAGCGGAAAATATAAAGGTGGATATAAAAACCGGACTTTCACCTGAAGAATTGTTGCAAGTAATTGAAGAATACGACGGTTTAATCGTCCGAAGCCAGACGCAAGTGACGCGAGAAGTCATAGAACGCGGCCATAATTTAAAAGTGATCGGCAGAGCCGGCGTCGGTGTGGACAATATCGATTTAGATGCGGCGACAGAAAATGGCATCATTGTCGTCAACGCTCCGGACGGAAACACGAATTCAGCCGCCGAGCACACGATGGCGATGATCATGGCGCTAGCTCTGGAACATTCCGCAAGCGTATTTGTCGATCAAAGAAAAACGTTGGGACCGTAAATCTTTCATCGGTGTGGAACTGAAAGATAAAACGCTCGGCATCGTCGGATTAGGCAGGATCGGTTCGGAAGTCGCCCACCGGGCAAAAGGGCAACGGATGAACGTCATCGCTTATGATCCATTCTTGACGGAAGAAAAAGCAAAAGCGATGGGCATCGAGTTTGGAACGCTCGATGACGTGCTTGAAAAAGCGGATTTTATCACGGTGCATACGCCGCTCTTAAAAGATACGTACCATTTGATCGACGAAGATGCGTTCAAGAAGATGAAAGACGGCGTCCGCATCATTAACTGTGCCCGCGGCGGCATCATCGACGAAGATGCGTTGTATGATGCACTCGTTTCCGGCAAAGTGGCGGGAGCCGCACTCGACGTGTTCGAAAACGAACCAGCATTGGATCATAAAATTTTGGAATTGCCGAACGTCATCGCAACGCCGCACTTAGGTGCGAGCACGGTCGAAGCGCAAGAAAGCGTCGCGATCGACGTCAGCAAAGATATCGTCCGCATTTTATCAGGCGGATTGGCGCGCAACCCTGTCAACATCCCGTCTGTACCACGTGACGTGTTGCGTAAAATTGAACCGTATTTCCATTTATCCGAAAAGCTCGGTTTGTTTATTGCGCACTTGGGCGATGAAGTCGTCGAAGAAATGACGATCAGCTATGCGGGGGATTTAACGGCGTTTGAAATTGCGCCACTGACGCAAAATACAGTAAAAGGCTTCTTAAGCCGCCATCTAGGCGACCATGTCAACAACGTCAATGCGTCTTATTTGGCAGAGAAAAAAGGCATTACGATCCATGAAAAGAAAACGCGCGCAGCTCGCGGCTTCACGAACTTGATTACCGTTGAAGTCGTCACAAAACAAGGGAATTATCGCGTATCGGGAACGCTATTGAACGGTTTAGGGCCACGAATCGTCAAAATCAACGATTACAGCATGGACGTCGTACCGGAAGGCCACTTATTGTTAGTCCATCATACGGACCAACCGGGAATGATCGGAAAATTAGGTACGTTGTTGGCTGAAAATGATGTCAACATCGCGACGATGCAAGTGGGACGTGAAACGATCGGTGGAAAGGCGATCATGATGTTGACGATCGACCGGCCAGTTAACCGATGAAGAACTTGAACAAGTTCGTGCGCTTGAAGGGTTTGACCGGGTTGTACAGTCGATTTATGAGGGAAAAATGTATCCACTAAATGCGAGATGAAGCGCACCCCTAGAGTGATGAGTTATCAATCTCTAGGGGTGCTTTTGTGTGGAAAATTGTTACGCTTTTTGGTTATACCTTAATCTTCTTTCGCAAAACCTAATTTGTGCAATTTGGAGGATCAGTAACAACAACGGAGTAGTTTCGTAAGATTTTCATTGAACGGAACGAGCAACGAACGATAAAGTGTCGGGAATACAGGGATTTCTTCAACCATAAGTTTCTGCCATTCGCTGTAAACTTGGCGACGATATTCAGGGTCAAATGCTTTTTCAGAGACGCCTTCTTGCTCAATAGTCGATTATTTTCTTCACTTTCATAGCGCGGGAAGTTAAACATCGCGTGTGGGCCGTATAAACCTGCCGGGATCAACGTCAGAACCAACGGCCACGCTCCCATGTAATACGTGAACTTCCGGGTCATCGTTTCCGCCGTTTCCTACACGATCATAGAAAGTGTTGAATTCATGGAGCCTTCCATCCAATAATTGAACGTTTAAACCGACCGCTTGCCATGATTGGATGTAGTAGTTGGCAAGTGGCTCAGCGATATCTCCGCCGACATGGAGGCAAAGTTGATAACTAACGGGCTCCCATCGGGTTTTCACGGAATCCGTCTCCATCGACATCTTCATATCCGGCTTCGTCCAAAATTTCATTGGCTTTATCCGGATCGTATGTTGGCACTTCAATCGTATCGTCGTGGAATACGAGTGCGATGGCGCGATTAATGTGGTAGCTGCCCAACGGAATCCATCATAAAATTGTTTTCCAACAGCATCGTTATCAACGGCATACCACATGGCACGTCGCAAATTTACGTCGCCGACGACCGATTCTTCCGGTTTATAATCGACGACGTCCATTTTCTTTATCCCATGTACCGAGCTTAAAGCCAATATAAGTATATGAGTTGTCAATATCGCCCAAGAAAACGATGCCTTCCATATCTTGATTATCTTTATATAAATCGGTTGAAAAACTGTCAACCATATCTAAATTACCTGATGCCAACTCGTTGGCAACGACGCTTGGGTCAACGACACGTAAAATAACTTCGTCCAGCGCAGGTTCGCCTTGCCAGTAATTTTCTATTCTGAAGACGACCGATTCACCCGGCGTGATACTTTCTACTTTAAAAGGTCCAAAACCGATTGGGTTTTTACGTACCGGATCTGATTCCGACATATCTTTTACATCAATACCTTCAAATACGTGCTTTGGTGTCGCATAAGGCCAAATACCGCCGGCAAGCAATAAAGGTGTCGGTTTTTCGTACGTGATTTGAAACGTTTTTTCATCGAGGACTTTAATGCCGGAAATCGTATCGGCTTCACCGGCGTGATACTCTTCCATGCCTTCAATAATCGTGAAATCTGAACCGTATCGTACACCGTCATATCTGGGTGACCGATAATTTCATAAGAGAACGCCGCAATCTTCAGCCGTCACACGGTTCACCGTCATGCCAATATAGGTCGTCACGAATTTTAAATGTCCAAACTTTATAATCGTCGGAATATTCAAAAGTTGCATGGTCCATCTTGTGTATAGTGGAATTTTTCGTCGATCCATAATAACGGCTCGTCAAACCATTCGAGAACTACAGAATCCGGTGCCCCGCTATAAAAATTGTAATTCAGGAGTCCGGCAAATGGTGTATCACAAACTAATCCGAAATTTAGCGTACCGCCCTGTTCGACTTCACCTTCGAGCTGCGCGTTTCGGGAAGTCTTCAATATTAAAGTTCCGTCTTCGTTTGGTTGAGGCTTTTGATATCCTTCTTCTGTCCTTGGTCGTTTCTTCGGTCGTATCCGGATCATCCGCTTGCGTATCGGAACGATTGCGCTTTCATCGTTGCCGCAGCACGCGACCAAGAGCGAAGACAAACACCGACATTAATGTTAAGTAAAAACCATCGTAAATGGAAATTTTTTCATTTCACCAAATCATTTCTTTTTCTTTTTGACGAAAACTAATGACCACCCTATCACTTTAATAGACCTGCAAACGATACTTTCGTCATTCCTCGCCTCCTTTAATAATGCAAGTAGAAGCTATCGAGAAAAATTTTGCGAAACGATTTTTACCAGTGTTTTAACCTCTACGCTCGTCTAGCATCGGTTGCTCGTTTAATCGCTTTACCAACATTGCGCACATGAAGCATAGGTAATAAAATTAGTAGAGCAGGAGGCAACTGAAATCCACCATCGATTTTCTAAAACTTGCGGATTTCGCGCATAACTAAGAAGTGTCCCTAAACTCGGTAGTGCTTTCTGGTAAACCGAAACTAAAAAGGATAAACCGGAATTCTAATTCCAATATTTGCGGCTAAATTTAATGTCATTGTAACGACAATTAACGTACTTAAATTCTGTAAAATTGAGTTATAATAATTTTAAAATGAGATGAACCGAGTGTTTTTGATGCTTGAATATAAAAAATCAATTTCGAGTCCTTCTTGCAAGGCGCGAGCAACGGATTAAGCTGAGCAATTCCCATCCATAAAAATGTCATCATATCTATAAGCGAGAAAGCTAAGCACTGAATATTTCTGGAACAATTGCTAAACAAAAACGATTACAATCATTAAAAATGGTAAGACCATAAAGAAATCGACAATTCGCATGAAGAATATTATCGACCGTTCCGCCGAAATAGCCATGCAATAACACCGACTGTTATACCGATAAAGCCTGGGATAGGATCTCAACAAAGAAAACCGATAGCTAAAGAATTTCTTGCGCCAAGAATTAATTGGCCAAACACATCTCTTCCTCCATAATCGGTTCCAAGCTAATATTCTTTCGAGGGCGGTTCGTAATTGGACAAATAAATCAACATGGTACGATTTCATTTGTTTTAAAATAGAACGAAATACCAAATACAAAGACAGTAATAAGAACGATAAAAATATAAGCGAAATAAGTGCAAGTTTATCCCGTATTAATTCACGCCTAAATCACTTTAAAACCGGTAGGGTATGCACCGATTTTTCCGTTTCGAGTCACTTGAAACTCTTCTTTTTCGCTTCGGCAAATTGGTCACCTCTCTCTTTCCATTATTTCGAATTATTTATATGAAAATGCGCGGATCTACAATACTTAATATAATATCCGAAATTAACGAACCTAAAATCGTCGCTGCTACCAAACACAATCTAAAGCACGGCTGCAGTAACAACTGCATAATCACGTAACATGATCGACTTTAGAAATAGATCGTCCCATACCTGCATATAACTAAAAATCGATTCAGCAAAGATAGAACCTCCAATTAAACCTGCCTAATTCATATCCAAAAAAGGCAGCAATAGGCAGAAGCGCATTGCGAAAATATGAATGGTCGTATATCTTCTTTCCGAGCGCCTTTTGCCCGGGCGGTTAATATGAAGTCTTTAATGCTTCATATCGACAATCTCATTTCGCAACATTGACCCGCTCCGACCGTCGCGATAAGCGCCATCGAAAGGGCGGGGAGCAGCAAATCTATATATTTTACTTAATATATATTCCAATGTCCCGGGCGTTAAACCTGGTGTCTGTACACTTCCGCCGGTCGGAAAAAGATCCAAATAAAACCCGAACAGCCAAACCATCAATAGCGCGAAAATGAAAATCGGTGTCGCAAAACCCAAATATGTATATCCGGTAATGACTTGGTCTATGAATCGGTCGTTATACCTCCCGCTGATGATGCCTAGCGGAATGGCGATCATATACGTTAAAATCAATGCGGCTAACGAAAGCCAAAAGGTGTTGACCAACCGTTGCCCGATCAGTTCGGTGACGGGCAGTTTATGTCGGAATGATTTGCCGAAATCGCCTTGGACAATTCCTGAAACCCATCTGCCGGTACCTGTTCGTACCACGGATCATTCCAGCCCAATTCTTCACGCAATTGCTCCATTCTTTTCGGGTCGATATTTGGATCGATTTCCCCTGTCAATGCATCCCCGGGCATGAATTTTGCCAACACGAAGACGATGATGCTTAGCAAAATGAGTTGTGGCATCATAATTAAAATTCTTCTTACGATAAATTTCCACATGATAATTCCCCCTTTTGAGGAAGCGCGACAAAGTGGGTGTTTGTAAGCGGTCGCAAAGGAAACGGCAAACCTTCATGATCAAAATATTGATCGTATGTTTCTTTGTACTGTTTTTCGACTTCTTTACGAAATTGATACCTTTCCTTTCGATGGTGTGGATCGATATCTGGGATGGATGCGATTAATTTTTTCGTATAGATGTGTTGTGGGTTGTTGAAAATTTCATCCGTCGTGCCCTCCTCGACGAAACGTCCTTTAAACATAATGCCGATACGGTCGCATAAATGTTTGATGACGCCCAAGTCGTGACTGATAAAAATGTATGTCAAATGGAATGCTTCCTGAATTTCTTGCATGACGTTTAAGATTTGTGCTTGGACGGAGACATCCAATGCGGAAACCGGTTCATCCGCAATGATGAGTTTCGGCTTTGTAGCAATTGCGCGCGCGATACCGATCCGTTGGCGTTGCCCACCGGAAAATTGGTGCGGATATTTATAAACGCTTTCATGACTTAGACCGACAAGTTCCAACAATTCGAATATCCGTTTTTCTTCTTCGAGTCTCGTCAGATTTTCAAAATTACGCAACGGTTCTTTTAAAATGTCATACACGCGTTTTCGGGGGTTAAGGGACGAGTATGGATCTTGGAAAATCATTTGTACATTTTTCCGGAAGGATTTTTTTCTGCCTCGTTCGTTCGTGATGTTTTTTCCGTCAAAATAAATTTCTCCGGAAGTGATTTTATTCAATCCCATGATGGCCCGGCCCGTCGTCGTTTTGCCGGAACCTGATTCCCCAATCAAACCGTAAGTCATTCCTTTTTCGACGTTGAAGGATACACCATCGACCGCTTTTACGTAATCGATGGTCCGGCCGAAAATCCCGCCTTTGATGGGGAAGTGGACTTTTAAATCTTTTACTTTTAGATAGCTCACATTAGTTTGCCTCCTTCTCGTCTTTTAAGTGAAAATGTTTATAACATGTACAACGGACGAAATGACCCGGCTCCACTTCATGTAATTGGGGATCTTCTTCATGCGCTTCATCATGTATCCAAGGAATCCGTGCTTTGAAGCGGCAGCCTTTGCGAGGCAGGTGCTGTAAAGACGGGACAATGCCTTGGATGACATGCAACTTTTGTTTAGGTTGAACATTTTGTGGAATAGACTGCAATAACGACCGTGTATAAGGATGAAGAGGACGATCGAACAAACGGTATACGTCGGCGATTTCCACGATTTCTCCGGCATACATCACCGCTACACGATCGGCAATTTCCGCGACTACCCCAAGGTCGTGGGTGATCAAAATGATTCCTGAATCCATCGTCTCTTTCAACTCGTTCATCAACTGTAAAATTTGTGCTTGAATCGTCGCGTCCAGTGCGGTGGTCGGCTCGTCGGCGATGAGCAATTTCGGGCTGTTAGCGATCGCGATTGCGATGATGACGCGCTGTCGCATACCACCTGAAAGTTCGTGCGGATATTGATCGATCGTTCTTTCCGGATAAGGAATGCCCACTTTATTTAATAACTTGAGCACTTTCTTTTTTCTTTCTTTTTTATTCATGTTGCGATGATGTAAGAATAGAACTTCTTCAATCTGTTTTCCAATCGTCATGAGTGGGTTTAATGCGGTTAAAGGGTCTTGGAAAATCATGCCCATTTCTTTGCCCCGCAATTTATTCAGTTCATGGATTGGCAAATTGACGATGTTTTTTCCGTTAAAAATGATTTCACCTTCCATTTTTGCTTTCGTATGCAAGCCCATGATGGAAAAGGCGAGCGCGCTTTTTCCACTTCCCGATTCACCGACGATGGCAAGCACTTCGTTTTTCGACAACGATAAGGAAACGTTGTCAACGGCAGCGTAATATTCATCATGAATGCGGAAAGAGGTGGTCAAATTTTTGATTTGTAAAATTGTATTTGACACGTTGTCACCTGCCTTTTGATTTTTTGACGGAAACATAAAAAGATCAGAAAACGGACAACATATAGTGTGGTGACATCTTGACTCCAGATGCACCTATTTCAGGCAATGCCGTAAACCGGATATGGCATTGGTCCTTAGACCAAAGCGATTGGGGAAAGGGATGACCCGATAGATAAAATGACCTGAGATGTTAATAATTTTAATTACTAATGATACATGAAAAGGATTAAATGTCAATAAATAACAGTAAAGTAAAAAAATAGAAAAATGTCGATTTCAGTAAAAACATGTAGAAAAACATGTTAAAATTTGGACAATATTTGATGACCAAATGAGAGGTTCATGAAATTTTAATAGAAGGAATGATGTCAAGATGTTATAATGATACTGGTACGATTAATATCTTTAAAATGGGGTCATGTCATTGAGTTATTCGACAGAGTTCAGGATGGAAAAACAAAGAATGCGATCATTTCTGCGGGAATTGAAACTGTTAGTCAAAGGGCTCGTGTTGGTGGCGAACGTTTTGCCGATCATCAGCGGCTTTTGGATCGCACTTTATTTTACAAATACATCATTTTCCGCTCTTTGGGATAAATTCATCATCGTCGCGGTTGGCGGAACGTTGGTCATCGCCGGAGCGCTTGTTTTAAATAATTGGTACGAAGTCGATTTGGACCGTGAAATGCATCGGACGAAGGAACGTCCTACCGTGACGGGCACGTTGTCGATGCAAACCATTCTCTACATCGGCATTGCATTTTCAGCGGTTGGCTTCATTTTTATGTTATTTACGACAGTTGAGGCATTCATCTATGCGTTTCTCGGATGGTTTACGTACGTCGTGCCATACACATTATGGACGAAACGGCGCACAACGTTGAACACGATCGTCGGAAGCATTTCCGGGGCGTTTACACCGCTCATCGGTTGGGCGGTCGTCGATACGGCATTGCAATTGGTGCCGATCGCCGTATTCGTCATTTTGTTCTTATGGCAAATCCCGCATACGTTTGCAATAGCGATGCGTCGCCATGACGATTACAAAGCGGCGAAAGTGCCGATGTTGCCGGTCGTGTACGGGTTTGACGTGACGAAGCGGCAAAACGTGCTATGGATTGCGGCGATGTTGCCGTTTACGGTGTTTTTGTATGAACTCGGCATCTTTTTTCTGGTCGTCGCACTCGGTATAAACTTAGTATGGTTAATTTATGCGATTTACGGACTGTTTATGGAAGATAACAAAAAATATGCCGATACGATGTTTTATTTTTCGTTGAGCTATTTAAATATCGTGTTTGGATTGATGATCGTATTGTCGTTTCCGATCTTTCATTAATGCCTGAACTGCACGGAAGAACGTGTTTCTTCCGTTTTTATTTTTTGAAACGGGCGGATTATTTTATACTATAAATAAAAAATGGACTTGAAGGGATCAAAGAAGATGAAACGGATTTATGAAGGTAAGACGAAAGACGTTTACGAATTGGAAGATGGGACGCTCAAACTGATTTTTAAAGATGATGTAACAGGTGAAGACGGCGTGTTCGACCCGGGCGCCGACCAGGTCGGTTTAACGATGGAAGGCGCAGGTCAATCGGCGTTGAAGATGACGGCATTTTTCTTTGAAAAACTGGCGGAAAGACAAATAAACACACATTACATAAATGCGGACTTGGCGGAAAATGCCCTATATGTCAAAAAAGCGGCGATGTTCGGAAATGGTTTGGAATTCATCTGCCGCTACCGCGCTGTCGGAAGCTTCTACCGCCGTTATGGCGCCTATTGCAAGGAAGGCCAACCGCTCGACGGTTATGTCGAAGTGACGATCAAGGATGATGAACGCGGCGATCCGCTCATCACAAAAGATGCGCTCGTCATGTTGGACATTTTGACGGAAACGGAATATGAGACATTGCATCGATTGACAAAAGAAATTTCAGACATCGTAAAAGCGGAGCTCGCCACAAAAGGGCTCGAGTTGTACGATATCAAACTGGAATTCGGACGCAATCCGGAGACGGGCGACATCATGTTGATTGACGAAATTTCCGGAGGCAACATGCGTGTTTATGACGTGAACGGAAATTATTTGGAACCGCTGGAACTTGAAAAACGTTTTTTGCCTTAAAAAAGCGCTCAAAAAATTGAGCGCTTTTTTAATGTGTGGCAAAAACGTGTTGGATGTCATCGATCGCATCGTATTTCAACATGCTTAACATCAACAAAATGCGAGCTTTTTGCGGCAGCAAATCGTCCCCGCTGATGAAAGGGTACGCTTCATAAGGTTTGATGTTTACGACCCGGCCGTTGCCGGTGCGGCTCGTGCGGACGACGTATATCCCGTTGTCGACAGCTTTTTTTAAACTGTCCAGTTGTGCCGGTGAAACGAGGCCGGCGCCCGTCCCGGCGACGACGATCCCTTGATGTGTTCTTTTTTCGATGATCGCATCAATCAATAAGCCGCTTGCGCCCGCGTAGGAATAAACGATTTCAACTTCCGGCAACGAATCGATTGCGAGCTGTGAAAATAAAGATCGGATTGTATGGTTGCGTGTCGGTTCGCGATAAAACTGGACGGTGTGGTCGACGTCGATGATGCCGAGATGGCCGTGCGTGCTCGAATGGAACGTATCGAGCCGGTAAGTGCTTCCTTTCGTCACTTCGCGTGCGCAATGGATTTCGTCGTTCAAAACGACGAGCACCCCTTTTCCGTATGCCTCATCGCTTGCTGCAACGCGCACTGCTTGGAGCAAATTCAAGTGGGCGTCCGAGCTCAATGCGGTAAACGGACGTTGGGCACCCACAAATACGATCGGCTTTTCCGTCGGCACCGTCAAATGCAAAAAGTACGCCGTCTCTTCCAACGTGCTCGTGCCGTGCGAAATGACGAACCCGTCGATCTTTTCTTCGGCCAACTTTTGCAAAATGAGGTTTCGCAGCTTAAGCCAATGTGTCGTCGTGATTTTCGTGCTGCTTATGTTGCTGAATGTCGTAAACGTGAGTTTCGCAATGGAACTAAGTTCGGGGATTTGCGCCAAAAAATCATCTTGTTGAATCAAGCCGGAAGTGTAATCTTTGTAATCGAGCCGATGAAGGCCTTTGGCGGAAATCGTCCCGCCGATTTCGATGATATGAACGTGTTTCAATGCCGTTTCCTCCGTTTATTTTGCTAGATGCACAAAAAAACGCAATCTCTTCCTTATTATACAAGGAAAGAGATTGCATGAAAGCTTTTCTATCGGATGAGGAGTGATTTACACGGTGACTGCCGCTTTTTTCATGCTCGTGTTCAAGTGGAAAATGGCTTGGATCGCTTCTTCATGTGCGCGAACCGTTTTTTCCGTATCTTCCGCCGTATGGGCGATTGACAACGAATAACGGTTTAACGGTTTGACGTACACGCCTCTGGTCAACAATTCGAGGTCGATTTGTTCGCGCAATTTCGTATCCGCCTGCCACATGTCGCGATAGCTTTTGATCGGTTGTTTCGTAAAGACGATATTGAAGATGGAGCCCATGCCGACCGTCTGCATATCGATATGATATGAATGATATAAGTCCTCAAGACGCCGGCGCAAATCCATCGTATGGTCGATTAAACGATCGATCAGTTTGCCATCTTCCAACAAGCGGATCGTCTCCAATCCAGCCGCCAAAACGAGCGGGTGTCCGTTGTATGTGCCGCTGTGGAAGACGACTTTGCTCGTTTTGGAACTGTCGCTTCCGACGGCAAACACGTCGCCTTTTTTGTCCGCAGCGCTCAACATCATGATTTCTTTCTTGCCGCCAACGGCTCCGATCGGCATGCCGCCGCCCAACACTTTCCCCAACGTCGTGATATCCGGTTTGATGCCATAGACGGATTGCGCACCGCCCAATGCGGTCCGAAAGCCCGTCTTCACTTCGTCAAAAATGAGCAAGATGCCCAACTCTTCCGTCAGTTTCCGCAAACCGTCCATGAACGACTGTTCCGCCGGGATGAATCCTCCTTGCACCGGTTCGATGATGACCGCGGCCAGTTCATCTTTATGTTTTCTTAGCAATGCTTCCGTCGCTTCAAGGTCGTTGAAAGGAAGCACGATCGTCTGATGTTTTTGATCTTCCGGGATTCCTTCCGATTCATAGACAGGCGTCGGTTCTTTCGCGTCGCCCGCCACTTCTTTGCTTGGGTTGATGCTGACGAGCACCTGGTTTAAACCACCGTGGTAGTGTCCTTCAAATTTGCCGATTTTCGGTTTCTTTGTATATGCAATCGCGAGACGAATCGCGAGCAACACCGCTTCCGTTCCAGAGTTTGTAAAACGAATTTGTTCCATGCTCGGATACAATTCGTTGATTTTTTTCGCCATTTGGATTTCCAGTTCATGAGGCGTGCCGAAAACGAACGTACCCGAATCGATCATCTGTTTGATGATCGCTTTTAAGACCGCTTCGTGGCCATGGCCGGCAATCAGGGCGCCGTAGCTCAACGAGTAATCGATGTATTCCGTGTCGTCGACATCGACGAGTTTGCTGCCATACCCTTTTTTCATAAAAATTGGATACGGTGCAAAATGTTTGATGTTCGCCGTCACCCCTCCGGGAATAAACGCTTTCGCCTCCTCGAACAATTTCAATGATTGCGGTTTTTGAAATGTGTAGTCGTCACTGGACACAGTAACCAATTGACTCTCTCCTCACTCATAATTTTTAACGAATCCGAAATGATAAGTAAGAGGGAAGTTTGCAAATGCGCTTATCATTTCGTTCATCGTCGTCTTAGTACATAGTATATGCAAAACAGAGAAAAAATGCAATAAAAATTTCATAAAAACATAAAAAAAGACAAAAAAATTTCATTACGAACCAAGAAAAAAACAAGTTCGACAAAGCTGTGAACTTGTTTTCATGGGAAGGCATCTAACATTTTCAATCACGAAGTAAGATTTTCTGAAATCATGAAAGAAACGTTTCATTTCATTCTCACTAGAGCTTTCATTCAAAAATCTCTTTGCGCTCAGCTTTTTATGCTTCGCTAGTGAGAATGAAACGAATCTCGCTGCATATGCAGCAGTATTCAAGTTGTATCTGCCTGCGTCAAGCACCAATCCACACATTCGCAAACTAACGTTTGCGTGCAGTCTTCGACTGCAAATGTAGCGAGTGATCATGGATCACTCGTGTGGCTCACGCTTAGCCTGTATGAATAAGCACGATAAGTACCATCGTGAGAGCCAGGTCGATTGACACCGTTTCACACAACCCTACGACCAACCAGAGCTGTGGACTGAGCCGAGCATCAGTTAATTTTAACGTCATCCTTTTTCGTTTTGATTCCCCCCTCTCTATTAGTTTTTTTAAAAAAACAATAAAAATAACGACCGCTTGCACGCTAATGCAATACGATCGTTTGCTTTTTAACTTTTTCCTATAGAAGTCTCCCATCTCCACGGAATGTGCAGGGCGATAGCCCAATGAGTAGGTGGGAGATGAATGTCGGTTGGTGCAGGATTACCCGAGAAGTCCCCACTTCAAGCAACCCGCAAGGATGGTAAGTGGAGGGTAGTTCACATTAATATAACAGCTGAATTTTAGCTATTAACGACTTTCGTTCACCCCTAACACCACATAAATGACTTCTTTCTCTACCTTATCCCGGCGAAGTTTCACGTACAAGCTTTCCAAATATAAGACAGAATAACGTTTGGATAGTGGACGATGGTGCCATTTCTCGATGTCTTCCTTCACGACATCGGTAATCCGGCTGATCGTCGCTGGAGAATAAGCATTTCCTAAAATTCGTTCGATAAACTTGCCAATTTCACGCGTACTCATGCCACTTTGATACATTTTGATGACGGCTTCCTCCAGCCAGCCGGTGTGGCGTTGGTAAGGGGCAAACAGCTGCGTTTGAAATTCCCCGTTTCGGTCTCTTGGAACCAAAAGACCTTCAATCCGGCCATATTGCGTATCTAGATTTCGCTGATAGTAGCCGTTTCTCATATTCGGCGTTCCAGCCTGTTCGATTTCGAGGAACTGTTTCATTTATTCCCGCATGATCAGCTCTAATTTTTCCTTTACAAACTGACGAATGACACTTTCCAGTTGATTTGCCCAGTCGACATTCGGTATACTTCTTTTAGACATAGGTAGGGTACTCCTTTCTCTGGAATGTGTTGGTCCAAATCAGAGAATACCCTACCTTTTTTCTTTGGTTCTAGTAAAATGCTTTACACAAAATTTTATACATCATCAAAATCTAAAAAAATGTTACGGGCACACGCCGATTATGTTGATATGGATTTTACTTTTCCATTAATTAAAGCCTTAAAGGATCTCGGAAAATCTGCAGATATTATGATTGAAGCAAAAGCGAAAGATCTTGCGTTCCTCCGTTTTGAGGAGGAGCTAGGGAAATTGCGCGGCTTTAAGCGAATCAGTGGAGGGATAATTAAGATTTGAAATGGCAATCCATTGATTATCTCATTGTTTTTTTAATAAACTTTCTAAAAAAATTTGACCTTTTTCACTATATTCTATAATATTACTAAGTAAAGTTGAATACCCGACTAGAACGGGAGAGGTTCATAGCATAACCCTCTATAAAAAACTATGAAACAATAATATTTCATCAGTTTTAATAGAATGAATTGGGTTTACCTCTCTTGAAAATGTTGGGAAACATTTTGCAAGGAGGTTTTTTTATGTCTAGTCGCAAATTGGAAGATGGTTTAAAAGATTTGACCTTATTAGGAAATCAAAAAACGACTTATCCAACAAAATATGCGCCGGAAGTGTTGGAAGCGGTGGATAATCTACATTCAATCGGGATTATTTTGTAAAGTTCAATTGTCCTGAGTTTACAAGTCTTTGTCCGCTTACTGGCCAGCCGGATTTTGCAACGATTTATATTTCCTATATTCCGGATAAAAAATTAGTCGAAAGCAAATCCCTCAAATTATATTTATTCAGTTTCCGTAACCATGGGGATTTTCATGAAGACTGCGTAAATATCATTATGAATGATTTAATTGAATTATTAGATCCAAGATATATTGAAGTGTGGGGGAAATTTACTCCGCGCGGGGGAATTTCCATCGATCCATGGTGCAACTACGGAAGACCTGGAACAAAATATGAAGAAATGGCAAATTACCGTTTAATGAATCATGATTTATATCCAGAAAAAGTGGATAATCGATAAATGAATAACAGAGGTTCTTAGCTACCCTCTATAAAAAACTAAGAAGAAACAGCATTTCCTTCTTAGGATGCTGTTTTTTTCTTTATGAAGGAGTGTCTTTAATGATATTAAAAGAAGAAAAAGCAATCGTCGTATTTAGTGGTGGACAAGACAGCACGACTTGTTTGTTTTGGGCAAAAGAACAGTTTAAAGAAGTGGAAGCTGTGACCTTTGATTATGGTCAAAGACATCGATTGGAAATTGAATGTGCAAAGGAAATCGCAAAGGAAGTAGGGGTAAAGCATCACATTCTTGATATGTCCCTTTTAAATCAGCTAGCTCCAAACGCACTAACACGGGATGATATCGAAGTTGAGGAAGGGAAAGATGGCGAGCTTCCTTCTACCTTTGTGCCGGGGCGCAATTTGCTATTCCTTTCCTTTGCAGGGGTGTTAGCTAGCCAAGTAGGAGCAAAGCATATCGTAACAGGCGTATGTGAAACGGATTTTAGTGGCTATCCTGATTGCCGTGATGTTTTTATCAAATCGTTGAATGTAACAATGAATTTAGCGATGGATGATACGTTTGTCATTCATACGCCGCTCATGTGGTTAACGAAAGCACAAACATGGGAACTGGCAGACCAATTAGGTGTGCTTGATTTTGTACGAAACAATACATTGACTTGCTATAACGGAATCATTGCAGATGGCTGTGGAGAATGTCCAGCATGTAAGTTGAGAAAAAGAGGTCTTGATGAGTATTTACGTTCTAGAAAGGGTGCTTCACATGTTAGATTTTAGAATTGTTGATAAGCTTCAAAAACTAGATGAAGATATTCAAAGAGACCAATTGAGATATCACTCGAAGCGTGTGCTCGTCAGCAAGGAATTTACTTTTGACGCAGCTCATCATTTACATGCTTATGAAGGGAAATGTAAAAATCTCCATGGCCATACGTACAAAGTGGTGCTGGGCGTCAGCGGCTATCCGGACGACCGGGGATTGGTGATTGATTTTGCCGATCTTAAAAAAATCTGGAAAGAAAAAATAGAAATCTATTTGGACCATCGTTATTTAAATGAAACGTTGCCCCCGATGAACACAACGGCTGAGAATATGGTCGTTTGGATTTATGAAAAATTGGCGGAAGCGTTGCAGGAGAAAAGTTTTGACGGGGCGCGGGTGGAATTTATTCGACTCTATGAGACTCCTACAAGTTATGCAGAAGCTAGACGGGAGTGGATGGAAGATGAGTAAAATCCCCGTCATCGAGATTTTTGGACCGACCATTCAAGGGGAAGGGATGGTCATCGGGCAAAAGACGATGTTTGTTCGCACGGCAGGCTGTGACTATTCCTGTTCCTGGTGCGATTCTGCCTTTACTTGGGATGGCAGCGGTAAAAGTTTGATTAAGCAAATGACAGCGGAAGAGATTTGGAATGAATTGAAGAGAATTGGCGGAAAGGGCTTTTCTTTCGTGACCATATCAGGAGGAAATCCGGTATTAATTCGAAATCTGGATTCGCTGGTGCGGATATTAAAGGACAATGGAATGAACATCGGCGTTGAAACCCAAGGAAGCAGATGGCAAGATTGGCTGTACGATGTAGATCAAGTGACGATTTCCCCAAAACCGCCAAGTTCCGGGATGAAAACGGATTTTACGGTGCTTACGGAAATATTGGAGAAACTTGAAAATCGAAAGGGGAGCCAACAAGTTTCTCTGAAAGTGGTTGTGTTTGATGAGAAAGACTATGGGTTTGCCAAGGAAGTGCACTTGCGCTATCCGGGCGTTCCCTTTTTCTTGCAGGTAGGAAATGATGATATTGCAACGACGGATCAAACGAAGCTTGTTCATCATTTGTTGAAGAAATATGAAGCGCTGATTAATACGGTGATGGCCGATGAGGAATTGAAAAATGTGAAAGTGCTCCCGCAATTGCATACCCTTGTGTGGGGGAATAAAAGAGGCGTGTAGGGGCCAGAAAGGACTTCTATAAAACTTGCGAAGAGCCTGAAAATCGCCGCGTTAGGAAAAATAATCGCCAACCAGGCAAAAATATCGCCAAATCGCCGAACTTATTCGCCAACTATAGAGGCAAACCGTCTTCTGCCCGCCAAATTCTTCGCAATTTAAGAAGGAGCATGTCCAAAATAAATTGCTTCCTTCCTTTTATTTTTTCTTTACAATGTATATTTTCTTTCAATATGGTGATTAAAATTATACAGTAAAGTGTTTAATTATTTTTATATAAAAAGATAAACTGTAAAATAAATTAAACATTCGTTTGGAGCCAAGCGAGGAGAAAGAGAATTCAAAACTATTTTAAACAGTAGTTTTTTCACCCAAAACGAAACGACATCATATTCTTTTCAAAACTAAAACGATGCAAGTAGAAATGAGCATATATTTCTACTTGCATCGTTTTATAGGGAGATAATTACACTCAATCATGTCCGGTGCACTTTTAGTAGAGCCTTGTCATCCTGAGGCTGATGTTGTTGTGATTTATATTGAAACGGGTGGTTATTTACCGATGTGTGGCCATGATACGATTGGTTTTTGTACCGCATTAATTGAAACCGGACAGGTTGAGGTTAAAGAACCTTATACATACTTAACTTTAGATACATCAGCAGGATTTGTAAAAGTAAAAATTAAAGTGTCTAAAGGCAAAGCAAAGGAAGTTACTTTCGCAAATGTTCCATCTTTTTATTAAAACTATTAATGTAGATGTTGATGGAATTGGCGAGGTATCTTGTGATATTGCCTATGGTGGTAATTTTTACGCGATTATTGATACAAGGGATTTAAATTTAGATTTGACGATCGGTAATACTTCAGAAATTATTGATATGGGTATTCAGCTTCGTCATCAAATCAATGCAACGACGGAAGTTATTCATCCAGAGTACCCTTTTATCAAAAGATTAACACATATGGAATTTTTCACTGACCCAGAACATCCTGAAGCCAATGTTAATAATCAACTGTTGTACGTTTCACCCGGTGGCATCGACAAGTCACCCTGTGACACGGGGACATCTGCCAAATTAGCCGTGTTGTATCAAAAAGGTGACATTAAACTAAAAGAAATGTATGTGCATGAAAGATATCGTTGGGTCGTTATTTAAGGCACGGGTGATCCAGACGACTAAGGTACAAGATGTTTCAGCTATTATTCCTGAAGTCACGGGTTCAGCTTCTTGACAAACCGGTTAAAACTGTTCTTGTTGGATTACCTCGGTATGCGTATCTATCGCTTGAAATAAACGGTCAAAACGCAACATCTATCAACTCCTATCTATGAAAACGTAAGCGTTATCAAAATAATTAAGTTCAAGAGAGTAAGGGGAGATGAATGGCCTTACTCTTTTTTATATAAACATATCTTTTAAAACATTTATGCCTGAATCAAATTGACGATCCACGTGATTTAATCGCTTTGCACCGTTACTTGTCACAACAACAATATCTTCAATTCTCACACCAAATTTTCCTTCTAGATAAATACCCGGTTCAATACTAAAGACCATACCTTCTTCCAACAGTTGATCATTCACATTTGTCACATACGGTTCTTCATGAACTTGAATTCCTAATCCATGACCTGTTCGGTGGGTGAAATATTCACCATAACCGGCCTTTTCAATCACATCTCTTGCGGTTTGATCAATTTTCTTTAACGGAACGCCCGGCTTAACTTCTTTAAAGGCAGCTTCTAAAGCTTCTTCAACAATCTTATGCACTTTTTTCATCTCTTCTGTTGGCTCTCCAACGACAAACGTTCTCGTGGTATCTGAACAGTAATGATCTTTAATACAACCCGTATCTAAAACGATCATATCACCATCTTTAATGATCGTCTCACCTGGTGAGTGATGCGGCACGGCACCATTTGCTCCAGCACCAACAATCGGTCCAAAGGATACATCACTAGCACCTTTTGCTTGTATAATCTCACAATCTCTTCAACAACTTCTTTTTCCGTCATCCCGGGTTTTACAAAGTCGATAATTTCCTCGACGACTTCATCGGCAATTTTAGCAGATTCCTTCAGCTTTTGAACTTCGTGTTCATCCTTTAATAGACGCAAGCGACCGAGAATAGACGTACTTGTGATATACTGTAAATTTTCTTTTAAATCCATTAATCCAAGTAATTGAAAGCTTGGCCAATAATTATCAATCGACACTTTACCTTCATCCGGCAGTAAATTCGCAACGATTTCTAATGGATTTTCACCATCTTTCCAAAATCGTTTCTCAAAATGGGTCGCACTTGCCACTTCTTCAACAGACATTTCCGGAACAATCATATGGCTTTTTTCTTTATCCTTTGAAATGACAATCGCTTGTAATCTTTCATAAGAGTCTAACCATACCCCACTAAAATAAAAAAAGTTCGCCGGTGATGTAACAATAACTGCCTCCACATCTTGTTCCATTAGTAATTGATGTGCTTTTTCTAATCTCTTTTCATATGGCATTGATTAAAAATTCTCCTTTCTTAATTTATATGGCAAACCCTTGTCTAAAATTAATAGACAAGGGTTCCCTTTCGTTTAATGTATTATCTTTTAACGAGTGAGAAAATGATGATACAATCTTCATCCCCATCATTATAAGCATAATGTTCTTCGCCCTTAGGGATAAAGGTAGCTTCCCCTGCGGATATTCGATATTCCTTACCACCGCTTACAGATTTAATCGTTCCTTGAAGGATAAATGAATACTCATCTTCATCATGGGCGCCCATCCCTTCATCAGGCACTCGTGCTCCGGGTGGGATGATAACTTTTCCAAACTTTGTTCTTGCACCATCGAATAAAGATTCATCAAATAGAGTTTTCATTGTAACATTTGTTAGGTCTTCTGCTACTACTTCTCTTACTGTAACGACTTTCATTTTTTTAATTCTCCTTTGCTTTTCGTTCTTCGGTGACTCCTTCAACTTCAAAGGTTTCTGGATTGACGATAACCCCGTAATCCTCTTTCGCTTGTTCAACGGTAATATATTCATCTTTAACATCCATAGCGACTTGTTCTACTGGACGTTTATAAGGATCTCCGTATCCACCGCCTGTTGCTGTGATGAGTCGAACAACATCATTTTTGTTTAATGGATACGTATTATATTTACCATAAGGACCGTCAACCTCACCATTTGCTTTGACAAATTCAAATTTGTTCGTTGAGCCGTCCTTTCCACCATTGGCTCCCCAAACATTAAACTTATGCCGGCCAAAGGATGCGGTTAGACGCTGGTTATCTGTTAAGGCACGATAGGAGCGAATGACGCCAGAACCACCGCGATATTCTCCAGCTCCAGCACCATCGGTATTTAAGCTATATTCATCGACCAACACACCATTACGGGTTTCACATACTTCAACAGGAATGTTGTATGTTTCACCATCTAAGATACAAAACTGACCGGTTGCTCCATCTCTGGTTGGTGTTGCTCCCCAGCCACCAACAGAAGGTTCAACGATTAAAAATGGTTCATCAGTATCTTGGTGATTTCCTGCTAAAATGACCGTACAGACTGATAAAAATTGACCCGCTGATAATCTATCCGGTACAACGGGAGCTAGGGCTTTCCAGATTAAGTCAAGTCCAAAGAGCATAGACTCCCAATACATTGATACGGGCGCTGGACGAACCGCTGAGAAAATCATACCATCTTCTGCAATAATTTTAAGAGGCCTAAAGGCTCCATCATTAACATCTTGAGATGGGACAGTAACTGCTAAGAAAATAGTTTTCACCGCAGATGCTAATCCTGTAAAGGAACTGTTAATAGACCCAGATACTTGCGGATGACTTCCCGTAAAATCACAGATAAATTCATCATCAGTAATCGTCACTTTTACTTGTACTTTAAACGGACCTTCCTCAATCCCATCATCATCAATATAATCAACTGCTTCATAAGTTCCTTTAGGTAATTTTCTTAACGCTTTTAATGTCATTTGTTCACCATGGTTTAGAAGGTGTTCAATAGAACTTAAAACGACATCTTTTCCATACTTATCAATTAATTCTCTAAAACGACGGTCACCTGTTTTTAAGGCCGCTACTTGTGCCCACATATCCCCAAGGGAGAGTTCTGGAAATCGAACATTCGCTGCAATAATATCGACAACCGATTGATTTAACTTTCCACCATCATATAATTTCACACACGGAAACTGTAAGCCTTCCTGATAAATTTCAGTTGAGTCTGTTGACATTGAACCCGCATCTTTTCCACCGACTTCTGTCCAGTGTGCTTTGTTTGCGGAAAATGCAACAAGTTCACCTTCATAGAAAATCGGTTTGACAAGGCCTACGTCACTTAAATGAGACCCTCCGCCTTGGTATGGGTCATTAATGAGGATGATATCCCCATCTTTTAATTCACCGGCCTCACTGTAACGGTTGAGCGTTTCTTGAACCATTGGTGAAAGCATACCGATAAAGCCTGTTACACCATTTCCCTGGGTGAGTAATTGTCCTTTAGCATCTGTCAGTCCACTCGCATAGTCAAGGACTTCATAAATAATTGGACTCATCGCTGTTCGTTGAAGGGCAACAAACATTTCATCTCCAATTGCAATTAAGGAATCTTTTACGATATCAAGTGTAAACGGATCTACTTTTTTAAGCTTTTCTTGTTTAGTCATCATTAAACCCCCGTTTCAATAATTAAGTTTCCATACTTATCAACCGTTAACGTTTGTCCAGGATATACAACCGTTGATGATGTTGGTTCTTCAACAATTGCCGGGCCTTCAATTGTCATTCCTGCACCTAATTTATGTCGGTTGTAGACATGTGTATCGACCCAACCTTCTTCTTCATAAAGCACTGGACGAACTTCGATTAACGCATCTTCTAACGTCGTATCAGTTTCTTCTAATTCCGCTAACTTTGGCTTTTGAACAGCACCAAAGGAAGTTAAGTGAAGGGAAACAATTTCAGTCTCTGCATCTTCCAACTTAAATGTATAAAGTTGTTCATGAGCATTATGGAAAGATTCAATCACTTGCTTGATTTCCTGCCTCACCAATGTCACCAGCTGGAACAGGAACTTTTACCGTATGTTCTTGTCCAACGTAACGAATATCTGCAAAGCGTGAGAAAAGCACATTATCTTTAGTAATTCCTTCCTCTTTAAATTGCTTTGTCGCATTCGTTTCTAAGCGTGTGTATTCATCATTTAAAGCTTTTAAATCAATATTTTTAACGCGACGGATATACGTTTGAATATAGTCATGACGTAAATCAGTCATTAACATGCCCCAAGCAGCAAAAACACTTGCTGCAATTGGAACAACAACCCGTTTAATCCCTAATTCTTTCGCTAATGCAGAAGCATGTAATGGACCACCACCACCAAAGGCAACGAGGGTAAATTCCCGTGGATCATAACCTTTTCTTACAGACACTAATTTAAGGATTTAACATATTTGAGTTAGCGACACGAACGATTCCTAAAGCTGATTCATCAACGGATGTATCGAATTTTGATGCGATATTTTCTTCAATTGCCTTTTTAACTTTGTCCATATCGACTGATTTTTCAAAATTTTTAGGTGATAATCTTCCAATGACTAAGTTCGCATCTGTTGTCGTTGGTTGATTGCCACCCTCTCCATAGGCGACAGGCCCTGGATGTGCACCTGCAGACTGTGGTCCAACTCTTAAAGATCCACCATCATCAATCCATGCGATGGAACCGCCACCATTACCAATCTCAACAACATCAACAACTGGTACTTTAATGGGATACCCAGCATTTCGTTCATCTCTTTCAATGTAGTAATCCGTTGAAACCTTAACTTCTCCACCTTCAACCAGTGAACATTTTGCTGTCGTTCCACCGATATCAAAGGCGATAATATTTTCCTCACCGAGCAAATTCCCTAAAATCGATGCACCATAAATACCGGCAACAGGACCAGATTCAACCATATTAATCGGAGTTTCTTGCGCTTGTTCAAAAGTCGTTGTTCCACCATTTGATTGCATAATGTAGTTGTTTGACTTTAGCATCTAATTTATCTAAACCAGCTTCTAATCGTTTAATATAAGATGAAGCAATCGGTTTCACATACGCATTTAAAACTGTTGTATTCGTACGTTCATACTCACGCCATTCCTTCGTCACTTCATGCGAAGCTGTAACAGCAACTTCTGGCCAAAGATCTTTAATAATTTTAACAGCTTCTTGCTCATGGGTTGGATTGACATAGGAATGTAAGAACAACAGCAATCGCTTCCACTTTTTCTTTTTTAAAGTATTTTACAATTGCTTCTATTTGTTCTTTATCCAGTGCTTGCAGAACTTCACCCTTATAATTTAAGCGCTCATCAACTTCTTGCCTTAAGTGACGAGGTACAAAAGGTGTTGGCTTTTTATATCGGACGTTATATAAATCCGGGCGATTACCACGTGCTATTTCTAATACATCACGAAAGCCCTTTGTTGTAATGAGACCTGTCTTTACTCCATCCCGTTGAATAAGTGCATTAATAACAACGGTTGACCATGAATAAATATTTCAATAGCTTCTGGATTGATGCCGCTTTCATCAATAACATTCATAACACCAATATCAAAACTATGTGGTGTTGTATGACTTTTCGCTGTACCTACATGGCCTTTTTCATCAACATAAACTAAATCTGTAAATGTTCCTCCAATATCTGTGGCAACCTTCATTGATTATTCCCCTTTCAGTTGTTTTGTTAATTTTGATGCCCTCATAAATGATTTACAAGTTTAGATGAATATTTTTCTTCCTCCACCTCCCTAAAAGTAGTAAAGTCAAAGAACTATTTAAAAAATTACAGGTGTTAAAACACTTAATAACACGGCTTCTTCAGACGTTGGATTTGCCCATTGATGTTCTTTTTCAGAAGGGAAATGAATTGATTCACCTTCATGCAAAATAAATTCTTGCCCCTCAACTTTAAAGGTAACAGTACCTTTTAAAACGTAATAAAATTCTTCACCAGGATGATTAAAACGTTCTGTGTATGGTTGTTTTGGTGCAATTGTTACTTTCATTGGTTCTAACTTTCTATCAGGAAATTGACCAGCCATACGAACATATTCAGCATAAGAACCTTCCATTTTAAAAGGTTTTTGTTCCTCATTTTTCGTGACATAGTTATGATTTTCTACTTCTTCGAAAAAATGAGTCATCGGAACATTAAAAGCATCGGCAATCTTTTTTAAAGATGTAATCGCTAATGAAGATGAACCCCTTTCAATTTGAGACAAAAAACTAACGGACAAATCTGTTTTTTCACTTAAATCTTTCAATGTCATGTTTCTTTCAAAACGCATATTTTTAATTTTTAAACCTATTTTCTCCATCACATTTCTACCTTTTCCCTTTTTTATTACAGTATTTACAAACTTTTTACTGTTCTACTGTAATTTATTATACTATATCATAAAATAATTTCTTTGAAAAGTATACAAAATAAAATATTCAAACTTTTCTTAAGTTTTTTAATGTGATGTATTTTAAAAGTACACAACACAATTGGAAACGCTTATATTTTTAAATTATCAAAATATTCTATTGCTATATTACAATATTTATGATACTATTTCAATAATTACAGTTTATTGTAATTAATTATGATATTTTACAAAATATTCACTGTCCCTGGAATAAAGAATTCAGTTAACACGATTTAAAAGAACTATTATTTGTACATTTATCTGAATTTTCTGTTCACATTAGGGGCTTAGGGGCAAAAAAAGAAGGGGGAATTGATGAAAATTATCTATTAAAATACGTTAAATAATTTTATTGATTTAGAACAAAAAAATGGTAATGTAAAAAGTTCTATGAAAACAACAAAAAAATAACATTTTAAACTTTAGATAGGCAAAAAACGACTGCCATCACTCTTGACAAACACGACAATGGTTTGTGTGTGAGCGTTTCTGTTCTTCTTTTGTCATTTGATTTAACTTTTGAGTGTAATAAGAACAGCTATCGTTTTTACACTTGTAAACATAGAAATCTTTACGCTCTTTGATACGTTCTAAAGTTTTGAAACAATGTGGACACTTGAATATAGCTTCTTTCAAAAATCTATTCTTTTTACTAAATAGACACTCACACACTTTACACAAATATTGTCCTTTGTCTCCATTGTTAGCGTAAAGATAGTCAGATGGGGCAGAACATTTCGGGCAAATAAGATTCGCTGGAACTTTTACCACACTATTTTTTCGCCGAATAACTGGCTTTAAAGGTTTGCCATGCTTGTTCTGATAATCATCTAAAAGCATTTTGTAATCTAGTTTTTCTAAAGTTTCAATGATAGGCATTTGATCGACTTCTAACTTTCGGTAAGGTTTGTTCACTGGTTCATCGTATAGACCACGAGCTACCGATTTACCAAGGATAATTCCTATCAAAGCAAAAATAATTTTCTCTTGATACTTGATTATTTTCAATAAATAGGCTATAAATTGAGGGTACAACTTGCCACTTCCTTTTTTAGGGATTTTTGAGTGTGTGGTAACCTCATTAATAGCCTAAATTTAAGGGGGTGGCAAGTTTTTTTGTCTTAAATAGCTTTAAATCAACAAAAACATAAGTTTTTACTAAGAAACTTTTGACAATACGAAAAAAATTGAGGAGGAGAAAAATGTTTGATAATAAGTCTGATTCAAATGTTTTAACAAATGATGAGGCCTTAGCTTCTGTACCACTCGAACAAAGACAGCATTGGATCACTCCTGCAGTTATATTTGGCGGATTAGAATTTACCATTCCTGTTCTCATGGTTGGAGCAACTTTAGCAGGGGCCTTTGGGTTAGGAAAAATATTTTGGATTTTATTAATTTCTTTATTTGGTATTCAATGGATTGGAAACGCTTTACAAGGATATATCGGTGCAAAAACAGGAAGGTCTTCATCCGTTATTGCAAGGTCTAGCTTTGGAAAATTACAAGCTAGATTTATTGTCGGCTTAACGATATTCGTCGTTTCTCTTGGATGGTGGGCTTTACAAACAGCTGTTGCGGGAAATGCGATTTCTATTATGTTTGGCATTAATTATGAAGAACAAGTCGGTTTATGGGCACTCATTGTTATTGTTGCTGGACTTTTGTTTGCGCTTCCATCTATTATTGGTTATGGTTCGATGAAATGGACTGATTATATTGCTGTTCCGGCGGGATTGCTTTTAGTCATCGTCGCTATATACTTATCCTTTAAGAATACTGGATGGGACACGATTTCATCTTGGCAACCAGAGTCTTCCATGTCCATCTTAGCAGCTATTAGTTTAGTCATCGGAGTAAATGTATCTCAGTGGGTAATAGCTTCCGATTATACCCGATATGCTAAGCCGACCTTTAGGGATAACATGCTTATTCCTTCCGGGATTGTTCTTGTTGGTTTTCCTTTGTTTATCGTTGGAGCGATGATGTCTGTTGGTGTTGGTGATGCTGACATCGTTAATGTAATGGTAAATCTAGGCTTTCCTGTTTGGGGCTTTTTAATTCTTTGGTTAGCAACATGGACAAGCCAATTAGTGAATAACTACAGCATGGGACTAGCTCTATCAAGCTTACTTAATATTAACTCCAATAGAGGACGTGCCTTATTAACCTTTGCTGGTACAATTATCGCTATTATAATAGCGCTTTCAGGAATATTAAATTACTTTGAAGACTTTTTATATATAACAGCATTAATCTATCCTGCCATAGCGGGAGTTATGATGGCTGATTTCTTTCTACTAAGAAAAATGAAATGGGTAGATCATGAAGGCTGGAACTGGATGGCAACAATCGCTCTAATTGCTGGTACACTTGTTGGATATTTAACACAATACGTCACAACTTTCGGTCTACCAGCCGTTCAATCATTAATTATTTCGGGAATTGTTTACTATATCGCTATGAAAATTAAAGCAAATGTCGCCCCAGATCACTTTACAGAATTTGAAGAAAATGAATTAGAAGAATATGATGGTAGTGAATTAATAGTATATTATTGATGATAGTAAGAAGAAAAATTAACGATTAGTTTTGTTTATCTCATTCTACCTAAAAATTCAAAAAAGAACATAAACAACTACAACGTCAATAAATAACAAACCCCTTGGAATAAGCCGCCAAGGGTTTCACTCTTTTACAGGTAAAATTATACATTTAATGCTAGAGTGACATCGACTTTATTTGTAAAATCAGGTCCCTGCCTTTCTTTTAAGACGTCGTAACCACAGATGAGTTGATTTCCATAGGTGGCTTTCAACCAACGACTAATACGCAACAATGACTGTTTGCTATTTACTTCTAAACGAACCAATACATGAAGACAATAAGTATTGAATACTATAAAAATTGGGTTTTGCAATGCATTTTCAGTCATGCCATAAAAGTGTTTGATTTCAACATGCTGCTTGAGCCACTTAAAGAATAGCTCAATGGCCCAACGGGAACGATAAACATCACTGATTTCATCGGCTGATAAATCAAATCAATTGATGAGGCGCAATGTATTCCCTTTTGATCATCGACTTCGATGATTCGAAATACATTCTCAGTACGATTTTGGACCGTTCCATGAACTCGATGAATTAAATCAAAAAAAATAGTAGAGAGTAGAGATGGATCTAATTCATTATTTTTACGCGATAACTGTGACGCACTAATGGACTGAAAACTTAAGGCTTGTTGAAAATCTTCAAGTAATGCATCACTGATTGCATGTAAACTTTCTGTTTCATGTAATTAAGCAAAAACCATAATTTTAAGATAAGCTTCAGTTGTTAATTTCTTTGTATAATAATCTTGATTTAGAATATCCACCTGTTGAGAAAGTTTTTTCATATTAATAGGGGATATCCATTTACCAAATGATGTTTTTAGTGCATTCTTGTCCATGAATTCTTTTCCTTTATACTGGATTTGGACAGGAAATCACCTGTACATCTATTATAAAGGATTTTTTTCTTGAACAAAAAGAAAATTACTGATAACTCATAATGTTTTTAACCCGAGTTCGACAGTTGCTAGGTAAACGAATGCCCCTCAAAGCTTTGTGTATCAAGGTTTTGAGGGGCAACAAGGGCATAATTATTGTGTTACTAGCTTTTCGGTTTGATTTCTAAAATTTCAGGAGGCAGATCCACGCCTACTTTATTGAAGATCTCTTTCTGTTTGGCGGTTGGTGTCGTCGTACGATATAGATCTCCATCCTTCGTGGTGAAATGACCCACTTGAAGCCTTTGGACCTCACGACGCACGGAATCCCAACTCGAGCCGGTTTCATTTTCAATCAACCTGACAAGCAAAAGTGCCAGCCAATTAATGATGATATGAGCTCGAATTCGTCTCTCTAGCCGATGGTACATCGGCCGTATTTTTAATGTGGACTTTAACGTTCGAAAAGCGCTTTCGACTAAAAGTAATTGCTTATACCCTAACGCAATATCCTCAAGGGATAACGTATCGTCTGATGTCCGGATTAAGTATTTGCCATCGTATTTCTCTTCATCCGTATGGCTTGCTTATTCAGTTTCAAGGTACCATCTTTCAATTGGCGGATATATTTCCCGTACACTTTATGCGCCCGCAAAGCACATGCCTGTTTATGGTGGGCTTCATTCGGCAATTGTTTCAAATTTTCAAGCTGCTCCTCAACGGCACAGATGATTTCCTTTCTTTGATGGCGGTCCCGTTCGGCTTCTTCCGGATTATAGGCAATCACATAGCGCTTTCTGGCTTCGCCATCTCCAACAATCGATTCTTTTACTAAGAGGTTTTCACGAATGGTATGGAAACGTCCACGTTTACTAAGTGCAGCTTCCACATCCTTTTTGCCTGCCCGCATCCGTTCGCCAATAATATAATGTCCGGCACCACGTTGTAGGATGCGTAGATTTTCTTCGGAGGAAAAACCACGATCCATCACATGGATGATGCGCCCAAGGCGCCAACCCATCAAATCTTTCTTCACTTCCTCAATCACATTTATATCCATCGTGTTTCCCGGCCAAGACCACACTTTAATGGGAATGCCTTCACGTGTAACCGCTAGTCCAATCACCGTTTGTACGAGGTCCGGACGTTTATCTTTCGAGTATCCTTGAAGCCGAAAATCGTCATCTTCCGGGGTTTCGTCGGGAGCGACTTCAAAGTAACTGGATGTCGTATCGAAATAGAGAAGATCAACTTCCAGATTGAACAGGTTGGAAACATTGTCAAAAACACGATCTTCCAACAAGCTTTGGGCATCCAATAACTCGTCCATGGCACGGTAAAGCTGATGGCAATGAACATTTGGAAGCCCAGGGAGATAGACATCCTTGGATATCCATTCTTCCATTCCTAGTTTACTGGAAGGGGCAAGCGCACGGTTTGCGACCATCGCAAAAATGGCACGTTCTAAATTGATTTCGTGCTTGCGCTCTTTAAAAATCTCTTCGAGAATCGTATCCATCCCTAATTTTTTCCAAAGTTGATCAAATAGCCAAATGCCACCCAGTTGCTTGACAGACCGGAATAAAAATTCAGCTGTATCTCTAATTTTTTGTTTCGACTTCAGTGCCTCTTCGGGTGCGAGGAATCGATTGATACTTTGGGCCAGTCGTTCGAGTACAGCCATATCGAGCTCATCTTCACGACCGAATGAATAGATCACCTTCGCTTTCGCATATTTGGCCTTCGGATCCCACACGTTATGAGCGAGCTGAATGTACGAAACTCTTGATCCATCTTTGTTTTTGCGAGTCACTCTTCTAATATACATGCCTATATTATAACTCATAAACATTATAATGTAAACATCAATTTTATTAAACGTGTGCCTATGAAAAATTCAAAAAATTTTAAGCACAAATCCACGAAAAGATTGATATCATAGGAAATACATTTTATTAAAAAGTGAATTTGTGCCTATTTACTGTCGAAGTCGGGTAGGAGAGACAGCTAATCAACTTCCGGTGTTATTAAAGACAGCCGAAAAGAATGATGATACCTATGCCGGTTTTCTGATGAATGTCATGAGTTATGAGCAGCAAAGAAGAGAAGAAAGAAGATAGAAAGGCATTTAAAATGGGCAACATTTCCGTATCATAAGACGCTCGAACAATTCCGTTTAAATGAACAGCAATCACTTAGTAAGAAACAATTTAACCAATTAAAGGAATTATTATGGATTGAACAGCTATATAATTTGATTTTATTAGGCCCTCCAGGCGTAGGGGAAACACCCTGGCCATCGGCCTAGGGATGAAAGCGATTTTTCAAGGCTATAAGGTTATTTTTACGACAATCGGAGAATTAATTCAGGTTTTGAAAACTCAAGAAATAATTCGTAAATCACAAACAAGAATGAAGCGGATAAGAAATGCGGATCTAGTCATTATTGATGATTTAATGTTTATGGCAATGAATCAAAGGAAGCAAACTTATTATTTCATCTTAATTAATGAGCTATATAATACTGCTAGTATTATCCTTACATCAAATAAAGCACCGAAAGAATGGGGGAGCTATTGGGTGATCCAGCAATTACAACGGCTATTTTAGACAGAATAATGCATCGTGTAGAGATTATTCATCTGAATGGAGATAGCTATAGAATGAAACATAGAAACCATTTTTAGCAAAGAAAGTGTAACAAATTAATTAGCGAAAACTGTATCATTTTACTTGACGGTTACAGCGTGGCGTCGATGGCAACAGTGTCATCGATAATGAATCCCTCTGAAATATAGCTTGAAGGATTACTTTTTCTTGAACCTTTTCTAGAATGTTGGATTCACTTAATTTAGTTACCAGCCAGAAATAAGCAGCCTCAGAAGGGACAGCGTCAGAAACGAGAAATCCACAATTCAACTTAAAACAACATCATCATTTAGTCGTTTAACAAGGGCTTTAACGGTTGGAATTCGTTCCACGTATCGAATGAAGACAGAAATAATCATCGCGGCATAATTTAGCTCTTCAGGTGCGCCAAAACGCGACTTTTTAGTGACTTCATGGTAAATGGCATCTAAATCGATCGCAGAAATAATCGCTTCATATTTTTGGGTAGGTTCCATATCATATAATTCCTGGATGCCAAATAGGCTAGGTTGTCGTATAATGGTCATAAGAAGCACTCCTCCAGTCTTTTTATGGTTTTTTGTTATTACCATTATACAAGATTTGGGGAGGTGCTTCTTTTTTCAACTCTCAAAACCATTGGGAGACAAGGGCTATGAATTATGAAATTCATTCAATAATATGAAAAATAATTCATTTACCTATTTTTTATTAATATTATCCATAAAAATCTTTGTCTATTTTCAAAGTGATTAAAATAAGTAATAAATCAAGAATACCTCCTGAGATACTATATAAAGCGACTGCATATAAATCACTTTTTAGTATTAAAAATCCAATAACTAAACAAATTATTCTTATCGTTAAGCTTATTAAGGCAAAGATAAAATGAAACTTTTGTGCAGACAATACTGGTAATGCTCTAATACTCGGCTGCCTAATAAAACCAAAAAACAAGCCTAAGCTCAACCAACCAGCGTACTCACCGACATACGCCATTCCTCACCAAAAACTATACCAAATAACCATGGTCCAAATAAAAATATAATTCCAAAAAGGGATAATTCCTAATAATCCAAGGATATGGTTGTTTTCTTTATTATCTTTGTCAGATTTTCTTTATTATTTTTCGCTTCAGAAATTCTAGGATAGAATACATCTCCTACTGATTGACCAATCAGTTTTATTGGCAACATCAAAACAGTTCTAGAAAGTGAAAAAAAACCTGCACTTACTGGACCAAAGAAACTACTTAATAACAATACAGGTACGCTCTGAGTTATAGCGTGAATCAGGGATTCAGGTGCTCTATATATAGGAAAATCTTTATACTTTTTAGCGTGTTTTTAATAGAAACTCGCTTCTTAATACCAAGCGTCTTTTGTTTATGTAATCTTTTTGAGAACAAAAACATTAGTAATGCTTTTAAACCGCTATTTAAAGCTGATAATACAATAAGTACACCTGCCACTGGATAAATAAGTCCAATACTTAATTTGCTACCATTTATTATTAATGTTTGAAGCACCACTGCTTTTGCATTTATACTAAACTCTTTACTACGAATAAACCATTGTTCAAGAATTTGTGTTATACCTGTAAATAGAACTACCAGAGGTATTAGAAACAAAAATGACGAAATACCTTCTAATTGAAATAACTCAACTATAAAATCTTTAAAAAATAACAATATTAATAGAATTATTCCTGATATTTGCAAAGTAGTATAAAAGGAACAATAAACTAATCCCTTTTGCTTCAAAATTATCTTTTGGAGAGACGATTGCTATTGGATAAGTTAGCGCTGATATGGGAGCTAATATAAATATTATCGATATAAACACTCCCATTAAACCATATGCTTCAGGACCATATATTTAGTGATTAGCGAACTAGAATAAAATTAATCAACTGAGCTGAAGCCGTACCTGTAGCTAATACAAATACATTACGAACGAATTTTTTTTAAAAATTTTTTTAATATTGGTTAACATTATGTTGATCTTTTTCTTGATGACCAACAGATATATAAATGAAGTTTCAGCTAACAAGTAACTTAAACTTTTATAAAATTATTCTGATCTTTGGTTTTTAATGGTTTATCAATATGTTTTATTATTACTCCTATAGAGCATCCTACCATTAAATAAAATCCAAAATTCTCTTTTAAGAAAGACACTTTCTTGTAATCCTGTAATTAAAAATAAGAATATTGATAGAGAAACTATCTGAGATAGAGCTTCTTTTTTAAAATTGTTTAATTTTCTTGCAATAAAATTTAAAATTAACAGAAATCCAACTAAAGCAATAATTCCTCCCATTAAAGTAATTTCTAATAGTCCGTTATGAACTTCTGATAAACCCACAAAATTATCACTTACAACTTATTTCCCTGACCTAATCCAAGTAACCAATTGCGTTTTAATTTTTTCTATAACAACATCCCATATTCTTGTTCTACCTGTAAATGTAACATCTTTTTCTAATACATTTACAATAAAATCGCCAAGTAATATGTCGTGTAGTCGTAATATGACAATTACAATAAATGATATTATATAAATAAATAAATAAGTCTTTAATGAAGGATGTGAGAATCTAGGCATTAACATGAAAAATATTACAAATAAAGAAACAACAATTCCTGTACCACTACCAGCAAATATCACTCATATCATTTCTAAAAAAACTATAAGTATTGGAAAAAACCTCATCTTATTATAAAAATAGTATGAATATATATAAGAAATTGCAATGTAAGGAATAACACTAAAAATCAGGTGATTTTTTTCTCCTAATAGAAAATATATTTCTCCATTTATTTGAAATCCACCAGCTATTACAGTTATGAAATTGACAAAAATTAAAAATGTGTACAGATAGTAAAGCCCAAAAATAAATTCTTTAAAATCCCATCTTATAAAATAATAAGTTGCAATAATTAATCCAAGGATATTAGCCAAACCATAAATAAAACCAACATTTAGATTATTGTTATATATTGATGAAAATATTAATAGTATAAAAAATAATATTGTTAATATATGAAACTTATTTAATCTTTTAGTATAAAGAATTACAATAATAGAAAATAATACGATGAGTAATCTTAGGACTGAGTTAATATTGTCCAAAGGTTCGATGTTATAAAAACTTATATTTAAATGTGGTAGAAATAAAATAATAATTAACCATCTATTTTTAAGCATAATAATTACCTCGGTTAAATGTTGATATCAAGAACTGATGAATTCTATTTTATATTCTTATATAAATGTCTTCCACTCATTTTTAATAGCTCGAATTGATTTAATCTTTTATTGAAAATTTTATGTATGCTAATAAAGGTACTTTAAATTTTGTTCCTACATTTACTTTTAACTTATTCAATGCTACTTAAAGATGATTCAAAAAGTATTTTTTAAAAAGTGTTTTGTCAAAGATACATTTACTTTTATTAATTTCCACTAAAGTTTCAATTAAGTTCAATATCTTTTTTATGAAATTAATATCATATTTTTTTATTTGATTATCTGAATAAAATTCATTGAAAACAGATAATTCTTTTTCATTCAAATTAAAGCCATAATATTCTAATCCGTCTTTGTGTATCGAATCTATAATTAATTTTCTTCGACCTCCTAATTTTTTGCTTAGACTTTCTTGAAATGTTTGAATGACCGACTTATATTTAATTAAATAATCAGGCAAAATAGCTATTTTTCCAAATTTAGAAATTTGTAACCATAAATCGTAATCTTGTGCAACAAAATAATTTATATTATATTTCAAATTCTTCTTATCCAAGAAACTCTTTCTAATCATAGCTGAAGGATTAGCAATAGGGTTTGAGAACAATAATTTAATTTTTATTTCCTCAGGCATATAATACTTACTTTTAATTTTTCTCCTCAACTTCTTTCCTAATAATTCATAATTTGCACCAATTGCAGAAATTTCAGGATTATTCTCCATGAAGTTTACTTGTTTCTCAATTCTATTTAACATTGAAACATCGTCCGAATCCATAATTGCTATATACTTCCCTTTTGCTTCGTTTAAGCCTACATTTCTAGTATAATGGTAAATACCTTAGTTTTATTATTATTGATTATTTTTATTCTATGATCTTTCATTTTAAAAGACTCTAATATTGGTAAAGTATTATCTATCGATGCATCATTAACAACTATAATTTCTAAATTTTTATATGTTTGATTAATAATACTTTCCAGTGCCTCTGCAATATACTTTTCACCATATACAGAAATACAAACAGTAACTAAAGGATTTTGCATGATACACCTCTTATTTATGCTTAATTTACTTTATTTAATAATTCATTGTAAATATCTACTATTTTCGTTGTAATAGTTTTCTCTCCAAAAATTTCCATTGTTTTATTAGAAATATTTTTACCATTATAATTATTTCTATTTTTATATAATTTAATTAACGAATTAGTCAAATCATTCAAATCATCTTTATTGAAAAGAATACCATTAGTGTTATTTATATATGAATTAATAGCACTATCTTTTATACCAATAACAGGTTTTCCGCAAGCCATCGCCTCTATAAAAGGTACACCAAATGCTCCTATTATACTTGCAGAAACATATGCATCGGTTTCCTTTAACATTTCCGCAGTTTTTTCTCTTTTAAGAAACCCATGCATGATTATTCGATCTTCCATATCTAATTTTTCTATTTTGATTTTCAATTCTTTATAAAGAGGACCATCTCCAACAATATTAAGGTAAACATTTTTTTTCATCAGAAAATGCCTTAAGAATGCTTCAATTAATAAATCAAATCGCTTTGAATCAACTAATCTACCAATTGAAATAAAATCAAATCTATTTGATCTTTTCTTTTTTCTTTCATAATTAAAAATTGGCTGTATCATGTTAGGTATTACTTCAATATTTTTATTGGTTTTAGTTAGCTCTTCTACACTTTTCTTTAATTGATGACCAACACAATTAAAACTATCAGTTTCTTTAACTATTTTCTTTAGTAGTTCAACTCTATACGGTTCAATAGTTTTTAACAGTACTTTACTCCAATGTTCTGTAACCACGATTGGTACTTTCAAACTTTTAATAAACTCCAAATTTTTCCATTTAAATTTATTAAAGGAAAATGTACATGTATTATTGAAGGTATACCTTGATCTTTTATTATTTTTTTTAACAGACTATTAAACAGAATAGCTTTAATAGAATCAAATAATTTCCTCGGCAATCCTCCAACAGGGACATGATACCCATATATTGGAATATCATTTGATTCAAAATTAACGTAATTTACTACACGAAGTGATTTTATAGACCGATTATCACAAAAAGCATAAACTGAACGAAAACCAAATTTATTTAAAGCGACAGCTTGTTCAAATTCAAAAATTCCCATCATTCCTGTATTCACATCAGGAAAAGATCGTCCAATTACTAATACATACATTTTTGAATTCACCAACTTAATATTTGCTCATATAATAGCTAAATAAATCTTCAATCATTGTATTTAAATCATATTTTGGTTCCCAGTTAAAATCACTATAAAATTGTTTGCAATCTATTAAATTATTGAAGTCGTCTAAAGTATCTTCTAACTCTATTTCAATACCTGGTACTAAATATCTTTTCGCCACTTTATTAACAGTTTCAGCAATTTCTAATACGGAATAATAGTTACTATTTCCTAAGTTATAAACTTCTTTCCATGTGTTAGGATCTTTGTCTACCATTGCTATTAATGCTGTAGCAGCATCTCTTACATCTAAATAGGAGATCTTTTCGTCCCTTACCATTTATGGTAATATTTCTTCCTTCTATAGCTGCTTTTACAAATTTATTCGTCATTCTAACATCTAAACCGGTACCAATTAGGCTACCTAATCTTATATTTGAATAGTTAATATTTTTATTTGCATTTTTGCATAGTACACTTATTATTCTTTCAGTAGCATATTTAGCCATGCCATATAAAGACTCAGGTGATACTTCAGAATTTTCATTAGGTGCTAATTTATTTTTTTGACTATAAACACTTTGGGATGAAATATTGATAATATTTTTTATCCCGAAATCAATTACATCTTTTATTATTTTTTCAGTAAAATCAATTCCAGTGGAAAGGAGTTTTGGTTGTGAAGAACGAGGAAATGCACAATTTATAAATACATCGATATTAACATCTTTATCTAATTTATTCTTCCAATTAATTGTGTCTAATATGGTTAAATTTAAATGATCTCTAAATAAATTTACTAATGTTTCTCTTTGTGATGATAAAGCGATTGTATTAAATTTATTTTTCAATAACTGACGTATCAATTCTTTTCCGAAAAAACCACTTGCTCCACTTACTAAAATTGGTTTTATTATTCAAATTAATCTCTCCTCAACATGGTCCCGTGCAAGTAACCCAGGTAATAATAAATTTTCTCCATTAGGAGATACTACTTCTAAAGAGTGATATATATTTTCTAATAAGGACATTAATTCATCTTTGTTATCTGCTGTTGCAAATACTCTGAGCATTATTTGTTTTAATGTGCCCTTCGCAGATTCTGGTAATTCCTCCCCTTCAATATGGGCTAGAACAGCATCAACTACCTCGGGCATTTGTTTTATTTTTTCAAGTCCATTAATTTTCCATATCTTCCCTGGTTTCATCAAGAAGGATACATTACAAGCATACTTTTTCCAATAAGGAGTTGCTTTTGTATGTAATAATGGCTCTGTTTTTTCACCAGTAGCTAAAAAAACCGCATCTATCATTTCTAGGGGATTATAATTACAAGTTTTTTCAATTAGTTTATATTCAAGCGTTCCTGTTAATCGATAACCTACATCATAAATTATACATTGCCCATTTTCAACCAAACACTGCATAAATACCATACCGTTTTTCATTCCTAATGCTTTAAACATCTTTTTTACTTTTGGATCTGTATATTCTACGTAATTGTCTAAATAAATGGATGGAAATGTATATGCAACTGGTAAAGCAATTACATTATCCTGATTTTGTTTTACATGTCGATTGCCCATACCTGAAAGATAAATTTCTCCATCCTGTAAAATATAAAATATTGTAACTTCGTCACCATCTATATATCTTTCAATCAGTACTTCTTTTTTTTGTGAAAAATTAAGTGCTTTTTTATAGCCATTAATAAGTTCTTTTTCATTTTTACAAATAGATATCCCTCTCGCACCACTATTATCAGAAGGTTTTACAAGTACAGGATACTTTATATGACTTAAATCAGCGGTTTCAATATCACCGTCAATATAATACTCATCCACTACAGTTATTCCAAATTCTCGAAAAACTTTTTTATACTTTCTCTTATTTATTAAAATTTCAAACTGTTCTTTTGTACCGTAACTTGGTAATCCAGCCCTTTCACACATTTCTGCATAATATGGCAGAACAGAATCTGTAAATCCTGTAATAACTCCATCTACATCTTGTTCTTTTATTAATTTAACCATTGCTGGTATATCTGCTGTACTTGTCATAAAATATTCATCTGCTATTTGTTTTGCAGGCGATTTCTCTATTGGATACCAATCGGTAACCATTGTATATATTCCCATTTCTTTTGCTTTCTTTACTAATTCACAAGAAATTCGAGAGCCACCCAAAATTAAAAGTCTTTTACCTTTATAGTTCATAAAAACACCTCTGAATTTGCTTAATATCTAGTTTGATCTGTAAGCTGGAAAATAATCTATGTTTCTATCAACTTTTTTTACTTTACATAATTCTTTATAATTTTTAAGATCCCAGATTTTTTTCCCAATATAAAATTTAAAATCAGTATTGTTCCCAAATCTTTTTTTAAATTGATATAAAGAATCGTTGGGATCATTCGTTCTTCCCCCACCATGGTGAATAAGTTTAAAGCCTTTCTCTTTACCCCATTCGGTCACAGCATAACGCAATATATATGCTGGTGATAAATTTAAAAACTCAGTAAGAGTACCAGAAAGATGTATATGTATATAATATTTGTAAATAAAATAAAAGCCCATTGCTATAGTTTGTTCCTTGTATATTGCTTCTACCAATAATAAATTATTTTTAAAATATTTTAAGCATAAATCAAAATAATGATCATCAAAATAATAATAATTAGAAGCATTATTTCTATCCATTGTCGAATAATATATTTCTTTAAATTTTCCAATATCTTTGGGTTTTTCTGTTATTCTATAACTTACACCTGCTTTCATTGCTTTCCTAATTCTTTTTCTACATGATTTTGAAAACTCTGATTGAAATGGGTCATCAAAATCCATTAAATTTGTTCCAACTGTATTTCTAATGTAAGAAATATCGTAATAATCATTAAAATCATTTGCGTTACCTATTACAGGATGAAAACGAATGAATTCACTTACAATATTGTTATTAGAACAATAATCCTTAAAACTATTTATAAATTCCTCAATCAACTTATTACGTTTATCATCTACATAATTTAATATGACAGGTCCACCGTAACCATAAGGTGTTACTATATCAAAATATTCTTTATCATCAATCTCGATTGGTATCTTCCTTTTTATAAACATATGTTGAATACTTCCTAAATCACTTTCATATTTAAATACTTCACATTTACCATTTTCTATTTTTTCATATAACTTTCCATATTTTGGTTCGAAATAGATATCAATCATGTTTAAGTTGTTTACACCCCTATTACATTTGTTTCATATACCACTGATTAATAACATCTAAAATATATTCCATATCTTGTATAGTATCTTTGATCACATATTAGAGAAAGTTCAATTTCTGGTATATTTGAATTAATATATTCTTCCTGTGGCCAATGAATTGGACAATATATATCATTTTTAATTAAAGCACTTTGTAAATCATCTCTCTTTCCATCGAGTAGAACTATTGGAACGAAAAGCGGAGTATTTTCTTCAAAATCAGGAAGTGGTATTAAAGGAGCTATATTAGAATACATATTTATTCCTTCATATAATACTTTTGCATTGCGTCTACGTTTTAATCGAACATCCTCCACATCTATACTTGATATTATCTTCAATTCTAAAATCGTCTATCTTATAATTACTATCTATATCTTTTATTATTAACTCAATCTTTTAAAAGATTGTAAGAATTCATCTTTGGAAATGTCATTTCCTTCTAAGTATTTTTTTTTACTATACATTGCTTTTATTTTTTTATTAACTAATCTTTCACTACTTAAATTAGGCTTTTTATATAGCACGCCATTGTTTTTTGTTATATATCCCCCACTTGCTACAGGGAACCATTTTCTTAAGCTAGCAATACAGTAATCTGTGTTTTTTGAAAATGAGGTTTGTGATAATAATCGGTGAGTTATATCTTCTATAATAATTTTATTCTGTTCAGAAAGTTTTTGAATAACGTCGTCCAATTGATAAATTTCCAGTCCAAAGTAACTCATTGCAAAGAAAATGTCACAATTTTTATTTATATCAATATCATAAGTTAATCCGTCATCTTCGGAAAAATTAACTTCATAAAACTCCACATTTATATTGTTTTTTATGAAGGGTTGAAGCATTCAGAGTTACAGCAATATGACGGATATAAATACTTTTTATCTCTCTAAATTGTTTTATATCTAATATTGCTAATTCTATCGCTGATCTACCAGAAAATGTGTAAGTTGCATCCCCGAGATTAGGAAGCCAATCAGTATATTGATTACCTTTTAATTCTATACTGTCATCAATTTCAAAATGACTACCTATTTCATATGACAAAATTAGCTTCCTCCTTCAAATTTTTGAACGTACTAACATGAAGCTTTCGGCCTTCTTTACACAAATAGTTGAGCCTCTAAACTTACACAAAGCTTCAATAGCTTCCAATGAACGCGGATGAGGAAAATCATGTAATTGTGATTTATAACATTTCATCGCTTCTATTTTTTTATCAATTGTTTCTGTAATATCACTCCACACATTTGGAACAAATGAGTTGTCCGGTGTTGGTATATTCCATTCTGTTTCAGACAGAGTCTCATAAGCGTATATTGCCTTTAACTGTGGACTATTTACTGGTCTTAAAGCTACCATCGCACTTTTCGCAACCATCGTATGATCAATATGCATGTCACCTTTATGCGGGATATATGCAATATCCGGTTTTATTTCCATAACAACGTCATGAAGTGCTTTATTTAAATTCTTTGTTGGAATATCTGCTAAACCAACAACTGGTAAATCTAAAAAAATTGTGTCTTTTACACCAAGTATCTTATGTGCTTGTAAAGCTTCACTTCTAATATTAGCTAATCTTTTTTTATCTTTACCGCTAGTTACCTCACAAACAAATACATCGTGTCCATTTTTAGCATATTTTGCAATCGTTCCACCTACACCCAAAACTTCATCATCATTATGCGGTGCAAAGACCAATACTTTCATAAAATATCTACCTCTTTCTTTTAATTGGTTTTGCAGGGTTTCCTACCACAGTTTCTCCAGCATCTACATCTTTAACTACTACTGAACCAAGACCTAAAACTGCTCCTTCTCCAATTGTTAATTGATTGCGAATTACACTTGCTGCTATATGACATTTGTCTCCTATTGAAACACTTCCACAAATATGTGTCGGCATTGTAATTATAGTATTTTTTCCAATAATACAGTTATGGGCGACGTGAACCATTGTGTTTAACTTAGCTCCATCTTTTATTATTGTATCGTCTATAGCTCCCTTACTTGAATAATACAACAATTATCTCCTATACTACGTTATCACCAATTGTCACTCCACCATAATGTTTAAGCATTACTCTGATCCTCCAATGTCATTGGACCAAAACCTCTCAATTATTGCACCAGAAAATATTGTGAAATTTTTACCGATTCTTCGTATTGCTTTTAAACCACTACATTATGATGAATTATTGTATTATCGCCTATATAAACGTTTCCTTCAATTACACATCCAACTCCAATTTTTACATTTTCACCTATTATTGCATCATTAGAGATAAATGATTGTTTCGAATACACTTCTTTGTTAGAGGTAATAATATCATTAGTCTCTGAATAAGTATCAAAAAATTGATCAAGTATTGAGAAAAATACTTTTTTTGGATTATTTATCTGAATCACATTTGAAAAGCAATCATAAATGTATTCGGATGGATCTGTAATTATCAGTTTTATTTTTTTATTTTTAAATAAATGTATATGGTTTCCAAAATTATTTAAAGATGAAATAAATGTTAAAGTATTGTCTTTATAATTAAATAATGTTGAAAAACCTATTATTTCATCTTCTTTTTCACCTATAAATTTGAATTTATACCCTTTGCTGTTTAAAAATTCAATTATATCTTTGATAAATATTTTCTTAGTCATATTCTCAGCCTCACTATACAACTTTTAAACAGATTCTCTTTCTTATCATTCTCAGTTCCCATGAACTTTCCTCTATCACCGTCAATATTTTCTCGTTTAATCACAGTCGTAAAAGTTTTCAAGAAGATTTTACAGTCTAATATGAAACTTACATTGTTGACATACCAAACATCCATTTTTAATCTTTCTTCCCATGATAAACTAGCACGACCGTTGACAGCTGTTAAACCTGTAAAACCTGGTCTCACACTATGACGCTTTCTTGCTCTTCATGTGTAGAAGGTAAATACTTATTAATAATGGTCTAGGACCAATAATAGACATATCACCTTTTAGAATATTAAATAAGTCCTGGAAGTTCATCTAAGATGTTGAACGCAGTAACTTTCCAAACTTAGTTAACCGAACTTATTCGGTAAGCAATCTCCATTTTCATCTCTCTCATCCGTCATCGTCCTAAACTTATACATCGTAAAAACTTTCTCATTCAATCCTGGTCTGTTCTGTTTAAACAATATTGGACTACCTAATTTATTTCTTACAAAAATAGCAACAATAAGAGAACTGGAGCTAAACAATAATAGCCATTAAAGATAATATAAAATCCATACGATCTTTTATAATTCTTCTAATAAATAATACACCTTTAGATTCAGTTTCATTTATAATCCCCACAACTCCTTAATAGTCTCCACAACTCTTTTAAATCCCCATCAGTCATCTTAGTATCACACGGCAAACAAACACCATTTTCAAACAACTTCTCCGAAACATCCGTCTCCAACAAAATCATATTCTTCAAAAAAAGGTTGCAAATGCATAGGCTTCCAAATTGGCCGTGACTCAATATTCTCTTTTTCAAGAGCATCCATAACATCAATTGGTCTAACTTTCCATTCAAAGTCAATGCACTTAACCAATAATTCGGTTCATCCCATTCATTATCTAGGCATGAACTGAATGCCATCAAGTCCACTAAGTTCCCTTTTATAAAATTCATATATATAATTTTTCTTCTCAACTCTCTGATCTAACACTTTTAGTTGCCCTCTACCAATCCCAGCAACAACATTGCTCATTCGGTAATTGTATCCTAATTCGCTATGTTGATAATGTCTTGCTTGATCCCTAGATTGAGTAGCCCAAAATCTCACCTTTGCAATTCTTTCCTCATTATCCGAAACTAGCATTCCTCCACCAGAAGTTGTGATAATTTTATTCCCGTTAAACGAGAAAACTCCATAATCTCCAAAAGTACCTGTATGCTTTCCTTTATAATATGTACCTAAAATTCCGCAGCATCTTCGATCACCGCAGCATCATACTTCTTACATATCTCCATGATTCGATCCATATCAGCAGACAATCCATATAGATGAACGACGATGACGGCTTTAGCTTCAGGATACTTTTCAAACGCTTGTTCTAATGCTTCCGGACACATATTCCAAGTCTCATAGTCACTATCGATAAATACAGGAATCGCATTTTGGTAAATAATCGGATTTGCTGTTGCGGCGAACGTCAAGTGATGAACAGAAGACAATATCCCTTTTCCAACACCTGCGGCTTTTAAGGCCATATGTATAGCTGCAGTTCCAGAAGATAATGCAGCTGCATCTTTAGAACCGACTTTATCAGCCAATTCATTTTCAAACTGATTTACATTTTCACCAAACGGAGCAATCCAATTCGTATCGAAAGCTTCTTGTACAAACTGTTGCTCATAGCCTTCATCACTCATATGTGGGGATGACAGGTAAATTCTTTTTTTATTTGTTTTAATAGTCATAAAATAGTTTACTCTTTCAAAGATTTATTTGTTTTTCTAATAGACTATTATTCTAATTTTTCGCATAAGCTGTATCGCCTCTTGATTTGTTTCAAGAGGCGATACTTATTTTTTGAAATTACACTTATTTTACAATTGGTTTCCATTCTTCTATTTTCTCGAGTAAGAATTTATACAACTCGTCACGCATTTCTTCCTTCTCAAGTGCAAAATCAATCGTCGTCTTCACGAACCCCATTTTCTCACCAACATCATATCGTATTCCTTCAAAATCATATGCGTAAACTTTTTGTATCCTCATTTAACATCTGAATCGCATCTGTTAGTTGAATTTCGCCACCGGAACCGATTTGATGTTTATCTAAGTACGTGAAGATTTCTGGTGTTAATACATAACGACCCAAGATTGCTAAATTAGATGGTGCTTTCTCTCTTTCGGTTTTTCTACAAACTCTTTAACTTGATATAAGACGTCCAATAGTTTTCAATCGGATCGACAATTCCATATCTTGAAGTTTCATCATCCGGTACATGTTTGAACTCCAATGATGGATAAATGTTTCTTCATATTTATCAATCATTTGCTTTAATCATGGCGTTTCTGCACTGAACGATATCATCACCTAACAAAACCGCAAACGGTTCATCACCGATAAATTTCCGCGCACACCAAACAGCATGACCTAATCCTTTAGGTTCTTTTTGACGAATATAGTGAATATCTAATTTAGAAGACTTCTTTTACTTTCTTTAATAAATCCAGTTTTTCCTTTTCGCTTAAATTTTCTTCCAATTCGAAGGTATGTATCAAAGTGATCTTCGATAGCACTTTTCCTATTCCTGTTACAATAATAATATCTTCAATTCCTGATTCAATCGCTTCTTCGACGATATATTGTATAGTTGGCTTATCGACGATTGGTAGCATTTCTTTCGGCATTGCTTTAGTTGCAGGTAAAAATCTTGTCCCTAATCCTGCCGCTGGTATGATTGCTTTTTTTACTTTTTTCATCTTCATTACCTCCATTATTAAGATCACTTTGCACTTATCAATTCTCTTTCCATATATACTAAGTTCATTAATTCATTCTTAAGTTCATCATTATCATAATTTCAAAGTTCTAATTAAATCATCAATATATCGTTCATCCACTTCCGTTGTTCTACCAACATAAATTTTTTCATACACTTGTCCTGGTAATATCTCATCTTCACCGAGCAATTCTTCATATAGTTTTTCTCCTGGGCGAATTCCTGTAAATTTAATTTCAATTTCATCTTCTGTATATCCAGATAATCGAATCAAATTTTTCGCAAGATCGACGATTTTTACAGGTTCACCCATATCGAAGACAAACACTTCGCCACCATTCGCTAGTGCTCCCGCTTGGATAACGAGTCGTGTTGCTTCTGGAATCGTCATAAAATACCGCGTCATTCTTGGGTCAGTTACCGTAACTGGTCCACCATTTGCGATTTGTTTTTTAAAAAGTGGAATGACACTACCACGACTTCCTGAGCACATTCCCAAATCGAACAGCGACAAATTTCGTGTTGCTTTTTCGTTTAATGACTGAACAATCATTTCTGCAATTCTTTTCGTTGCACCCATGACGTTCGTCGGGTTTACTGCTTTATCAGTCGAAATTAAAACAAACGTATCGACGCCGAATTTGTCTGCTGCTTCTGCAATATTTTTCGTTCCGATAATATTATTTTTCACCGCTTCATGCGGATTATATTCCATTAATGGAACATGTTTATGAGCTGCTGCATGATAAATAATTTTCGGTCTATATCGTTTCAACGATTTCCTACATTCGCTCTTCATCTTGAATATCTCCAATAATCGGAATAATTTCTATATCATCTCACTATACTTTTCTTTTAATTCCTTATCAATCATATATATGCTATATTCACCATGACCGACTAAAATCATTTTTCCTGGTGAAAATTGCATCAATTGTCTGCAAATCTCAGAACCTATCGAACCTCCTGCACCGGTAACCATCACCGTTTCACCAGTCACTTTATGTTTAGATTGAAGCGATATCAAGTTCCACCGGGTCTCGTCCTAGCAAATCTTCCACTTCGACATTTTTCAAATGGCTGACCGATACTTTCCCCGTCATCAAATCTTCTATCTTCGGGATCATTTGAACCTTCGCCTTCGTCTTATTGCAATAATCGATAATTTTCTTTAATTCACTATTTTTTAAAGAAGGAATTGCAATGACGATATGTTCAATATTTTTCTCCTCGACGATGTTCGGAATATCTTTCACCGTACCGATGACCGGCAAACTGTACACTTGCATCTTCTGTTTTTCGGGTCATCGTCGACAAATGCGACCGGCCATAATTCTGAATCGTTGTTTCCGTTATTCAATTGTCTAGCGATCATCGCTCCAGCAGCACCAGCACCGACGATAAGCGTCCGTTTTTTCGCTTCTGGTTTTGATATGTATCGATCACGAAATATCCGCCATAAAAAACGTGAACCACCGATTAAAATAATATGGATCATCCACGTCACTAATAATACACGGCGATAAATCGAGAAATCGTTAATGATAAACTGGACGATGCCAGATGCGACCAACGTAAACGTCACAGCTTTGACGATCGCTACTAGTTCACCGACACTCGCATAAGACCATACTTTATTATATAAATTGTAAATGAATGCGAATAAATGATGGAATAGTAAGAGTGCGATTGCTGTTACGAGAATGACCGTGTCAGAATAAGCAACTTGCGCATTCGGATACACGATCCAATATGCGATAAAGATCGTAATACTTACAATGACAGAGTCAAGTAATATGAGTAAAGCTAATCGATTTTTATACGTCACTGGCACTCCTTCTTTCTTCTGTTTACATATATTATAACGAAAAGGGTATACATTTTTTTGTACTTCTACTACCTTTTACGTACTTTTTACAAATTTTTAAAACAGACCGAAATCTTTTTTTCTTCTTTTTCCTGATTGGCGAAGGTTCAAACCTGTTTAAATTCATATTTTCTATTAATAATTGACTATTTTCGAGAAACATATAGTACGTCTCAACACCGTACATTTTCTTTACCGTTTCAAATGCATCGCGTACATGAAATCCTCTCGTCGTCGTATTGTGAGCATCCGATGCAATTAAATGGGTTAAATTCGCTTCGATTAATTGATGCGTAAATTGCTCGATTTTCTTCCCGAACTTGCCGACGACACTTGCCGCTGTCACTTGCGACAATGCACCTTTTCGGATAAGTTGATACATTTTATTCGGGTTTTGTAATAGCTCACGGTTTCGTTCGGGGTGAACGATTACCGGTGTATAACCTTCTAATTGTATATCGTATAAAATCTGTTCTGTATACTGCGGGACAGAATCAGACGGAAACTCGATAAAAATGTATTTTGAATCGTTGATCGGTAGAATATCACCTTTTTCTAAATCTTCTAAAATCTCGCCATACATCCTACTTCTTGACCGGGAAGGACGGTTAATGGTAAGTTGTGCGCTTCAAACAATTCGTTTAATATCGAAACATTTTTCACAATATCTTCCCGATAGTTATCGTAACGTAAATTTTTATGATGTGGGGTGGCAACAATCGTATCAATTCCTTCTTCTATCGCCGCTTTCGCCATCTCAATACTATCTGCTTCTGATTGCGCCCCATCGTCGACACCTGGAAGGATGTGGCTATGGACATCTATCAAGGAAACTCCTCCTCGGATCTTATTTACAACTCAAAAGTACTATTTGTTAGGTCTTAACGCCTATTATTTTATGCGAATAATAATGTAACAAATTTACGACGAAATTTCTACCTTTTTACACAATTTTGTAGATTCATATAACAAAAGGTTGCTAGATGAATTATTTTCCAGTACGTTCATACAGCAAAACCCTCTAATATATAGAGGGTTTATGCTCCATAGTAGTAGTAATACGTTGATTCTGTCTTTTCTTTATCGTTTAGTATAGCTCCTAGCACTTTCGCATGCCCGTCATCTAATAGATCGACTGTTCTTTCGACTTCTTCCATTTTCGTCACGCCGCTTCTTACAACGAGTAAACAGCCATCTACAATATTAGACAATATTTTCGCATCTGCTACAGCTAGTAATGGTGGTGTATCAAAAATGATAAAGTCGTACAGTTGTTTCGCTTGGTTCAATACTTCTTCCATTCGTTTTGATGCGAGTAATTCTGCTGGATTCGGTGGTATTGGACCACACGTAAGTACGTCTAAATTTTCTACGTCTGATTGTTCGACGGCACTTTCAAGTGGTGTATCACCGACTAATACGTTACTTAATCCACGTAAGTTATCGACCCGAAACGTATAGTGGACAGTCGGTTTTCTCATATCTGCATCGATGAGCAACGTCTTTTTCTCTTGTTGCGCATAGACGACAGCGATATTTGCCGCAGTCAGTGATTTCCCTGCTGCTGGTCCTGGTGATGTAATTAAAATCGATTGCAACGGTTCGTCGATCGAAGCGAATTGTAAGTTCGTCCGAATCGTCCGATACTGTTCTGAGATCGGGTGAACGTGGATTCAATTTCGTAATTAAATGACGTTGTTTATTACTGGATTGTGTTTTTTTGCGCTTGAACATGGTGGATTCCCTTTCCTCTCTGCTTCTCGCGAGTAGTTGCTAATGGATTCGAACGAATATCTTCCGTATCCATCGAAGAAACTACTCCTAATAATGTTAAGCCAAGTTTCTTCTCGATATCTTCTTCCGTACGGATCGTCGTATCGAAATATTCGAGTAAGAAAGCAATTCCGACACCGATCATCAGGCCAAGCACGACAGCGATTGCGATATTGAGCATCGGACGTGGTTCAACTGGTGACGGATTCGGTTTCGTCTCCGCTTCAGTTAAGATATGGACGTTATCGACGTTCATTATTTCTGGAATATTGTCTTGGAATATATGTACCGTCGTATTGGCGATTTCTGTCGCTAGTTGTGGATCCGGATCTTTTACCGAAACAGTAACGACTTGTGAGTCTTGTTCGCTTGCGACATTTATTTTATTACCTAGCTCTTCAGCAGAATAAGGTAAATTCAACTCTTCCACAACTTCATCTAATATCGCGTTACTTTTAATAATGACGTTATAAGTATTAATAAGTTCAACGTTCGTTCGGATCATATTTTGGTCTATATATTGTTCTTGTTGTTCTTGACCATTTTGGTTGACGATAAATTGTGTACTAGATTGATAGATTGGCGTCATAATAAAAAAACTGACAATCGCAGCAATTAATGCCGCACCAATCGTGATCGAAATGATGAGGAAAAACCGTTTTTTAATGACTTCATAGATTTCCTTCAGCGATATCGTTTCTTCCATTTTGTACCTCCGCGTTTTCCTTAGTCTGTCGAACGTTACTTATTAAGTACGATGTTGCTACGATTTTTTACTAGAGAGATGTCGATCCTCATGCGATTTCGATATTTTCAGAGTTGTTAGACAGATACATTGTAATGAAATTTCCAATCTTTGCCTAGATTCATTTTACCTAAATTCATCATTGTTTTTCTAAGCATAAAGACCTGACCTAGATTCATTGTGCTGATTGGATGTGAGGATCAAATACTAGATTGTAAGCATTTTGACTGTACGAAACAAGTAACGTTTGATTAAAATTTGTTTTTAGCCTAGACTCAGGCTTTCTGTGCATGAATTGTTCGTTTGCTATTGTTCGGATTTGTCATTTTCACAAGCAGTCAGTGCTGCACTTGCTAAACCCGACATAATAGAATTTAGATGTTTATGAATTGAATTTTTCTAAGCGCTATTATAGCAGATTTCGCATTTTTTTCCACATCTCATAGAATAATTTGTCATTTTTTTGTAGGTATTTGGAATTATTAAGCCATTTAATCAATAAAATAATGATACCAAATCATATTTAGAAATAAAAGAAAAGTTAATTTTTTTACAAATTTTTAAAATTAGACTGTTTTTACAATAATTGATATGTTTGAATATGCTTTTAAGGGATTATGTATAATTTGCCAAGTTTTACAGAAATTAACTTGACTTATTGACAAATGTTCAGAATAATGAAACATATCAGACAATCGAATAGGGGGATATGATATGGAGTTGAGACATATTCGCTATTTTCAAGTGCTCGCAGAAGAACTTAACTTCAGTCGAGCTGCAGAAAGATTACACATTGCCCAACCACCGTTAAGCAGGCAAATTCAAGGCTAGAGGAGAAATAGGGGCGAAATTATTTTATCGGACGAAACGGAAAGTCGTTTTAACCGATGCGGGGAAAGTATTTTTATAGAAATCTTATGATGTTTAAGAGTTAGTCGAACAAGCTCGTATCTCTGCACGGCTCTCTTCCACCGGGACACAAGGTGAATTTCGGATTGGATTTACTGGCCCCGTACAAATTTTAATTCCAATGCTAAAAAAGTATCGTGAACAATTCCCTCACATTAAAATCATTTTAAAACAAATGAATAACTCCGAGCAAATTTCAGCTTTGAACGAGAATGAGATCGACATTGCGTTAGTATCCGTTCCTATTCAACATCATAATATTCAAATGGCACCGATTAAAAAGATGAATTTTGTCGTCGCCCTGCTTGAATCACATCCGCTCATACATAAACCATCTCTTACATTCCGTGATTTGGAAAATGAAACGTTTATTATCACCCCTAAAACTGCTGGTTCAAAATATTACGAAACGGTCATGAGTGCTTTTAAGAAAGAAAACTTTACTCCGAACATTTCCATCCAAGTTCATGATTTACAAACTGCCTTAGCACTCGTCGCTGCAGGGATGGGGATTGCGTTAACGCCGTCTCCAATGAAAGCTTTAAATGGTGTCGTCCACCGTAAAATGGATGATTTTGATTTGACGATCATCAGCTCTATGGCATGGCGGAAAGACAATAAATCGGAAGTGTTAGAGAAGTTTCTTGCATTTTTCTTTGAATATTATTTAAAGGAATTGAATGAGGTGAATTATTAAGTTTGGGGGGTATTGCGGCGTAATAAGTTAATCTTTTTGAGCACAGACAGCGTTTGATGAAGCACAGACCGCACATTGCGGCGTAATAGGTTAATCTTTTTGTCAGCGGGATCTTTTTTTATCTTTATATCTCATCGTTCTTCTTATTCATCGTCAATTCTAGCGAGGGTTATCGTTTATTCTAACGAGGTTTGACGATTGCTTTTTTTACAATAATGAAAGAGAATCATATACCGAGTAAAATACATAAGGAGTGACGAATATGAGTAAAATCCAATATCAAAAATTGTTTTTGGCAGTTGATGTTATTAGTATCATAATCATTCTAGGAATGTTAGTATATACATTCAACTCTATTTTAAAGATGCCTGATACGATACCTATACATTCTACAGATGGTGAGGTAGATGGATGGGGAAGTAAGTGGACCGTAATGGTATTACCTGGGCTGGCAATACTTGTATATGCATTTTTTAACTTTTTTACTAACTATCTAGCAAAACGAAATGAATTATCGTCCATGATCATCACAAAGTTTTCAGGATTAGGATGTGTGATCATGTTTTTAGTAATAAATTTATCTTTTATTCAATTTGCACTTTCTTAGTCTTGTATTTATAAGATTCATGATACCTTAATATAAATCTACTGTTTTATCCTTTTCACGATGGCCAGTCGGTGTCATCGTATTTCTTTTTTTGCAGTTGATGGTAAAATCTATCCCTTTTATTTGGTCAGAGAGAATACGACCATTTTCATAGATTTTTTCTTTTCCCTCTTATTCATGCCATTTTTCTTCAATATGCTAATATTACTAATTTTAATTAGGACTCTTTTCTTCGATTATTCAACAATTCATGTTATTTTACCTATTTTCCACTTAATTTTCATAGTCAAATTGCGAATAAAGTGCTATAATAAAATAACAAATTTCCTGGATTATAGACACTTTTTCGTCATGATTTTATCAAGTCTTAGTAATTTTTTCGTTATACATATTATGACTTAATAATGATTTCTTTTCTTTTAGGGTTATTAATTTCCTATTTTCTCATTCTGATTTTGTCAATTTTTGTTGATATTTAAATAATATAAAGGACTTTTTTGGTAGTTTAAAAGTTTCGAATGCATCTTTTCCTACTTTTTTAGTAGTTCTAGGCTTAATGTTATTTAGTTTCATGTCGTTTTTTTCGATTGGTGAAACGGGACTTTTGCATAATATTTTTCCTATAACATAGTTAAGTTTCATTTTGTTACAAAAAACACAGGTCTTTTGAAGTCGATTTCATACATATAGCGAGTTCGTGTTTTCGATCGCTGCTGAGGCGTAAACTTCGTGAATCACGCTAGTTTTAGCGTTACGATAGATAGTTATCTTTTCGGTGGTGAGAATGATGTAGTTTCATGACGGAAGAAATATTCTGTGGTGAAGTTTAGTGCTTTATACACGTTTTAGTGAGGTAGTAAAGGGAATTTTAGGAGTGGGAGATTTGTTGGCATGGAGTAATTGTGGATTACTTCAGACAATTTCTTATATAAATCAAACGGAAAGGAGTTTTTTCAGTGTCTAACAACTCTAAAAACAAAAAGGTTTTTATGTCCGTTACAGCCTCAGCGGTAATCGCCTCTGCCATCGTCGGCAGTGCGGACCAAGTCGATGCTGCGACGTACAAGGTGAAACCAGGTGACACGTTGTGGAAAATTTCACTACAACATAATACGAGTATCACCCAGTTGAAGTCATTAAACGGCTTATCGAGCGATATCATCTATCCGAATCAAGTATTAAAAGTGAGTGGCTCGAAGTCAAGTTCAAAATCTTCATCGAACAGTTCAAGCGGTAATGCAAGTACATACACAGTGAAAAGCGGAGATACGTTAAGTAAGATTGCTAAACAGCATGGAGTTACCGTGCAGAACTTGATGGACTGGAACAACTTAAATAGCCATCTCATTTATCCTGGACAAGTTTTCAAAGTAAGTAAGCCGTCATCGTCGAGCAATTCATCGTCCAAATCTTCAAATAGTGGAAGTTCAAGCTCTAGCTCAAGTTCGTCTACATACACGGTGAAGAGTGGGGATACGCTAAGCCATATTGCAGCAGCACATGGCGTCACTGTGAAAAACTTGATGGAGTGGAACAATTTATCGACGACATTAATTTATCCTGGAAATAAGCTCGTCGTGAAAAAGCCTTCTTCTAGTGGTTCAAGTTCGTCTGGATCTTCTAGTTCAGGTGGAAGCTCCAGCGGTAAGACGACTACATACGTCGTAAAAAGCGGCGATTCGTTAAGCAAGATCGCGAAGCAATACGGCGTCACTGTGAAAAACTTGATGGAGTGGAACAACTTAAAGTCGACGACGATTTATATCGGAGACAAGCTCGTCATCGGTGGTAAAGCATCATCTGCTCCGAAAAATAATGGTGGTAGTAGCGGCTCATCTACATCAGCTAGTAAATTAATCGAAGTTGCAAAGTCCGCGATCGGTACGAAATATGTTTGGGGCGGATCAAGCTTAAGCGGATTTGACTGCAGTGGATTTATTTACTGGGCGTTTAAACAAGCGGGGCATAACATCAGCCGTCTCTCATCAGAAGGTTACTACAACCGTTCTTATATCGTGAACAATCCGCAACCCGGTGATCTCGTATTTTTCGAAGGCACTTATAAATCTGGTATTTCTCATATGGGGATTTATCTTGGAAACAACCAATTCATCCATGCAGGATCTTCAACTGGTGTTACAATCACAAACTTAAATAACTCTTACTGGAAGAAGCACTTCCATAGCTTTAAGAGATTTTATTAATAGTATAATGATAGTTTTAGTTGGCAAATAGATTTCGGATTGATTGGACGAGCGAATTTAGTAATTGGGACAAGAAGCTCTAGTGCGTGTTGTACAGCTGAGCTGCACTGCTCTTCGCTATCAAGGATCGCTTCGCTCAACCAGGAAGCTCTAGTGCGTGTTGTACAGCATACACTAGAGTTTTTTTATTTTTGTTGGATGAGGAATGGGGAGATGGGGTTTTTGGCGCGGGTGGGGTGGATGAGATTGCGTTGCGGGAACAAATATGGTAAATTCTGAAGAAGCGTTTGTGGTCGATGGATGTCCAAGGGCAATCTGTGTAGTAAGGGAATAAGGAGTAATCATTGCTTTTAATGTGGTTATTTAAGAGAGCGGGAAAGATTTGGTCTATTCATTCCGTTCAGAGCGGTTTTTACAAAAGTTAGGGAATGATTACGGCTATTCATTCCCTTCAGCGCGATTTTTTCGAGAGTTCGGGAACGATTACAACTATTCATTCCCTTCAGTGCGATTTTTTCGAGAGTTCGGGAACGATTACGACTATTCATTCCCTTCAGTGCGATTTTTTCGAAGTTCGGGAACGATTACGGCTATTCGTTCCCTTCTGTGCGATTTTTTGACATTTCGGGAACGATTACAGCTATTCGTTCCCTTCTGAGCGATTTTTTTCGACATTAGTTCGGGAACGATTACAGCTATTCATTCCCTTCTGAGCTTTTTTTTCGCATTTCGGGAACGATTACGGCTATTCGTTCCCTTCTGAGCTTTTTTTCGACAGTTCGGGAACGATTACGGCTATTCGTTCCCTTCTGAGCTTTTTTTTGAGAGTTCGGGAACAATTACAGCTATTCATTCCCTTCTGAGCGTTTTTTACGATAGTTCGGGAACGATTACGGCTATTCATTCCCTTCAGTGCTATTTTTTCGAGAGTTCGGGAACGATTACAGCTATTCGTTCCCTTCAGTGCTATTTTTTCGAAAGTTCGGGAACGATTACGGCTATTCGTTCCCTTCAGTGCTATTTTTTCGAGATTCGGGAACGATTACAGCTATTCGTTCCCTTCTGAGCGTTTTTTTCGACATTTCGGGAACGATTACAGCTATTCATTCCCGTCAGTGCGATTTTTTCGAGAGTTCGGGAATGATTACAACTATTCATTCCCGTCAGCGCAGTTTTTACGAAAGTTCAGGAATGATTATTTCTATTCATTACATTCGTGATAAATTTTTTCAATTGAAGGGAAGGTACAAATGTTTCCATAATAATCTTCCTTATTTCATTAATGTAATTCGATTAATCTCAACCACCCGTCGCAATGAAATTTTAACCACGAAAGGCACTTGACGCTATCTCAACTACCCGTCGCAGAAAAAATCGCGCTTTGACGGTCACATTAAAAGTTCTCAACTACCCATCACTTACAAAATTCTCATATGAAAGGAACATTAAACAATCTTGCGTTACCTTCGCCCAAGAATTCAACACCTGAAAGGAACGTTAAACTATCTTACGTGAACTTTCCAACAAAAATAAGCGCGTGAAGGGTACATTAAAACGACTCGCATGACCTTCGTCTGGAAAATCCTCGCATGAATGGAACATTAAAACGTCTCACGTGACCTTCACAGGAAAAGGCAACGCTCGATGGGAACATTAAATCATCTCACATGACCTTCGCTGCAAAGTTCCACGCAGAAACGGCACATTAAAATCTGGACGTGACCGTCGTAACTATCGACACATGTGAACATCTTCCTTTTTCATTAATTTTTCCTCTACCAGAAGGATTGAGCGAATTAAAACAGAATTTAACTGGGATTGCAGGAATTATTATTTTCTTACAGAATAATAAGGTATTGGAATCAAGGGATTTAAAATTCATGGAGATTTACTTTCGTACGGAAGCTACGCGAGTTTTAATAATGGCATTTCATGCACATACTTCATGACAGCTAATGGTACAGTCTGGTTTGTTAAGCAGCTTACATAGAAAGGACAAAAAGTATCTTATACAAAATACTCTCGCTACAACAAACGGATATTAAAATAAGGTGGAGATTAAATTGAGCTTTATGCGAAACCTCGTGGAACAAGCGAAACATCCTAAGGGAAAATTGGGTTCGATGATGCTCAAGATGATGAATTCTGCTCATACGAATATGTATCATTGGGCGCTCAATCTGATCGACAGTCAAGGGGAACCGACAATTTTAGATATCGGTTGCGGTGGGGGAAAGACAATACAACTGTTATCAGGGATATTCCCAAACGGCGTGATCTATGGAATCGACCATTCTGAACAAGCGGTCAAAGAATCGATGAAAGCGAACCAAAAAGGTGTACAAGCAGGGAAAATAACAATTCTCCAAGCCGATGTCGCTTCCCTTCCGTTTGAGGAAAATTCCTTTCATGTCGCAACAGCAATCCAAAACCATTACTTTTGGCCGGATTTAGAAAAAAGTGTGAGAGAAGTTTATCGTGTATTGAGACCTGGTGGAAGTTTTCTAATCGTTTGTGAGAAATCTAGTATCGACTACCATATGAAAACGTATCGAACAATAGACGAGATGGAGCGTTTATTTGAGAGATGCTGGTTTCGGACTGCGTCAGTTTTTGAACATGAAAATAAAAGGTGGCTCTGTTTTCGGGGGAGGAAATAGGGTGTTGTTTGCTTCAGTGATTTTGCAATAATCAGCGCATTTCATTGTTTGAATGCCTCAACGACTGCGCAGACGACTAGCGCAAGCGACCAAACCGTTAATACGACTGTCACAGAGTTCGAGAATAATAGCCAGCTAGACTTTAAAGTTCCGGGTGCAAACAATTTTTCACCGACGATAAATATATCAAGTATACAAATGACAACGCTTGAAGCGATCGGGATGAGCGAGACGCCGAGTGCGATTAATAGTTCATAAAATCGCGCTCTTCCTTTGAGCAATTTTCCGATTCCGAAAATAATGGCGGCATCGACAAACCAACAAACCAATCCAACGATGACGCCGATTAGACTAATGACGATTAAGTTTGAAAGTATTGGCATGTCCGCACCGATTTGAGTGAACATTCTTAAGCGAAATATAACCGCAATTCCGGCTAGTATTGCTAAATAGATTGCGAGGTCCATGGATTTGCGCTCTATAGCCGATCGAACGCTCAATCGAGGGTAAAACCAAATCGCAAGCCAAGGGGAATTTTTCAACAGTGCACCCTCCTTTTTTTGTCGTGCTTCATTTGAGTTTTTCTTCTATGAACTTTTGCTGCGAGAAAAGTATACATTTTATCATATTCATCACAACCGTTTTTATTGCCGAAAAATGATAATATAGGCTGGCTGGACAAAATAGGTGGAAGCGAGTCAGGTTACTTTTATAGTAGCCGTTACGATAATCTTGCCGTTCCGGGTCTCTTTCGTGAGTGTCCATATCATTGTGTAAAAAGAAAGGGGCAATCATTAAACCCATGTTACACAAATGATGCCCCAACTTAATTTTACACTAGATTTTGGAATGTTTTGGACAGCCCCATTCATCATTTCAACTGAAATCCCCTTGCAAAATGATGTTTGAGACATCCCCATTCATCATTTCAACCGAAATACCATAGTAAACTGATGTTTAGGACAGCCCCAATCGTCATTTCAACAAAGTTTCCAATACAAAATCTTTAAAAAACCAAAATATATAATCTCCATACTAGTCAGTTAAACACTAAAAAAACCACTAGAGAAATATCCAGTGGTTCTGAACCTTAAACTATTATACTATTATTTTCGTAGCATAAATCCATACGTCTATTAACTATAAAAATCACTAACTAGCCGTAATAATCCCTTCTCTTCTAAGTACTTTTTAGGTACTAGAAAGGTTACCGTAACAACTCCGGGGTGTCTGCCAACATCAATGGATCCTGTAATCGTAGCCCGATTCATTACCTCTGCAACAGTGATACCTAGCAATTTTGCTGCTCTTTGCATTCCGTTATCCGTAGCTTCATTTAAGTTTGCACCAGTTCCAATAAAGGAAAGTGGATAGGATTCTTCTATTTCAGTTACTCCCCATTTCTTTGCTAGTTTCCATGCATCTTGCTTTTCTTTTTCAGTAAAAGGTTTCGCTAAATACGGTAAGTCCTCTTCAACTGGTAGTAAGATTGGGCCATCAATGGTTAATCCTTTCATGACTTCTACTCTTAAAGTAACAATTCCTGAAACATCGGTAGTGTGGCCGGCGATTTCCCCATTTCCTTGCATCGCATGCATATCACCAATGTAGACGCCACCACCTTCCACTTTAACTGGGCAGATAAGAACTGCTCCCTCTCTTACACGATTAACATCCATATGCCCGTCTGTACGATCTTCAAGCTGTTCTTTTGTAATTCTATAATCATGTGGTGCATCGATTAATGCTTGCCCGAAGTCACCAGCATTATGGGAATCTGGGAAAGCCCGGGCTGGTGTAGTTCCCAATTGGCCTAAAAAAGGTCGAAGTCTTGCTACCGTTCCAACTAAATCATGTGGTGCAAATGTAACAATTGGATTTTGAATGGAGTTTTCTGGAGTATTCATATATTCTTTAGCTTGATGGGCGACTTTTTCTGCCCCCTCTTTGTTCAAGGTAATTCCTACTGATTTCTTTTCATCAAAAGCCATCGTGTATGCATTCGTAAAAACAAATGGGGTAACATCAGCATCACATTCTTTACAACGAATAGCTTCCTGGCCGATACCTTGAATATACGTTTCCGGGTTTACTGCACCACATTGTGGACATTTTCCAGCAACAAATGGATCCCCTACAAAGCGACCATCAACAGGTGCATCGTTTCCAGAAGCTGTGGCAATCGAGGTTACCTCAATGGACTCAATGTGAATGACTATGGAATCTCCAACCTCGGCACCCTCCACATATACCGGTTTCGTAACTTCATGTCCACCTTTTAGTGCTGGCGTAATCATTGGACCCCAACATCCTGGAGTAGTGTTAGCGATGATCCTGCCACCGTCCTTTACTATGTACTCCATTTCTTTGCTCGGATCCAGAACTCCATCCGTGAAATCGTTCACAAAAACAGTCCGTTTTGCAGCCTCTTGCTTTGTTTTCAGTCCCATTACATTCACCCCTGTTTAAGTTATACTTTCGTTTTATTGGAATTGGCTTGGAAGAGTCAAGTTCATAACTCTATGTGTTTGCGTCAATTTATTCTCGATCTTGTTCTTATACCAATTTTTCAGACACTCAAACTTGTACGCTTTTTCCTGTTTTTGTCAAGCTTTTCTCGGTATAACTCATTTGTGGTATAATAGCCATACAGGTGAAACCCCCCTGGTTAAATTGTTTTTGTCGTTATTAACTATTTTAACCCTTGTGGGATAAGGTTTCATCTGTTTTTTGTGTTTTTGGGGTGGATTTTCTCGAATCCCCCAATTTCTTCCTCAAAAACCCTCTTTCAAGCTTATTTTTTGGGGGAAAATAAAATTTGCCCTGTCTTCCATCCCTTTTCCCGCTTGCACTTTGAAACATCGCAATTAGCTCGGTATCGTAAGCACTCTATTTTGTACGGTTTTTTTTGGCTTTGCTTTCTTATCCAGTGCTAAATCCGAACAATAAAACGTGTGCTAGTCCCCGCTCCGGAGATCCAGAGATATAATCCGCTTTTTCCACTTCGGGTACAAGAGCGACATCTGCTACAAAGCACTTGGATAGTATAATGAACCCAAGAATGTAGACATCTAGAAAGGATGTGTTAAGGCAGGTTTGTGAAACAAAAAGAAAACGATATTCACCAGAATTTAAAGCACAAGTTGTATTGGAACTTCTTAAGGAAGAGAAGTCTTTAACTGAGCTGTCCTCTGAATATGGGATCCATGTTAATCAGCTGCGGAAATAGAAAACACAATTTCTAGAACAAATGCCGCAATTGTTTCAAAAACAGCACAAGGATGAAGAAAAGATGAAAGCTGATTATCGAGTAAGAGGAGGTGATTAACCTCCGTCCTCTCACACCACCGTACGTACGGTTCGCGTATACGGCGGTTCAATTAAGATGGGTAACGAAGACTTCCTTCCTCAAATAGCTTATCTTCTTATGCCAGTAGTCACTCCACCCTCCAAGAGGTCTTCCACGGAATTCACCGTTTCCTTCCTCAAGTGAGGTACTACATTTTCTGTGTTCTTCATGACTGACTGAATAGAAAGGGCTATTCTCTCTTCATTGTTCGGTCCTTCCAAACCGTTCTAGACCGATTTGTACTATGACCTCTGCTGACTTCTGATGGTTCAGCTACTCCTCATGAAGTAGGTTGTGAGAGTACTTCACGTATCCATCAGACCTCCCTGGGTAAGGATGTAATCTTTCCTTCCATCTATCCGCTTCATTTACTCTGTATCACCTTCGGCAGAAAGGACTTTGTTTTGTATTGCAAACTCATCCAATGATACCTAGCCTTGTATGAAGTTCGTGTTCCTCGGACCGGAAGTTTGTCGCCCGCTTCCTTCAGATTCCGCGTCGCCACGGACACCCTTGCGTTAAGCTAACCACTACTTCTGCCTTCGTGGCTCGGGACTCTCACCATATAGATTACACCCATGCCAGGCGCACATGTAAAAGCAGCTTAGTCTAATGCTAAGCTGCTTCTTACATCTATGCTATTCGGTCAATTTCTTTCTTCATATGTTCATCCGCATACGCTTTGCCATATTTCTTCATAGAATAGTTATAGAATAATGCACCCAACAGGAACCAAAAACCGGCAATAATCCATTCAGGCAATGATAGCGCGGAAGGCATTCCCGGAAAATACAGAAAGGCAATACCGATAGCTAAAATGGTAGCAATCCAGCCGATGAGCGTTCCGCCAGGAAGTTTAAACGACCGTTCCATTTCTGGTGCTTTTTTCCGCAAAACAATGAAGGAAACAGCAACCATTGTCCATCCTATTACGAGCCCGAGACCGCCAGAGTTAACGAACCAGACGAGGGCAGGCCGGCCTAATAACGGGGCTAACGTAGACAGGATGGCGATAAGAATAATTGCTCTATGGGGTGTCCGGTATTTCGGATGGATCTCACCTAGAAATTTTGGCAACATTCCTGCCTTTGCTAAAGCATAAATTGCCCTGCTTCCGCCGACATAGAATCCTAGCCAGCTCGTTAATATCCCGCCAATTCCTCCGAGGACGAGTACATTGGCCATGATTTGGCTTCCTCCAAACGCTTTTCCCATCGCATCCGCGGTTACCAAATTGGAAGCGCTTAACTCAGAAGGCGTCATCATTAAAGAAACTCCAAAAATAATTGAAACGTACCAAACAACTGCCAAAATGACAGAGAAGATAAGCAGTTGCCCAATCCTTCTTTTTGGCAAGTTAATCTCTTCCGATGCTTGCGGAATAACGTCAAAACCGACGAACATAAACGGTGTCATGATAACAACCGTTAACAGCCCTGCCATTCCGTTTTCAAATAATGGCTGCATATTTTCCGATGAACCGGAAATGGTCGTACCTGTAATTAATAATATTCCTGAAATAATAATTAATAATGTCAGTATTATATTTATGACAGATGTCAATTTAATTCCGCGATAGTTGATCCAGGCAATAATAATCGAACCGACAATACCGGTTCCAGCCCAAGTGATGGTGACATCCCAGCCTTGAATCGTGTACAAGTATCCTTGGCTGAAGTTAGGAACTAAATATTCAAATACCGTCGGCAACGCAACGGCTTCAAATGCGACAACGGATACATAACCGAAAATAATCGCCCACGTCGTAATAAAGGAAATGACTCTCCCCATCGCCTTATATGTATACACAAACTCTCCTCCGACAAGGGGCATGGCAGCAGCCAGTTCAGCATACGTCAAGCCGACAAATACAACTAAAATTCCGCCGATTAAAAAAGCCAAGATAGCACCTAAAGAACCGGCTTCCGTAATCCAAGTTCCTGTGGTAACAACCCAGCCCCAGCCAATCATTGCCCCAAAGGCTAAAGCAAGGACGTCTTTATTTCCAAGGACTTTCAGCAAATTTTGGTCTTTGTTCATCCCTTTTCCTCCTTTTTTCAAAATTCCGTCGATTTGAGGGGCAGGAATCCAACCAGTATCCATTTGCTGATTGGATTCCTAACTTTTGCTACTGCAGAACGTGGGACAAACTCTCCCTGACTGCTTTTATCGCATCATGGAGCCGTTCTACCATTGTATTTACTTGATCTTCATTCATGATTAATGGCGGAGCAAAGCAAATAATATCTGTTCCCTCATAAGTAACGGCCCGGCAAATTACTCCCCGCTGATGGAGCGCTTCAATTACTTTTGGTGCAACTTGCAGCTCAGGTGCAAACCGTTTATTTGTTTCCGGATCCGCAACAAGCTCCACCGCTCCAAGCAGCCCTAACACCCTTACCTCACCGACAATGTCCAATTCTTTTTGGATTTTCTTAAACCCTTCCAGCATTACTTCGCCCATTTTTCTTGAGTTTTCGACGAGGCCTTCTTTTTCCATAATTTCTATATTCTTAAGCCCTACTGCTGTTGCTGTCGGATGGCCGCTGTAAGTATACCCGTGGAAAAGAGTTCCTTTTGATTTTTCTTTTAACACATCATGGATCTCGTCAGACACAATTACGCCGCCAAGCTGGATATAGCCGCTCGTTACCCCTTTTGCAAAGGAAATGACATCTGGTGTGACCCCGAAGTTTTCTATGCCAAACCATTTGCCCGTTCGTCCAAATCCGGTGATTACCTCGTCGGCGATGTATAAAATTCCGTATTCGTCACAAATGGCTCGTACTTCTTGCAAATATTCTTTTGGAGGAATCAGCACACCGCCCGCTCCTTGAATTGGCTCGGCGATAAAAGCAGCAACTGTTTCCGGTCCTTCCCTTTCAATGACAGCTCGCAAAGAAGCAATCGCGTTCTCCTTCCCGTTGCCATAAGGATTATCCGCATGATATATATCTACCATCATTTTTCCTGCCATATTCCAAAATTCCGGAATACCGGTCGCACTGGTAGAGGCAGCTGCAACCCCGTGATACGCCCGGCCGAGTCCGATAATTTTCCGTTTTTCTGTTTTTCCTTGAATTCTCCAATAGTGTCTCACCAGCTTAATGGCTGTATCATTCGATTCAGACCCGCCAGAAGTAAAGAAAACAGCATTTAACCCTTCTGGAGCAAGGGAAGCAATTTTCTCTGCTAACAGAATCGCCGGTTTATGACTGAAAGTAGAAAATGTCGAGCTAAAGGCAAGTTTTTTCATTTGTTCTGCAGCTACTTCTGCAAGTTCTTCCCGGCCATGGCCGATATTGACGTTCCAAAGGGAGGACATAGCATCGATGTAAACGTTTCCATTTGTATCAGTAAGATAGATGCCTTCCCCTTTTTCAACAATCATTTTTGGCCCATGTTCCTGCTGCTGCTGAATCGATGAAGTCGGATGGATAAAATGTTTTTTGTCCAGTTCAATAAGCTTTTCCATGTTCATTTCCATTACCTCCTGTTTGAAATAAATTAAAAAACCAGCACAACTACCAGGAGAAGCCGTTAGCATACAGGGAATAAATGTCCTGGCATTTATACTGGTTTTAATCTAAGAACTTGCTCTACTTCATCAATAGAGTCAATTAGATTAAGCAGTTTAATGGAATATTTAATTATTTATAATTTAATGAAAATTACGCGACTTGTCAAGGTAATTGTTGAGATTTTTCTGCTGATTTTGTTAGTAAGCAATACATTTCAACTCCTTGCTCTTAATTATTCTCTCTAGCTTTAAAGTTAAATGAATATCGTCAATATAATTCTATTACTAAACAAAATCGTTATTTTCTACTCTTCTAGTTTATATATTCATAGTTTATAATTCTTTTTTAAATTGACCTGAATTAGAATTAAATAGAATTACTCAAAGAAATTAAAAGTTTTAAAAAGGAACAGGATCTAACTAAGATCCCATTCCCATTCTAGAGACATATTACTTTTATTTATTTGGTGCCATTGCAGCAGTGTCTTCTAAGAAATCAAAAGGAGTACCCATATTCTTTTTCTTGGTCTCATCCAATGCAAATTTCGCTACGGCGATATCCATTGCACCGGTACCAATTGGAACACATATAATTCTTTTGTTTTGGTAGTCATTTATCCTTTTCTTCCGCATTGCAAGTTCGCCAATCGTTGCATTAATATTTCTTTCGGTAATTTTTCCTTGTTCGTTTAAGTTTTTAAGTACACCACGATGTAAACATTGTTCTACATGGTCTACAACAATATAATCCGAATTTAAAATGAATTCATTTTCGACTTCCTGATAGGAACCCATTGGGAATACAACCGTTCCTGGCTTTACCCATTCATCTTTTAAGAAACTATCTTTCGACTGAGTGACACATATAATTGTATCAACATCTACTGAAGCTTCTTGTGGTTCATTTGCTATGATAATATCTCCTTTCACGTACTCAGCCATGGATGCTTTAAATTTTTCAGATGCTTCTCTATAAATATCATAAACAATTAATTTCTCAATATCAAAAATCTCTGACAATGCCATTGCTTGTGTTCTGCCTTGCATACCGGCTCCATATAGACCTACTCGAATACTTTTTTTATCGCGTTTAATGTACTTAAGCGCATTTGCCGTCTGTGCACCTGTACGAAGTTTGTAATATAAGCTCCATCCATCATTTTGGTGAATATGAACCGAGAATCGACGAAAATACGTCATAGATCAAGATGCGAACGCTTTCCAAATCAATTAAATTGTCAGTTTAGTGTATTAATAATTTTGATATAATAGTTTTCATAGAGAGGTCTCTTTCTAGGTGTATTTACCTAACACTCATACATACATTTATGATAGAGTGCTTCTTCTTTTTGGCTAGGATTTTCTAGAAATATCACCGAAAACTATTTTACACATACAAATATATTCATAGAGGGATGACAAATTTTTTTGTATAATCGAAGTGAACATGTAGAAAAGGAGCAACTAGACATGATGAAAGTAAAATTGAACGTACAAACGATGTATCGTGGCGAATTGCTACGAGCCGGGAAAGTTTATACTGTCAGTAAAAAAACTGCAGAGCGATGGATCGCAAGCAAATTAGCGGAGAAAGTGGAAGAATCTGAAGATAAGTAGTTTGGGTTTCGTTTTAATGTTGGATGTTTTTTAATCGGAATTTACAAGAGTTTATGTTGGCTGCGTTCCACCAATATCAAAGTGCACTGTCTGTGTTTTATAATAAAGGCTCGCTTCAGCCCATCCACCTTCTTCATTATTTGAATTTTTTGTCGAATTATAGTATGATATGATAAAAATTTGTAAAAGAGGTGAATGCGATAGAAACGAAAAGATTGTTACTAGAAATGCCTCAACCTCCTTCTGAACTAGAGACCCTCACGTACCTCGACTCCCGTACAAGTCTAACATCGAACGAGCGACTTCATTTCGAAAGCTTACTGAAAGGCTTTGAAGGCGAGCTTAAATTTTACCATTTACTGAAAAATTATCTTACAGCTAATAGCATCAATTTTTTCGACTTACAATTAGAGTGTAATAACAACGAATTTCAGATTGATTGTCTCCTGCTCTTTGAAGACGTCGCCTACTTAATCGAACTGAAAAATTTTGACGGTGATTTTTTAGTAAACGACAACGAATGGTACTTCTGGCCATCAAAAAAAGAACTACATAACCCATTGCAACAACTACAACGAACGCAAATATTGTTAAAAGAACTGTTTCGACAGCTAGGATTTCATATACCAATCAAACCGTTTCTCGTTTTTATTAACCCACAATTTACGTTATATCAAGCGCCATACGAACCGAAGATCGTGTTTCCTGGACAAGTGATGCGTTTTATTCAAATGTTGAATCGCACGCCAAGTAAATTATCGCGAATGCACACTCAGTTAGAGGAAGCATTAGTCGAGCGTCATATCGTCCATTCACAGAAAACAAAAATTCCTAAATACGACTACGAGCAGTTGAAAAAAGGGGTACTATGCAGTCGTTGCGGTAGAGCGCTTATTGAGGCAACTAGAACAAATATGAAATGCGAAGTTTGTGGGGAAGTCGAGGGGAAAGACGACGCAATCTTGCGTAATACATATGAGTTTCACGTCCTCTTCCCGGAACGCAAGATAACGTTGAACGCGATATACGAATGGTGCGGTGAGAGGGTTTCTAAAAAGGCGATACGGAGGGTATTAGCCAATGAACTAGTGATACAAAGGGCTGGTAGAAGTTCATATTATATCTTTAATAAAGACAAATATTCATTAATGAGATCAGCTATTTGGTACAAAAATGAAAATTCGGATTGTGAGCAGTGTTAATAAAGTAATTCAAAAATGATTAGGATCTATTCATCTTTACTTAATAAATCAATAAGATGAATAGTTCCTTTTTTATTATTTAAATTTTCATTGACGTTGATGGATGCTTTCTGAGTTATTACAGCTATTCATTCCCGTTAGCGCTTTTTTTTCGAGAGTTCGGGAATGATTACGGCTATTCGTTCCCTTCAGCGCTATTTTTTGAAAATTCGGGAACGATTACGGCTATTCGTTCCCTTCTGAGCTTTATTCGTTCCCTTCTGAGCTTTTTTCGAGAGTTCGGGAACGATTACGGCTATTCGTTCCCTTCTGAGCGTTTCTTTCGACATTTCGGGAACGATTACAGCTATTCGTTCCCTTCTGAGCGTTTTTTTCGACATTTCGGGAACGATTACAGCTATTCGTTCCCTTCAGCGCTATTTTTTCGAGAGTTCGGGAACGATTACAGCTATTCATTCCCTTCAGCGCTATTTTTTCGAGAGTTCGGGAATGATTACGGCTATTCGTTCCCTTCTGAGCTTTTTTTTCGAGAGTTCGGGAACGATTACGGCTATTCATTCCCTTCCGAGCTTTTTTTCGAATGTTCGGGAACGATTACGGCTATTCATTCCCTTCAGCGCTATTTTTCGAAAGTTCGGGAATGATTACGGCTATTCGTTCCCTTCAGCGCTATTTTTTCGAAAGTTCGGGAACGATTACAGCTATTCGTTCCCTTCTGAGCTTTTTTCGACATTTCGGGAACGATTACGGCTATTCATTCCCTTCAGCGCTATTTTTTCGAAAGTTCGGGAACGATTACAGCTATTCGTTCCCTTCAGCGCTATTTTTTCGAGAGTTCGGGAACGATTACAGCTATTCATTCCCTTCAGCGCTATTTTTTCGAGAGTTCGGGAATAATTACGGCTATTCGTTCCCTTCTGAGCGTTTTTTCGACATTTCGGGAACGATTACGGCTATTCGTTCCCTTCAGCGCTATTTTTTCGAAGTTCGGGAACGATTACGGCTATTCATTCCCTTCAGTGCTATTTTTTCGAAAGTTCGGGAACGATTACGACTATTCATTCCCTTCTGAGCGTTTTTTTCGAAAGTTCGGGAACGATTACGGCTATTCGTTCCCTTCTGAGCGTTTTTTTCGACATTTCGGGAACGATTACAGCTATTCATTCCCTTCTGAGCGTTTTTTTCGACATTTCGGGAACGATTACGGCTATTCATTCCCTTCCGAGCTTTTTTTCGAGAGTTCGGGAATGATTAACTTTATTTATGAGCTACACAATTTAAAAACTTAGCTCAAATGGTCTCACCCATGAGGCTGAGCTCAAAAAAAATATTAAAATCTAAAATCAATCAGAATCCCGCAGTCCCTACCTCACCCCGACCATTTGTATCCGACGCCCCATATAGTTTGGATGTAATCGGGGCTTCCGGCTGCATGGAGTTTGCTTCTAATTCGCTTTATATGCTCTGTGATCGTTTGGTTGTCGAAATATGCATTATCTTCCCAGACGAGTTCGTAAATATTTTCTCGCGTAAATGTCTGTCCTGGGTGCATGGAGAGCAGTTTGACGATTTCAAACTCTTTATTCGTGAGCGGGATCTCCTCGTTTTTGTAGTACACTTTACTTTTTTGAAAATGGATTTCAAGATCGTCAATTTTTAATGCTGGTGCGGAAGAAGCCGATAATCGTTTGTTTCCGTTTTCGTGATAGCGTCTAATATGTGCTGCGACGCGTGCTTTCAACTCTTTAATACTGAACGGTTTCACTACATAATCGTCGGCGCCGATCCCAAATCCGTACACTTTGTCTTCATCGCGATACTTTGCGCTTAGTAAAATGATCGGGATATCATATTCTTCGCGTAAAATTTTAAGCGTGTCAAAACCGTTCAAATCGGGCATCATAATATCTAAGATAATCGCGTCTGGTTGGTGCCGCTTCGTTTTAATGACGCCTTCGACCCCGTCCATCGCAATAAACACTTGATACCCTTCGAGCTCAAATGAGTCTTTTAACATCGTTACGATATCTTTTTCATCATCGATAATTAAAATTTTATGATTCTTTGTCATTTGCGCAGTTCCCCCGTTATGAAAAAAATTTCTCAAAAAGCGAAAAGCAGAAACGTTACTAACATTGTGATAAACTTCACATGCAAACCAAACTTGTTCGAGAATAACTTATTACCAAATATTAGCAACGATAGAGCCCATCATTCAAAGTTTAATCCGCTAACCGCATAACAAAACCCTCAATTCGCCACTGCTACTTGATTCGGGATTCGAAATGTGACGTGGGCACCTTCGTTATCGATCCGATTCCGAGCGTAAATTTCTCCCCCCATGTTTTTCGACGATCGTTTTTGCAATGAATAAACCTTGTCCAGTATGATTGTCACTTTCCGTCCGTGATGGATCTTCTTGATAAAATCTCGTAAACAACTTTTCTGTATTTTTCGTCTGAAAACCTCTTCCAGTATCATATACGTGAAACTCAAATAAACCTTCCTCGATAATCGCATAAACTTTAATCTCGCCATGTTTAGGTGTGAAACGAAGACTATTCATCACGATATTGTCGATGACGCGATTCATCCGTTGTTCATCGATGAAAAAAGTTTCCGCGCCATCTTCAACATGAAGATGATACTCAAAACAAATGCCTTTTTGTTCAGCGATACATTGATACTCATAAAGAATACCTTGCAGCCAACTATCAATATCACATTCGTGCGCCTCGATTTTAAAATCGTGACGATCGATTTCATTGACCCGATTAAATTCGTTCAGCAAATGATTGACACGGTCTACATTTTTCTCGATCGTTTTTACATAGCGGGAAAAAATTTCTTCGTTTCCCCATACGTCCTCCAACGCTTCGACATGTCCGCGGATAATCGTCAATGGTGTTTTTAAATCGTGTGAAATTGCATCGATATATTGTCTTCGTTCCGCTTCTAATTCCCATTCCCTCGTTAAACTGCTTTCCAGTTCTTCTCGCATCTTTTCAAAAGCTGAAACTAATTCACCTAACTCATTTTGACTGTCGTACGATAATTGAAAGTTTAGATCCCTCTCCTTAATTCGATGAGACGCGACGATTAAATCTTCAATCGGTTGCGACATTTTTTTCCCGATAAAATGCGAGACAATTAATGTAAAAATAGTAAAATAGAAAAACGGTGATAAAAACGCTATGACGAGAATGACAAAATCTATAAAAGAAGTAGTTGATAGATTAATATCATAATTTAATACGAGTGCACCTTTTAAAGCACCTTCATTATTCGTTAACGGGATATAATACGTAATGTTATTTCCGGATCTACCGCTATTTACTTCTAAATTAATTAATTCAGCGAGAGCTTTATCTTCTGGAATTTCCTCTTGATACGTCCCGGTAACAAAACTACCCTTCTCATCTAAAAGTTGATAATTCATCCCTTCTGTCGGAATGACGTTTTCCAACTCTTTCCACTCGTCTTCGTGTAATAGTTGATCGCCTTTTTCGTAAGCGTGCTCTTTAATTGCGGGCACGTAGTTTGCATAATGATTTGCTTGTAATAATTGATAGCTTCCGCTTTTAATCCACCAAGTATTATATAAAACGATAAATGTGACGATCGTTAAAATGATGCTACTACATAATATAAACAAAAAACCGATAATCAACTGTTTTTTAATGGACAAATTCCGGAACATAAGGAGTGCCCCATTCTTACAGAAAAATATCCCGTTTATTCCAGGCGAAACTATTTACTAATAATCCTACCGTAATTATGAACATTGTCAATATTAGGAAAGTTACGTCTCGTTCATGTACGATACGTAAAACTTCTTCGCCTGGCAAAATAAAAAACCAAAGATTTTTATGAATCAATACTGGTATCACCATCATTCCAACGGTGACGACATAACTTATAATTGGGTGAATATAAAAAGCGACAAAACTAGCGATCATTAGCACACAACACGATATGAGAAACAATAAACCATAAAAGACCATCGTAAATAAAAACGATTCAATCGGACTATACACTTTTGTCGGATGTAAAAACATCGTCGCTGTTATAGATTCAATAAATAAAAAACTATATCCATAAGCAATCACAATGACGATTGCGAAAAATAATAATGTGATGATAATTTGACTCAGCCATTTTGAAAATAATAAATGCATTCTACTAACCGGTTTCGTCATGACAAACCGATACGATCCATCCGATAACTCACCTGAAAAACTATCGATAAATAAAATTGGGAAAATAAAAAAGTGAAGGAAAAGAAAAATTTCTTTTCCTAACGCGACAGGAAAATTATGTTGTGTCAACGGTGCGGAAACACCATGGCGATTAAAGATTACTTGACCGAAAAAATGAATGAACATGCTATCCAATATCGTAAGTATCATGAAGATTGTGAGAAATACAACCGTTTTTTTCCTCGCAAAAATCCTTGATAACTCGCTTTTCACTAGATCTTTCACGGCTTTCACCTCGATAGATAAATAAATAGATTGCATTACATGATCAAATATAATGTTCTCTCTTTCGCGCTAACAAATTTGAGATGAAATTACTCATTACTAAATAAATTAGAATAACTGTTAATAACAAAATTTTCGCTTCTAATTCACCGGTAAGCATTAAACTAATCCCTTCAAATTGTACGACAACTAAAGAAGAATAAACGAAAACTCCTGCAAAAGGATGATTAAAAAACAAAAGAATGATATTAGGATAAATAAAAGAAAATAAAACAAAACCGACCGTTAAACCTATTGCGCCTGTCGTAGACTTGCTTATTAAACATAATGTCATCATCACACTTGCCATTGTTACTAATGTAACAAATGCTAATCCATAATACGACAAACTGTAAATGAGCACTTCGGTAAATTCTGCAGGTTCCGTCCTGTGAAGTAACGTTAACTGTGGAGAATATTCAAAATAGATAAAACCGATGATGATGCTACAAATAAAATAAACGAATAAAAATAATGATAGAAATAAACTAATCGTCAGCCATTTTGCAAAAATAAGTCGTGGAAAAGTTATTGTTCGTTGCAAAATAAACCGCATTTGACCACTATGATATTCATAAGCAACATGTAACACGACGATAAGGAGTACGACGATATTCAATACAATCGTCATCTGTTCATACATACTAAAGATAGGAAAATTATTCGCATATGCATAATTCGGATGATTCGGTGCTAGATGTTCATTTCGATTTTGATGAAGTTTTGCTGCAAAGATGATAATGAATGGAATAAGGATAAGACTAATCCAAGTAATTTTTTGATTCCATAATCGTTGCCACTCGGCTCGAACAATATTTTTCATTCATTCGCTTCCCCCATTTTAATCTTTTTAGCCAATGAAAACGCCCTCTATCTTCCCTATAATTTTTCATTAAGTTAATCCTACTTTTTTCGCATCCATCAATTCTATAAAAAGGTCCTCTACATTGGTCGAATTTGTTTTCAGTTGTTTTGATGTACCTCTCCATATTAATTGTCCGTTATGGATAAACACCCACGAACTACAAATTTTATCTAGTTCTAATAAACTATGACTTGAAATGAAAAAACTAATATTTTGTTGTTCGTTAAGCTCTTTCACAATATTACGAAACATCCTGATGCCCATCGGATCAAGGCCATTCGTCGGTTCATCTAGTATGACAATTTGCGGGTCACCTAGCAACGCTTGCGCGATACCTAATCTTTGTTTCATCCCGAGGGAATATGTACTCACCTTATCGTCAGCTCGTTTTTCCAGTCCGACTTTTTCTAACACTTCATCTACCTTTCTATGAAGCTCTTTTTCTCGTATCGTCGGTGTAATTCTGCCTAAATTAATTAAATTTTTTCTTCCAGACATATATGGGAAAAAAATTGGATTTTCCACGATCGCTCCGACATTTATCAGTGCCGCTTCACGATGCGTTACAATATTTTCATTATTGATTTTAATGAAGCCAGCTGTCGGTCTAATTAAACCGGTTAACATACGAATTAATGTCGTTTTTCCAGAACCGTTCGGTCCGACAAAACCACATATTTCACCTTTATCTATCCGAAAAGAGATTTGATCGATAATCATTTTTCTTTTTATTATTTTTGACACGTTTTTCAATTCTAAAACCAACATACGCCACTCCTTGTATTTCTCTTTCAAACAAAAGTTGACAAATTTTTTATCGCAATTTATATGTATTCAGTTGATTTTAAATTTATAACGGTTTTGCACAATACCGCAACCTATATCAAGTATAGCCTTAAATTGTTTTTAAATTTATAAAATTCGCTAAATAATTATAAACAATTATAAACTTCATCAAACTTTGTGCTCATAATCTGTATAATGATAATCACCGATGTATTCATCGAAATTTTCCGAATATTGTAAAGAGGAGGGATTATATGAGCGAGGATATGTTTGATCTTGATATTCAAGTATCTAAAACTGATGACAAAGTTCAACCAAACATTACGAGCGTTTCTTTATGTACTCCAGGTACATGTATTCAAAATTGTCATCAAAACACGTTTGCCTCGAGATGCTGTCCTAGCCGCTACAACTTATGTTTTACTAGATAGCTGGACAAGCAATGGAACCAAACGTAAAGGTGCTCATGACATGAATGCGCCGACAGATTATCATCTTAACGTAATTTAAATGCTCATGACATGAATGCGCCAACAGACTATCTTCTTAACGAACATTAGGTGCTCATGATGTTAGGCGCCAACTGACCACCACCTAGACGAAATACTAAGATCGTGTTAGTTTCAGTCAAAGACTTATGGATCATCTGGCTTAAATCGTGTCGATTTCAAGCAAAGGTCTGTGCGTTATTGTCGCATAGGTCCAATAGAAAACTGATGCATATATTTGGATCGGACCTAAAACAACCCAAGAATGCATTATTCGGTTTCAACCAATCTTAAAAGTTTCAACCTAAGATCTGTATGCATCATCTTACATCATTTCACCTAAACTACTTAATACAGTTTACTTACTTAGTTTTTAGGACGAGTTTTACAACATAGAGTTCGCTTCCCTCAATGAACGAATATGAATGAGTAAAGAAGTATTGCGATACATGATGAATATTTTCAACGCAAGCTGTGCAATGAGTGATGATTGGTATCACAGTAAGTCCCTGTTAGAACCATGAATAAACGAGAAAGTCTTACAAAAACCCCCTAATACGAATGTTTACAGGTTAGGTCGTAAGTTGCGTTTGTACCATCGTTTTCTATTTAAGTGGAAATTGCTAATATCGGTTAGTTGGAAGGAGCATTATCGACTCCTTTCAACGACAGCATTTCTTTCTTCCGTGAGTATTGGCTTGATATGAATGTGCATGTACAGATCCATATCAAGCCGTACTCATTTACTTTCTGCTAGTCACTTAGTTTTGTTAGTAGGAGGAGATCGTCGTGATAAAAAAAGCAATAACGAAACCAAAACGAGATTTGAACAAAAATTTATTTGACCCCCTTCAGTTATTTATGGTCCGCTCATCGATTTTGCCTGTCGATTTTTTCGAATACTTATTCAGCAGTCATAGAGATCGCGCATACATCGTGAACCAACTGAAGACATTAGCACAAGACAAAGACATTCAAGAAATTATTTACGTGTCGAGTGAATCACTCTACCATTCTCTTAGAAATTGGGATAAAGTGACCGACCCGAAAAAAGATGAACAAATCTTACATTCCTTCTGCAAATATTTAATTCGAATGTCCACAAGACCAACTCCTTTTGGGCTCGTTTCTGGCGTGTCGTATGGGTTGTTTCATGATGACGAGTCGCAAATGAATTTGGACAGTTATGAATACCATATGAAACGAGCACGTCCAGATATGGCTTGGCTACTTTCCATCGTTCAAAAATTAGAACAAGATCCATCCATCTTAAAACAATTGAAAGCGAAAAGAAATAACATTATTTTCCAAGCAGGCAATCGCCTCAATCTTCCGTATAAATCAAATTGCGGTCAACAAGAGATTTCTACTTCTTTCAATATGGAGACGATTTCGATCAGAAATACGAAAGTGACAGATATTATTTTAGATTTAACGAAAGATTACATAAAGGTAAGCGAGATCATTACTACGTTGCAACGAGAGTTTCCGGATGTAGAAATGGAAAAAATTGAATCTGTCATCATGCAATTAGTTGAAAATGAATATCTCATTACTGAATTAAGACCACCTCTTACGATGACGGAACCGTTTGAATATGTGTTAGAGAAAATTTTCCATTTACAAGGAATTGAATCTTTACAAACACAGTTACAAGAAATTCATCAACTTCTTATCACATACAATCAATTGGAAATCGGCGAAGGATTACAGCTCCTTCAAAATATCGTGAATCGGATGAAACAAGTTTCCAATAAAAAACATCCGCTTCAAGTCGATGTAAGATTATCGAATCCAGAAATTAAATTAAATGAAAGTGTAAAAGACGAATTAAGAAAAGTTGCGGAAGTGTTATGGAAAATTTCACCGGAACAAACGGGAATGCCACATCTGAACGATTACCGCGAAGATTTTATCGAAAAATATGGGACGTATCGTGAAGTGCCATTGCTAGAATTGTTGGACGAAGATCACGGCTTAGGTGCGCCAGCTACATATCGATTCCCGAAAAGTCGTCGGACACTTCCACATACAGACGATTTACATCAGAAAAAACAAGAACAATTTTTACTAAACAAATTGTTGGAAGCATATAAGACAGATAGTTACACGATCAACCTTGACGATCGCGACATCGAACAACTATCACATGATGTAGACATCGAACACGCACCTGCATCATTAGAATTGTACGGATCAATCATTGCAAACAGCAAAGAAGATGTTGACTGCGGCCAGTTTACGTTTACGCTCGGCTTTAACCCTGGTTCGAATGGTGCAGGAAAAACGTTCGGTCGTTTTATCGACCTTTTCCCGGAAGAAAAATTTACAGACGAGTACGAAAAAATTTATGAGCGTGAGGCAGAAAACGAGGACGTGATTTTTGCCGAATTAGTCTATCTGCCATCTGCCGGAAAATTAGCAAATGTGGCGATCTCTGAAAACAAGCGGAATTATGAAGTCGTCATCGGAACGAACGCGGTCAAATCTGACAAATATACGATCCCTGTTTCCGACCTATACATTGGTGCAACATTAGAGCATTTTTATATTAAATCGAAATCGCTCGGGAAGCGCGTCATGTTAACGACGAATCATATGTTGAATATACAAACGGCACCGAATATTTACCGGTTTTTAATAGAAGTTTCATCTGATGGGATTTTAGAATGGTCACCATTATTATGGTACAACTTAGAGACGGCGCCATTTTTGCCACGGGTGGAATATAGTAAATCGGTGTTGTCGCTTGCGAAATGGAATATTAGTAAAAGGCATTTAAATTTAACGAAAAATAGTTTCACGGCGTTTCAAACGGCTTTCGAACAATTTAGAGATAAGTGGAATATGCCGCGATACGTCTATCAAACGCAAGCAGATAACCGGGTGCTATTAGATTTGTTCAACCCGATTCATTTAGAAGTTTTATATAAAGACTTAAGCAAACTGAAAGAAGACGAATTGATCACTTTAGTAGAAAAAGAAATGAACGTTCTCGACAGTTGGGTGAAAGATCATCTTTCCCAGTCGTACCACGTCGAATTCGTCTTTCCGTTCATCAATGAAAAAGCTCTTGTAAAGAAACAGCTCCCGTTACGAAACAATCAGCCGCTTCAAACGAATAGTAATCTCGTGACGAAATTTCCAGGCGAAGAATGGCTGTTTATAAAACTTTACGGAAATGCGTCTCGAGAGGAAGAATTAATCTCATACCATATGAAACATTTTTGCGAATATTTGCTAGCAGCAAACGTCATAGAACAATATTTCTTTATGCGCTATGCCGATCCGAAACAACATATCCGCTTGCGGTTTAAAGGGATTCCTGAAAAGTTGAACGCGTCATTGTTGCCTGCTTTAAACAACTGGCTACAACAGTTGCAAGCAGACGGTTTAATTCAACAAGCGGACATTTCAACGTACGAACGGGAAGTGGAACGTTACGGCGGACCGCAATTAATCGATTTAGCGGAAAAATTATTTTTCGCCGATAGTGAAGTCGTCAGTGACTTGTTACATTTAACGAGAATTCAAGGAACAGATTTAACACAGGACCAAATAGCGGTCATTAGTGTTATCCATTATTTAGGTAGTTTCGGATTGCCGTTTAAAGAACAACTTGCCTGGTTTAATAGTATGACGTCGTACAAAGACTATTTAAAAGAGTTTCGCAATGATCGAAAAATATTCATGGAAATTGGAAACGACGATCATGACTGGGCGAAACTAAAAGAATGTTACGAAGACGGAAATTATATGATCGATGTCCTCAACAAGCGGAAACAAATTGTAGAAACATATATTGACAAATTACATGACGTCTATGAAAACGGCGAACTTTACAACGAAGTGGAAGATATTCTAGGAAGTATCCTCCATCTTCACTTAAACCGATTGATCGGAATTGATAGAGAAAGAGAAAATAAAATTATGACACTCGTTCGTCATACGTTACACAACTTACGCTACTTGAAGGAGGGGATGAAGTGAATGAGCAGACGACATTAAATGTAAAAGAAGTCATTACATCGTTTAAATATTGGCCGAAAGTGTTCCGACTTCTTTGGGATATTGATAAAAAAGCATTTCTCATCATTTTAATTTGTGTGACTGTCTCAGGCGCCATTCCCGCCCTTCTATTACTGGCGAATCAATTTTTAATTAACAGCATCCAGCTAAGTTGGGGACAAGGATTTGAATTAGTGTTACAAGCATTAGCAGTGTTAATCGGCATTTATTTGTTCCAAATCGTCGTCAATCAAGTAAAACAGTATACGGAAGAAGTTTACAATATGAAGCTTAGTTACTCGGTCAACAGTATGTTAATGAAAAAATCGTACCATTTAGCGCTTGAAGATTTTGAAAACGATAAAATTTACGATCAGCTACAAAGAGCGCAAAGCGAAGCAAATCATCGCCCGTATCAAATTTTACAACAAATTTTAGCGATTATCTCAAGCGCGGTCACGTTCGTCACGACTGCCGCCATTTTATTCACATGGAAATGGTGGATCGTGCCTTGCCTATTAATTATTCCTATTTTGTCTACCTACTATTTTTTGAAACTCGGAAAAACGGAATTCGTCGTTGAATATAAGCGCGCTCCACTTTGGCGAAAGTTATGGTATTTAAATTATTTACTGACGAAAGATGTGACGTTTAAAGAAGTGAAGTTGAACAATTTAGGCGCGCATATTGCAAATCAGTATAAACAAATTTATTTCGATTTTTTAAACGTCGATAAAAAAATTGCAAAGAAAAGATTGACGCTGTCGTTTACGTTTCAAAGCATCAATCAAGTTGTCATCGGTGGATTGACGTTATTCATCTTATTCGCCGCTTACATGCAACAAATTTTAATCGGGACGATGGTTAGTTATATCCAAGCTTTGACATCGACGCAAAACGCTTCATCCTCGTTATTGCAACAAATTTTTTCGATGTATCAAAACAATTTGTATATTGAGCAGTTGTTCGCCTATTTAGAAGTGGAAGAACGGGATTTCGACCAAGGAGAAGAAAAAGATAAGGAGAAACTTGAGACGATTGAGTCGATCGAATTCCGTAACGTTTCGTTTAAATATCCTGGCAGTCAACAGTATGCGTTGAAAAATGTCAGTTTCATCATTGAAAAAAATGATATCGTCGCCATCGTCGGCAAAAATGGATCCGGCAAATCGACATTAGTAAAATTGTTAACGAGACTGTATAAAAATTATAGCGGACAAATTTTAATCAATGACAAGCCGATCGAAACGTACACCGTTCAAAGTGTCCGCGAGCAAATCGGCGTCGTTTTCCAAGACTTTGTGAAATATGAATTAACGGTTAGAGAAAATATCGGGTACGGCAATTTAACACAAATGGATAACGATTATGCAATTTACCAAGCTGCCCATAAAACGGGGATTTTCTCGTTGATCGAATCATTCCCGCAAAAGTTAGATACCCAACTTGGCAAATGGTTCGAAGACGGACATCAACTTTCGGGAGGGCAGTGGCAGAAAATTGCGATCGCCCGGGCATTTATGAAAGATTCGAGCATGTTCGTACTCGATGAGCCAAGTTCAGCTCTCGATCCGCAAGCTGAAAAAGAAATTTTTGATAAATTCCATTCTTTGACAAAGGATAAAATCGGATTATATATTTCGCATCGTTTTACCACGGTGAAACATGCAACAAATATCCTCGTCTTAGACGCTGGGACGGTGGTGGAATCTGGTACACATGAAAGTTTAATGCGGAGAAACGGTCTGTACAACGAACTGTACGGAATTCAAGCATCTATGCTTACGAACAACCAAGTGCAATTACAAACAGGAGGGGTACAATGAAAACTTCCATTTTAAAACAAAGTATAGAAGATATCGTCATCCAGACAGCGGACAAAATGAAAGACCCGAAAAAAGTGAAAGAAATATCAAGTTCGAAAGCGAATTCGGTCACGATCGAGGGAAAAGACATCATCCCGTGGGGCGATACTTCGTTATCACACGGCTATCCAGGAATTTGCATTTTATTCGGTGAACTCGATTATATGTTTCCGAACGACGGTTGGGACCGCGTCGGGCTTGAATACTTAAAAGCGATTAGAAATGATATCGAGCAAAATGGTATATATAGTATTTCGACATTTAGTGGACTAGCCGGAGTCGGATTTGCTGCACGGTCGCTGTCACGACACGGAACACGTTATCACAACTTTATTGAAAAAATAAACAAGCAATTATTGAAACAATTAAGAATGCATTTATCGATGTTTCAAAAGGAAGACTATCATTTACGAATGAGTGATTACGATGTAATCGAAGGGTTGTCTGGAGTCGGTAGGTATTTACTGTTTTTTAAAGAAGATGCCGAAATGCATGCCGCCCTCCTTGAAGTGTTATCATATTTAGTCCATCTAACAGAAGATATCGAAGTCGAAGGAAAACGGGTTCCTGGTTGGTTTATTCCGAGTAAAAATTTATTTTTAGAAGAAGAAAGACAATTAAATCCGATCGGTTATTTTAATTGTGGACTATCTCACGGAATACCGGGACCGTTAGCACTTTTGTCGATCGCATATAAAGAAGGCGTCTACGTCAAAGGTCAAAAAGAAGCGATTAAAAAAATCAGTAATTGGTTAATTTCGAAAGTTATCCGGTCATCTAAAGGGAAGTACTTTCCGACCGTCGTCAGTTGGGATGAACAGATTAGTCGTAAAGTTTACGTATCGGTCAGTAGAGATGCGTGGTGTTACGGGACGCCTGGTGTGGCGCGTGCACTATATTTAGCTGGAGAGGCGATTGATTATAAACGATTCAGCCATGTAGCAAAAGAGACGTTCAACGATATTTTTACCGCTAGAACAACGGAAGACTGGGATATTTACTCACCAACTTTTTGTCATGGTTTGAGCGGTTTACTGCAAATTACGATGATGATGAATGAAGAAAAATATGTCAGTAAATTAGTAGATTACACGTTATCTTTTTATGACGATGAACATCCATTTGGCTTTCAAGATGTCGAAAGTACGGAATCAGGGTTGAAGCATTTAAATAAAGCAGGTTTTTTAGATGGCGCTGCCGCAATTTTATTAACGTTGTTATATTATAACAATAAGAAAAGTTATACGGATTGGGAAGCATTGTTTTTGTTGCGATAATTTGTGTTTGAGTGTTAATTTGTTGTGATAATTTGCTTCAATTCGCGGTGAACTTTTTTTAGAATGTTAGATTCTTCATTTCCGTAGGCCACTTTCGATGCTGTTTCGGTTATGTGTCAGGTCACGTCCTTGTTCTTGCTTGCGGGAAAGGCGCCAGCTAACGATTATGATGCGAGTGGAAGTTGAACGGATGTTTCAATCTTGCTTGCGGAAAAGTCCGTGTTTTCACGGCGTACAAGTACCGCTGTAGCGTCATTCTGATACTGGCAACGTATTCTTAAAAATAAAAAATCCCTTTTCCATTTTGTTTAGGAAAGGGATTTTGTCGTTTTATTTAACGATTAGCGAAAAATTCTTCCGCCTTTTGTAAGTATATTTCATCCTCTGGTCTTAAATCGTACTCTTCCACGATTGCATCTACCGGGCAAACAGCTACGCATGCACCACAGTCGATGCACACATCTGGATCTATATAATATTGGTCTGGTCCTTCTTCGATACAGTCAACCGGACAGACTGTTACGCATTCGCCACTTTTTTCGTCTTGGCAAGGTTCTAAAATAACAAAAGCCATTTTTCGTATACCTCCCTCGCATCATTTGAAACGTTTACTATTCTATCATACATGAACAAGCACGTTTACGTAAACTATTTTGTTAAAAGTTTTCTATTTTTTCATAAAAGCTATGTTTATTTTTTGATGATTTGACGGAGAGAAAGTTACGAACAAATCCTTAATGATGCGCTTTATGCGTGTTTTTCCAAAAGTTCCATTTACAAGCAGATGCCAATTTTTTCATTTTCTATTATCACGAAGTTGCCGGTTATTTATGTCTTGTTTTTGCGAAAATTTTAATAGGGATTTTTGTGAAATTTTCAGCTCGTTTATCTCTGTTTTTTGGGTAAAGGATTTTTTACCCTTTTTTTCCGGTTCTCATACCTACCATTATTAGTTGAAGGTGGCTGCCAGTTTTCCTGAATTACTATACTAGCTGCCATTTTCCTCGAATTGCTATAGCGATGGCCAGTTTTCCTGAATTACTTTAGGAGCTGCCTTTTACCCGAATTACTATAGCGACCAACTGCTATTTTTCCCGAATTGAAATAGCGACTGCCATTTTTCTTGAATTACTATAGTAGTTACCATTTCTCTTGAATTGCCATAGCGACTGCCTTTTTCCCGATTTTTACTACATCAAATTACCGCAATTTAAATTTATTTACCGTCCGGCTCAATACTTTCGCTTGATTTTTCAATAATTCAGCATCTTCAGCCAACTGTTGGATCCCTTCAATTTGCTCATCCATATTCGAAACAGTCGTCACTACTTGTTCAGTAAAGTTTTCAGCGATCTTATTAATATCTTCAATTATTTCTTCTAATTGTTCGCCGTCTTTCGTCAATCTATCTGCAAACGCACTATTGCTTACGACCGCTTCTTTCGACTGGATCGACGCTTCATTCAACTTTTCGATCGAACTGCCAGCGATTTTCACTACTTCAATTCCTTCTTGGAACGCATACGTGTTTGCGGCAACTTGATCGACCGCTTCTCTCATTTCTTCACGAGTTTTTTCCAATTGCATGAAAATATCATTCGCAAACTCATTCGTATCTTCCGCGAGCTTCCTTACTTCGTTCGCAACGACGGAAAATCCGCTACCCGCATCACCAGCACGAGCCGCCTCGATCGAAGCATTTAGCGCAAGTAAATTCGTTTGTTCAGCAATTTGTGTAATCGAGGAAACTTTTTGAATCACATTGTTGACATCGTCGGCTACTTGAGCAATTTTTTGCGCAGATTGGGTAATCGCTTCTTGTAGCTGTTGCATTTTTTCTTCCGTATCGATGATCGCTTCATTACCTTCTTTCGCAGCAAGCGACGCTTCTTCCGAGATTTTTAACGTCGTCGCAATTTTTTCATCCATTTCTTTCACACCACGAATCATCGTCTGAATCATCGCGCTCGCAGATTGTAGTGAGGCTAACTGGTTTTCCGCACCAGCTTGGAAAGATTGCATCGTCGCTCCGAAATTTGTAAATGTCTTTGAAAGCCGTGCAGATTCTTCTGCTTGGTCATCACTAACTTTCGTAATAATTTTCGTCGAATCTTCTAATTCTTCTAATATTTTTTTCATACCGATCGCCATTTTATTAATTTCAAAACCGATTTGATGAAATTCTGTCCGCGAACGATTCGTCACTTCAGCAGTCAGATCGCCTGAAGAAATTCTCCGTGTTACTTTATGCCAAGAGTTGATACCGTTCATAATATACTTTTGTAAAATAATTGCAAAAATTGCCGTAACAATAAAACTAATAATTGCTAAAATAAGCCCTGTTTCTATAGGTACATCGAAAAGCAAAGAAAAGCCAAAAATAAATATAGCTGGGACGATCGACAAAGTGCTTAAATACGGCACCATAAATTTTTTATGAATAATTCTACCTATTCGAAGATTAAATTTTTCACCGTCTACTTCTATTAATGGACATGAACCGTCTACTAAAACTTCTCCAGTCAATCTTTCATACACTTGTAAAAGTGGTTCGTTCGTATTAGCTGCTTTTAAACCTACCTTATCCGTGAAATCAGTGCCTTCTAATAATCGATTCGTATGTATGTAACTATGTCCTTTCGTATCGACGATGACGAAATACTCATCTCTGCCTAATTCCTCATCTAAAATGTCATGAATTTTTTTGTAATTGCTTTCAAAAGATTCTGATGCTTTGAATAAGAGGTTTAATCCGCTTCGCTACCCGCTCGACTTTGCTGAGCGCACGTTTCGCTGCCGGTTTTCTAATTAATTTTTCCAAGGTTTTCAACCCCCAAATCTTAAAATCTCATTCTCTCTTAGCACTTTGTCAATAATACTTTAGTTATACGCTTTCATATAATATATCATATTTTTTTATTAAATTTGTAACTATTTTACTTTATTACACTATTTATGTCACAAAAAGTCTATTTTATTGGTTAGATATAAATTTTTTTAGATAAATAGAACTATTTTTTTACTTGACGATTAAGAGGGGATGGATTTTTGTGGTGTAGGTTTATTTTGGTTCGGATGTTTTTTAGGGATGAATATTTTGGGAGATGTACTTTTTTGGTGATGCAATTTTTATGGCGAGGGTTATTTTGATAAAGGTATGTTGGAGGATGACTTTTTGTCAAGATGATTTTTTGGTGATGCAATTTTTATGGTGAGGGTAATTTTGATAAGGATAGGGGTTGGAGGATGACTTTTTGTCGAGATAATTTTTTGGTGATGCAATTTTTATGGTGAGGGTAATTTTGATAAGGATAGAGGGGTTTGGAGGATGAATTTTTGTCGAGATGATTTTTTGGTGATGTAATTTTTTATGGTGAGGGTAATTAAATAAGGATGTGGTTTGGAGCAAGAATTTTTGTCGAGATGTACTTTTATGGCGATACAACTTTCATGGCACATTTTTGACGCCTTATTAAGTTTAGGCTATTCCCTACATTAAAACACATATTGAGCCATGTTGACATACGATATTCTATCTTCGCTTACATTTGGAGCAAGGGAATGAGCCAGATGATTTTTTATATGAATCTTCTTTTTATCGTCATTGCTGTAAGTTTAGATGGCTTTGGAGTCGGCATCACTTACGGCATGCGAAAAATTCGAATTCCGTTCAGAGCACTTACTGTGATCATGCTTTGTTCAGGAATGATTGTAATGATTTCAATGATGATTGGCCAACTGTTGAGGGCGTTCATTTCACCGGCTACAGCTAATATGATCGGAAGTACAATTCTAATTTTTCTCGGAGTGTTCGTTTTATTTTCCATCGTAAGACCAGGCCAACGAAAAAATCACAGGGATCGGGCTAGTGAAGTGAGGGAGCGTGGTGATCGTCATTTTGGTGAGCGTGATGACGGTGAGATTAGCTGGAGTGGCGAGATGGGGAAACATGAAGACGCTGATAGAAATGGGAATGGCGATGGTGGGTTTGGCTTGAATAGCGAGATAGAGGAGCTTGAAAACGCCGAAAGAGGCGGGAATAGCTTTGGTGAGATCGGTGTAAATCTTGATGGTAAGATTGACGGGAATGGATCTAATGAGATGGATAGGATTGGCGATGGCGTGATCAGTAAGCGTAGAGACGGTGAAATGGGTAGGAATGGCTATAGTGAGATGGGCATGATTCGCAATGAGCGTGGGTATGCTTATTTAGGCGGGAATAGCGATGGTAAGATAAGTGAGCATGGTAATAGTGAGAGGTGCACGCAGAATAATAGTGATAGTGAAACGGATGGATTTATCAAAGGTAGATTTCGCAGACATAACGAAAGCGAGAGAGACACTTATCGCTATAGTAAAATGAGCGAATTTAAATCACTCAATCAATTACAACATTTTAAATCCGTTTTACGTGATCCGTTTCAGGCGGATAAAGACAAATCTGGGACGATTTCCGTTAGCGAAGCATTCGTACTAGGAACGGCGTTAGCGTTAGATGCGTTCGGCGCTGGGTTAGGTGCGGCGATGCTCGGATATTCTCCGTTCTTCACAGCAATCTTAATCGCGGCGATGAGTGGATTATTTGTTTTTTCTGGAATTAAAATCGGATTTTTACTGGCAAAAAATCGCTTGATTGCTAGATTAAGGTTTATCCACCAGTTTTATTAATTTGTATCGGGTTTTTTAATTTGTTTTGAAAGTGATGACTGTCTGATTCATGCCACCGCGATTGACAGTGTTTCATTTATCCGTTCCCGTCAGGACGTTTTTTTAAAATTTAAGGAATGATTAGTTTTATTCATTTCTTTTAGCGAAGTTTTTCATAGAGTTCGGGAATGTATTACGATTATTCATTCCCGTCTGAAGCCAATTTTCTCCGAAAGTTCGGGAACGATTACGATTATTCATTCCCTTAAGAGCGGATTTTTCTCGAAGTTCGGGAACGATTACGATTATTGATCCTTAGGAAGCGAATTTTCTCGAAGTTAGGGAACATTAAACGATTATTCATTCCCTTAAGTAGCGAATTTTCTCGAAGTTCGGGAACGATTACGGCTATTCATTACCTTAAAAGCGAATTTTCTCGAAGTTCGGGAACGATTACGGCTATTCATTACCTTAAAAGCGAATTTTCTCGAAGTCAGGGAACGATTACGCTATTCATTACCTTAAAAGCGAATTTTTTCGAAGTTCGGAACGATTACGGCTATTCATTACCTTAAAAGCGAATTTTCTCGAAGTTCGGGAACGATTACGGATATTCATTCCCTTAAAAGCGAATTTTCTCGAAGTTCGGGAACGATTACATTATTCATTCCCTTAAAAAGCGAATTTTCTCAAGTTTGGTACGATTAACGATTATTCATTCCCTTAAGAGTGAAATTCCTCAAAGTTCGGGAACGATTATGGCTATTCATTCCCTTAAGAGCAGTTTTTACGGAAGTTCGGGGACGATTATGGCTATTCATTCCCTTAAGAGCAGTTTTTACGGAAGTTCGGGAACGATTACGGCTATTCATTCCCTTAAAAGCGAATTTTCTCGAAGTTCGGGTAATTATTATGGCTATTCATTCCTGTCTGAGGATTTTTCCAGAAGTTCGGGAATGATCACGATTATTCATTACGCTCAGAGACTATTTTATCGATTGAAGAGAACGAATAAATTTTCATGTTTTATTTTCTTAACCGCCTCAACTACCGTTCGTAGTGAAAAATCTATTACAAAAGGCACTTGAGACTTTCTCAACTACCCGTAGACAAAAATTCAACCCACGAAGGGCACTTGAGACCTTCTCAACTACCCGTCGCAACGAAAATTCAACGCCGAAGGGCACATTAAACAGATTTCACTTCACCGTCGCAACCAAAAACAACTACGAAGGGAGCATTAAACCGAGATTTCATTCGTCTACAGACAGCGTCATTATCGAAAGTGCCATCACCTCACAAAAAGCCAACCCATTCCAAAAACGTTACAACGCCTACGATGCCCCATCCACAATTAAATATTGTCCGGTAATGTACGTATTTGCAAAAGAACCAAGGAATACCACTGCTTTAGCAAATTCCTCTGGTTCTCCAATACGTCCTAATGGGATATTTGCCGTTTGTTCCTCAAGAACTTCTTCTAATGATTTTCCTTCCGCTTTCGCTTTCATTTCATAAAGTTGCACTAATCGATTCGTCTTTAATTTTTCCGGGGCCGACTGTGTTCACTAAAATATTATCCGCTGCGAATTCTTGCGACAGGCTCTTTGTCAAGCCCATCACACCTGGACGTAACGTGTTTGAAACGATTAAATTTTCGATCGTTTCTCTAATTGATGAAGACGTTATGTTGACGATTCTTCCTGCTTTGTTGTCTTTCATATATGGGATCACTGCACGTGTCGCTCGAACAACACTTAATAAATTTTGTTCAAAAGCATCGAACCATTGATCGTCGGTAATATCGAAAAACTTCCCTGCAGGAGGTCCACCAGCATTGTTAATGAGGACATCGACTGTTTCTGTCTTATGGACGACCTTTTGCACAAGTGCGCGAATATGTTCTTCATTTCGCATATCACAAACGATATATTGTACTCTCTCATTGCCTGTTTTTTCTTTTATTTCTTTGACAGCGTTTTTCAATTTTTCTTCACTTCGACTGCTAATAAAAACTTGCGCACCTTCTCGGGCGTATTCAGTTGCTATCGCTTTTCCGAGCCCTTCGCTAGCTCCAGTGACGATGACAGTTTTATTTTTTAAGTATAAATCCACTTCAACTCTCTCCTTATCAAATATAAACCTTGCACTTATGAGTAAATTTCATATACAATGCTATCCATACATATTGTCCATTATTCCCAATTATATAATAATAGTAACATGGCGGCTCTTCACATGACTATACGATTTTCTCGTCGGGAAAATTTGAACGATGCTTTGTACTTTGTGATCCCCGAGGAAAAGTTTGTTTAGTAGCTTCGTTCAATACCGAAATACCAAAAAAATAGATTGCGACTCAATAATAAGGTAATTCACACTTACAGAGGCGTAAATTTTTTAAAATCTATTCGCCACAATGTGCGATTCTAACATAAATATACACAACCAAACTTCAAAAAAGGAGTGTTTTATTTGTTTAAAAATAAAGCCGGGCAAGTACGGTCGGGATGGATAATCTTTTTGCCTTTCTCATCATGTTTGCCGGACAGTTTATTTTTATGCTTCCTGGTATTACTTTTATGTCCATTATTAGAAATTACACAACACGGAGCTTCAGTGGAACTCGATTTTAATTCGATGGGTCCGTGGATGATTTTAATGACACAAGGTGCAGGTACATTCGGTGGTTTAGCTGCAACGCTAGTAGCGTGGCGTTCGTTGAATAAACGACCGGTAAAAGAACTCGGTGTACGCGCACCTGATCTAGACCTTGTATTCGGATTGTTGTTAGGTGCGGCTTCGATTACACTCATCTTTTTCATTTTATATATAACTGGAAATGTCACTTTACTTAACAGCCTTTCCGAACCGAAAATTACGCTTTATACGTTTTCTTTCCTTATATTATTTATTTTAGTCGGATATTTTGAAGAGCTTTTTTTAGAGGATATATTATGAAAACGATGGCTTCGCGCGGAAATAAGAAATGGGTCAATATGTGGTCTCTGCCCTACTTTTTAGTATCGCTCATGGGGTTAATCCGAACGTCAGTGTTTTCGGACTCATCAATATCGCGTTCATCGGTCTTTTATTTTCATATATGTTCGATGTGACGAAAAGTTTGATGTTGCCGATCGGCTATCATATCACATGGAATTTTTTCCAAGGTAATGTTTTCGGTTTTGCGGTAAGCGGCACCACGCCGTATGGAATGTATGAAGTGGATGTATCAAGTGAACATGATCTGTTAACTGGAGGCTCGTTTGGGCTTGAAGGTGGGATTCTTGCAACGATCATGATTGCGCTAAGCTTTGTAGCAACTCGCTATTACGCAAAAATTCGCATGAACTCGAGGACGGATTCGTAGTTAAAAGTCATTAAAACTAGCGCTTAGAAAATTTGTCGAAATTGTGAACTTCAGCGAGCTGATTTGTGGCAAAAATGTGATAAATTTTAACTAATATAAATTCATGATTGAAAAACTCAAACAGAATTTACTAGTTACAATTCCATGAAAAAAAGCTTGTAACGAATTTGTTACAAGCTTCTTGTTTATGATGCAGAATTTCCTTGTCTGTAAGCGTCTGCTACAGCTGTAATCATTAAAGTAATTCCAGCTGAAAATAGGAAAGCTAATCCCCAGCCACCGAATCCAGCGTTTAAAATCCAAACGCGGCTTTCTAAAATTGTAGCGAATAATAAGCAAATAAGACCGATTGCGAAGAAAATAAATCCTGGGAAGTATGTAATATAACTCTTTTTCGGTGTAGCTTTCAATAAGATTAAACTTACGATGAGTAAAATAACTGTAAGAATTACACCATAAGTGATTGTTGCTTGTACCATATTGTCACCTCATAAATCCGTCAATTTTCTTATTACATTTAGTTTACAATCGAATGAAATGAAAGTCAATTAACATCCATTTCAGTTATTCAATCTTTAGACAAAGTTGAACGATCATTTCTTATGGTGACGCTTAAAGATGCGATTAAAATGTAGATCGTCCATTTCGCAATGCGGTCGATTTTACTTCATAACGCAAATGAGTTTTTCCTACAATTCGCTAAGGAGACGCTTTTTCTAGTTAGCACAAATGGAAATTTTCATGTTTCGATGTAAATGGAACTTTTTACATCGTTGCGGCGACTCGTAATTTCTACTTGTAAACGCAAGTAGAAAATTTACACCATTTCAGGGCAAATATTTTTACACGTGAATGCAAGTAGAAAATTTATACCATTTCAGGGCAAATAATTTTTACACGTGAATGCAAGTAGAAAATTTATACCATTTCAGGGCAAATAATTTTTACACGTGAAAAATTGAACACCGATCGTCCCTAGTTGAACGCGAAGCTTTGTTCAATAATTTTTACACGTTTACGCAAATTGAACAAAGCTGATGATTTTAGCTTGTGAACGCAATTAGAAATTCCTTTTATACTATTCCTAGCAGATGATTTTTTACTCATGAACACTAGTAGAAGTTCGATTTACATCTTTACACGGTAGAAAATCTTTTTACACCAATTGATGGCAGAAAACTTTTTCATTACTAGATAGACATTTCATATCAAAACGCAGATGAATTAGAGGAAAATACCTCTATCTACTCTTCATCTGCGACAAACGTGTTCGTTAACGCACCTAACTTTTCTACTTCCACCGTTACAGTATCCCCAGGTTGGATATATTCTCTTTCTTCAATCGGCCTACCGATGATGACGCCTTCTGGAGTGCCCGTCATTATAAGATCTCCCGGTTCTAACGTCATATATTTCGATACATAACTAATAATTTCTTCACAACTGAAAATCATATCCGACGTATTTGAATTTTGACAAACTTCCCCATTGAAAGTCGTTGTTAATTGAAGTGCGTTCGGGTTGTCGATTTCGTCTTTCGTCACTAAATACGGACCGACTGGTGCAAAGCCATCACTAGTTTTCCCAAGCATCCATTGTGAAGATTTCTTTTGCGTATCGCGTGCGGAAAGATCGTTCGTCGTACAGTATCCAAAGACATAATCGAGCGCATCTTTTTCCGCTATATGTTTGCCTCTTCTTCCAATCACGATACCTAATTCCACTTCAAAATCTAACCGCTTTGTCGTCCGTGGAATCGTCACTTCATTTAAATGACCGGTAAGCGCATTGTTGTATTTATTGAATAAAATCGGTTCTTTTGGATAAGGTAATTTCGTTTCATCTGCGTGTTTTTTATAATTAAGCCCAACACAGATAATTTTACTCGGATTTGTGACAGCAGGACCGAACTTGATATCCGATTCTTGTTTGACATAACCCGCTCCTCTTTTATCGAGCGAAGAAATGAACTGTTCAAGTCGGCGTAACGAACCTTTGCCACCTTCGATTAACTCCATGATATCGGTCACAACACCATTTTCAGGAAACATATTCAACGCTTCTTCTACGTCGATAATTCCTGTTTTAATCTTAACTCCGAGCATCAATTTTCCATTTTTATAAAATGTTAGTAATTTCAATGTTGCTTACCCCCCCATAATTCTATTTCTTCTTCTAGTTTATCAGTCTTTTAAAAAATTTACACGTTGTCATACTTGAATGAGTGAAAAAATTTTTGTTCAAAATAGACTGAGTGTGTGTTTTTGAGATTAGACATTTTGGTGGGGGTTTTTATTGGTAAGGTGTGATGTTGTTAGATTCAGCTTTTGATGTAAAAAAATGAAGTCTGACAAGAGCACCACCTTTTTCGTGATGGTAAGTATGAGTGATTTGCGTACTTAGCGAAACAATTGCTGTGATTCAAACTAGTTAGTTCACTCCTATCATCTTTCGTTTGTTCGTGATGAGTGTGTCCTAAGTTTGTCCACTTTTCTTGCTTTCCAAGAACGAGTAGAGGAAGAGATGGGCGAAAATTGTTGCCTTTTTACAAAAACGTTGCTATAGACCCACACGATATCTACCTGTTACGATAGAAAGGGAATGAATGGAAAGGAATGTATCTATGCGGGAAAATTCACGTTCGATCATTATCGCTACTTGGATCGGTATTATCGTCAACCTACTTTTAACGGTTATCAAAGCGATCGGAGGTATTTTAGCAGGAAGCCGGGCGTTAGTCGCAGACGCATTACATTCTGCATCGGATGTCGTCAGTTCGATCGTCGTCCTTTTCGCGGTGAAAATTGCGAACAAGCCTCCAGATGAAGAACATCCTTACGGCCACGGAAAAGCTGAGGGTGTTGCTTCCATCATCGTGGCGCTTTTATTAATCGTCGTCGGAGTCGAAATATCGATTTCTTCGGTGAAAGTGTTTTTCGGGGAAATTCCGGAAGCCCCAGGGATGATCGCACTCGTCATTTTAATCATATCTATCGTGATCAAGGAAATTTTATTTTATTATAAATTATGGCTCGGGAAAAAGTATAACAGTTCCGTGCTCGTCACAGAAGCTTGGCACCACCGCTCCGATTCATTATCATCGTTAGCTGCTTTACTCGGAATCGGTTTGGCGATTATCGGAGAAAAATTCCAAGTAACTTTTTTTATTTACGGGGACGCAATAGCTGGGTTGATAGTGTCGTTGATCGTCGTAAAAGTTGGTTATGATTTGATCAAATCCTCTTCGAATGTCATGTTAGAAAAAGTCCTCGATCGTGAAGAAGTGAAAGATTATGAAGAAACGGTGCTCGCAATTGATGGTGTGAAGCGGATCGATCAATTGCTGGCGCGAACGCATGGAAGTTATATCGTTATAGATATTAAAGTGAGTGTCGATCCTAATATCACAGTGAAGCAAGGACACGACATTGCCGCGGAAGTAAAACAATCTCTTATTTTGAAGCATAAAGAAGTGGAAGATGTGCTCGTTCATATTAATCCTTATTAGTTAGAAGGGACATATTTGTTTGGTTGATAACAGATCGTTTTTTCCTATAAAATTCCGGCTAGCGACGAAAACAAATGAAGCTTTTTTGATTGTCTTAGGAATGGTTCTGTTATTCCTATTGTTTTGTTTTTTGAAAGATCGGAAATGATTGGTGCTATTCGTTAAATTTTAGTATAAGTTTTTCGAAAGTTTGCGCACGATTACAACTATTCGTTACCTTCAATGCACTTTTTTTGAAAGTCCGGGAATGATTATCCGAGCTGTTTTTCCGAAGTTCAAGAATGATTGCGGCTATTCATTCCCGTCGGAGCGGTTTTTTCTAAAGTTCGGAAATGATTACAGCTATTCATTCCCATCAAAGCGATTTTTCAGGGGGTTTGGGAATGATTATTTCTAATCGTTAAGTTTAGGGCAAATTTTTTCGATTGAAAGGAACGAATTTTCATGTCTTTTTCTTAACCAGCTCAACTGCGATCGAAAATCAATCAAAAAGAGTACTTGACGCAATCTCAACTACCCGTCGCAATGAAAATTTAACCTCGAAGGACACTTGAGACCATCTCAACTACCCTTCACAACCAAAATTCAACGCCGAAGGGCACTTGAGATCTTCTCAACTACCCGTCACGATGAAAATCCAACCTCGAAGGGCACTTGAGACTTTCTCAACTACCCGTAGCAATGAAAATCAACCCACGAAGGGCACTTGAGATCATCTCAACTGACCGTCGTAGCAAAAATCTACCTATGAAAGGTACTTAAAAACATCTCAACTTCCGATCACAACAAAAAAACAATCACGAAGAGTACTTGAGATCACCTCAACTACCCGTCAAAACAAGAGCACTTAAGATCCTAGACATCCTAACAAAGTTCCATCTACAGCGGACACTTTAACAAGATTTTACACGAGCAAAGCAACAAAATATAAAAACATTTTTCATACGATGTATATTTTTCCTTTAACTTGATAAAAATAATAATGAGCCATATCCAATTCCTCCTACTTAATGTTTTTGGGGTAAAACATTTTCGATGAATTGGAATGGCTCACTTTTTTTGTGTAATTTACTTATCCCTGAGGTAAATATATAAAGGCTATCATGTTTTAGCTGCTTTTATTTTTCCATTCAGATCACTTCTCGTTCGTTGCTAAAACAGTACTTTAACACAGAATTGTATCAAATCACCTTTCTGGAATAATCGTATATTTCATCACGAATAAATTACAATAAAAAAATAAAGGACATTACATATCCGAAAATATGTAGTGCCCTTTTTTGCGCTGCTATATTGCACGCAAACTATAATTATCTATTTAACATCCACTCTGGTTTACCGAAACCTTGGAATTCCTCATCAATGATTTCTTCAAACTCAGGTGATTCGATTACTTCGATAATATCTTGTGCCCACTGAGTATCAACATCTTTCGTATTTACAACGACACGGTTACGATAGTCATCAGGCATATCTTCTAGTGCAATTGCATCTAATAAATCAAATCCAGCCGCTAATGCGAAGTTTCCAGGTACTGCAGCTAAATCTTCACTGTCGACAGTACGTGGTAGTTGTCCTGCTTCAACTTCGTGGAACTCTAAGTTTTTATAGTTTTCTTCAATATCACTTACAGCTGCTTTCAATGGATCGACATCATCAGAAATTTTAATTAATCCTTCATCTTGTAACATCACTAATGTTCTTGCCAAGTTTGTCGGGTCGTTCGCAATGGTAATCGTGCTTCCTTCTTCGATTTCATCGATTGAATCGTATTTATTAGAGAATAATCCCATCGGTGCTGTCGGTACGATAATTAATTCAGATAAGTCCATATTGTTTTCTTCTGCAAAAGCTTCATAGTAAATTTTGTGCTGGAACAAGTTCGCATCGATATCTCCGTTGTGAAGTGCGTTGTTCGGCTGAATGTAGTCACTGAACTCCACGTTTTCCACTTCGTATCCTTTTTCTTCTAATAACGGCTTGATCGCTTTATTTACCATGTCGCTGTAAGGTCCAGTTGTCGCACCGAAAGTAATTTTTGTCTTTTCTTCTGTTTGTTCATCTGAAGATGTATCCGCACTTTCATTCGTATCGGATTCACTTCCGTTTCCTCCACATGCAGCGAGTAAAATAACTGCAAAAATTGCAAGTAAAAATGCACTTAATTTTTTCATTTTGTCGTTCTCCTTTTCTAGTAATTCTTAGTATAATTGTCAATTTACTAAAATTAAATTAAATCTATTTTCTGCGTGCAAGTGATAGCAAGTGGGATTTCACTTCCGTAGCAAATTTTTGCCACATCCACGATACCATCACTTATTACGCGAAAAACAATTAACGTTTATTCACTTTTTTAGCGATAAAGTCTCCAGTAATTTGAATTGCTTGTACTAATGCGATTAAGACGATTACCGTTGTGTACATGACGTTGTTATCGTAACGGTAATATCCGTAACGGATCGCTAAATCCCCGATACCACCACCTCCAACGGTACCTGCCATTGCAGAGTAACTAACTAAACTGATGACAGTGATCGTCAGACCACTGATAATTCCTGGTTTTGCTTCCGGTAAAATGATTTCTCTGATAATCGTCCATGGGGATGCCCCGACAGATACTGCAGCTTCGATGACGCCGCGATCAATTTCCCGTGCTGCAGATTCGACGATACGAGCGAAAAATGGAATCGCAGCGACAGAAAGTGGAACGGCGGCTGCAGTTGGACCGATATTCGTTCCGATTAACCATCTCGTAAACGGAATTAAAAATACGAGCAAAATGATAAATGGAATCGATCTGATCAAGTTCGTAATAAAGCCGAAAATTCCACGAATAATTCTATTTTCTAAAATGAGTCCTGTATCTGTGACGTATAAAACAATTCCCAATGGCATTCCGAGTAAAATCGCTACTAAGGTGGCGATTCCGACCATGTATAAAGTTTCAAAAAACGCTTGATTCAATTCAGGCAATAATTCAATGAGCCCCATGTTGTACCACCTCCACTCGCTGCATCCGCTGTTCTAAATATTGAATCGCCTTGTCGATTTCCGTTTGAACACCTTTCAATTCCATAATGAAAATTCCTAACGGCTCATCGCGAATATATTCGACTTTTCCATGTAAAATATTCCCTGATACTTGATGTTTTTGCAACATATCGGAGACGATCGCTTCCGTTGCTTTTTCTCCTTGAAACTGGAGTTTGACGATCGTTCCTGTACATGCTTCCCGCAATTTATCCGGAAGATTGAATTGCAACACAGTTTCAATGAACTTTTTCGTCAGTTCGTTCTGTGGGTTGGCAAAAATGTCGTACGTCCTACCTAGTTCAACGACGCGCCCATCTTGCATCACTGCGCAACGATGGCATATTTCTTTCACGACTTCCATTTCGTGTGTAATCAACACGATCGTAATGCCGAGTTCTTCGTTGATCTTTTTCAGCAACGCTAAAATCGATTTTGTCGTGCTCGGATCGAGCGCGGACGTCGCTTCGTCGGACAATAACACTTTCGGATTGTTCGCAAGCGCTCGTGCGATACTGACGCGTTGTTTTTGTCCGCCACTTAGTTGGGCTGGGTAATGGTCAGCTTTATCCGCAAGACCGACTAAATCGAGCAATTCTTTCACACGTTCTTTTCTTTTTTCAACGGGAACTCCCGCAACTTTTAAAGAAAAATCGATGTTTTCTGCCGCAGTTTTCGATGATGCGAGGTGAAAACCTTGGAAAATCATTCCGATCGATTGACGAGCTTTCCGCAACTCTTTCGTCGATAAACTCGTCATATCGACGCCATCTATTATAACTTTTCCTTTTGACGGTCGTTCTAATAAATTGATACATCGTAACAACGTACTTTTTCCGGCACCACTGTAACCAACGATTCCGAAAATTTCTCCTTTTTTTATTTTTATAGAGACGTTATCTACTGCGGTGAGTGAGCCTTTTTTCGTTTTATAAGTTTTTTCGATATTTTCTAGCTGAATCATCTACTATTTCCTCCTTGGAAACATGAAGCCAATCTATTAAGATGTGATGTTGATTTTATGTCAACAGAAACGGTTTGTATTTCAGTTCGTTCGGCCCGCCCCCTGAAATGGATTATTTTTCCTAATTGCTGAATTTGGATTTAGCGCCAACGAGCGAAGATTTTCCCGAACGATAATAAAGAAATAAAAAAACCTCTTTCCATTCGAAAGAGGGTAACGTCAAAGTTCGTCACTTATCTTTCAGAATGGAACCATTCTGCAGGAATTAGCACCACTCCAAAATTACTTTTGGAAGGTTGCTGTGACTTCATCGGGCCTGTCCCCTCCACCACTCTCGATAAGTTCATATTCGATTTTATGACTTTAATCATACTAGTATTTTTTCATATTGTCAATTTAAAAGATTGGAAAAGTAGATTTTACGTTTAAATAGAATGATATGACGCTTACAAGTTCACTAGTAAATGCCGTGCTACAGACTCATTGCTCCATTATTCCTTCCCTCAATAACTTATTTAAAAATACCTAATTTCCCGATTCGTTCCGCCGCTTCTTTCAATCTCTCTTCGGAATCTAATAAACCGATCCTGACATATCCTTCTCCAAGCGAGCCAAAACCTGAGCCTGGCGCAACGACGACGTGTGCTTTTTCAAGAAGTAAATCGGCAAACTCTTCAGAAGTGTATCCTTCAGGCACTTTAAACCATGCAAAAAACGTTCCTTTCGGCGCACTTACTTTCCAACCGATTTTATGTAAACTATGAACGAGTACGTTCCGTCGTCTTTCGTACGTATCTACCAATTCTTGAACGAATGATAGATCGCCAGAAATTGCTTCTGTCGCCGCTTCTTGAATCGCACCGAATAAACTAGTGAACAGATGGTCTTGAAGCAAATTGATCGTTTTAATGACAGACGGATTTCCGACAGCAAAAGCGACACGCCAACCAGCCATATTGAATGTTTTAGACAGTGTGTACATTTCGATTCCGACGTCTTTTGCCCCTTTTGTTGCTAAAAAGCTCGGTTGTTTCACGCCATCATAGCCGAGAGCTCCGTACGCAAAATCGTGAACGACTAAAATATCATGTTTTTTTGCAAGTTCGACCGTTTCATCGAAAAATTCCTGTGTCGCCACCCCGGCAGTCGGATTGTTCGGGTAATTTAAAAACATCATTTTCGCTTTTTTCAACGTTTCTTCCGGAATCGTGCTGTAATCTGGTAAAAATCCGTTTTCTTCTAATAGCGGCATAAATTCAGGTATCGCTTTCGCTAACGAAACACCGGATAAATAGTCAGGATAACCTGGGTTTGGTAGTAATGCGACATCGCCTTCATTCAAGAAACTTAACGACACTTCAAAAAGACCGATTTTGGACCCGATCATCAACGCGACTTCTTCGTCCGGATTCAAGTCGACGTCGTATAGACGTTTATAAAATTTCGCTACCGCTTCACGGAAATACGGAAAACCTTGGAACGGAGAATATTTATGGTTGATCGGTTTTTCTGCTGCTTTTTGTAATGCCTTCACAATATGATCAGGTGTCGGTAAATCCGGATTCCCTTGACCTAAATTAATAATATCGTGTCCTTCTTGAACTAGCTTTTGTACTTTTTTGCCTAGTTTTGCAAAAAATTGATCTGGCAATCTTTTAATAGCATCTGACTGCTCAAACGAAATCAATCGGAACACTCCTTTTTCAAATCGTTCTATAAATGTGGAACGGTAAATCTTATGTTACATGTTATGAATGAAACGAAATGTTTCATGAATAGTTTTCAAATTGCAGCGCCTTTCCAGTTGTAAGCTAACGTTTTGACGTCAAATGCGTCGTCGACACAATTCTTATAAAAGATATAAAGGAAGCAGGTAAGTTTTATTCTGCGTTCCTTACCTGCCCCAGTCTAAATATATCTTTTAAATTACCGGAAATAAAAATAAAGTCAAGTGACATTTTTTAACGAATCGGATGCAAGGAGCATGATCGTCATATCGTCCATCGGTGGGTTGTGCAATCCTGCCCGTACGTCACGGTAATATCTTTGTAACGGGTTTTGCACTGATAAACTGCGTGCTCCGACGATCCGCATCGCAATGTCGACAATTTCTAACGCTTTGTTGACGACGGACATTTTCACCGCGCCTAATTCAGCTTTCATCTCCGCCCGCGCATTTTCATCTCGTTCATCCCATTTTTTTGCAGTAGCATATAAAATCGTACTACTTTCAAAAACACGTAATTCCATTTCGCCGATTCTTTGTTTCACCGCTGGGATTTCAGAAATTGTACCTGTGATGCTATTCGGAGAGTAAGTCGTTGCAAATTCAAGCGCATATTTTTGTGCAGCTTTCGCAATCCCTAAATAACATGCAGGAATATGCAATAACCAACCTTGTGCAGCTTTATTTCCCGGAGTTAAATAATGCAGGAAATCGTCTTTTTCCAACTTGACGTTGTCTAACAGTAAATCGTGGCTACCTGTCGCTTTCATTGCGATTGAATCCCACGTCTCATCGATTGATACACCTTCTAGTTCCCGACGGACGAGAAAACTTCCAACTTTATCCGTCCCTTCGATCGATGCACTGACACTAATGTAATCCAAAATCGGTGCAAGTGTCGTAAACGATTTTCGCCCGTTAATGATCCAACCGTCTTCTGTTTCTTTCGCGATCGTTTCAGGTCGGCCACCTCGTGTCGGACTTCCGGTCGCTCGTTCCGAAGCAGCATTATTAATGAGCGCACCTTTTTCGATCACATCTTTTGCAAACGCTCTGTACTTTTCTTCTGGCCACGCTTTCGTTTCTCCGACATGTTTCGTAATTCCCATATGCCAACCGATCGAAAGTGCCGTCGATCCGTCATATTGAGCGATAAGTTCTTGCATTTTTAACATTTCGTATAATGAAATTCCTGCTCCACCGTATTGTTTCGGAACTGCAAGAGCAGGATAATCAATTTTTCTTAGATCGGCAAAATTTTCAAATGGGAACGTACCATTTTCATCATAAACTCTTGCGCGTTCGGCAAATTTTTCTGCAGTTTTTTCTAAAAGCGCTAACCGTTCCTCCATCGTTTCTAAATCAGTTAATTTCATATTAAGGCCCTCCTAATAGTAAGTTTAACATAAAGCCACTGTCGTGTATCCACATTTTATTCCGTCAATTCATATATAGTTACTAAACTTTAATGTAGCATTATTTACATTGGTTTACAAGGTAAAATAAGTTGAACGAAATTCAACAAAAATCACTATTTTCAGTTATAATATATAGAAGAATTTTATTTTATCATGAGGGAGATAGAAAGATGAAAGTTGATTCAATTAAAGTAGAGCTAACTTCTAATAAAAAAGAAAAACCTAGTGGAGAACTAGCATTTGGTACCATTTTTACGGACCATATGTTTGTGATGGATTATAAAAAAGAAAAAGGATGGCACGATCCGCGTATCGTACCGTATCAACCGTTGTCGTTAGATCCATCCGCAATTGTTTTCCATTATGGTCAAACGGTATTTGAAGGATTAAAAGCTTACGTGACGCCAGACGGGGATGTTCAACTATTTCGCCCTGAGAAAAATTTCGAACGGATGAATAAGTCGAATGAAAGATTATGCATTCCGGAAATCGATGAAGATTTTGCGGTGGAAGCTTTAAAAAAGTTAGTTTCCATTGATAAAGATTGGGTTCCGACAGAAGAAGGGACTTCGTTGTACATACGACCGTTCATCATTTCAACGGAACCGTATCTCGGTGTCAGACCATCTGAAGAATATAAATTTTTAATTATTTTATCACCTGTTGGAGCTTACTATAAAGAAGGAATTAACCCTGTCAAAATCGCGGTGGAAAATGAATACGTCCGCGCTGTTGTTGGTGGAACAGGCGAAGCGAAAACTGGTGGAAACTATGCGGCTAGCTTAATCGCACAAGAAATCGTTGAAAAAGATGGCTTCGCACAAGTTTTATGGCTTGATGGCGTCGAGAAAAAATATATTGAAGAAGTCGGCAGTATGAACGTGTTCTTTAAAATAAACGGAGAAGTCGTCACACCGAAATTGACTGGAAGTATTTTACCTGGTATCACACGCGATTCTACGATTCATTTATTAAAACATTGGGGAATCCCAGTTTCTGAAAGAAGAATTTCGATGGAAGAGATTGAAGAAGCACATAAAAATGGTACATTGGGAGAAGCATTCGGTACAGGAACAGCGGCAGTTATTTCACCGATCGGACAGCTTACTTGGGAAGGAAAAGATTTCGTAATCAATAATGGCGAAACAGGCGAACTTGCTAGAAAATTATACGATACTTTAACAGGCATCCAATACGGAAAAGTTGAAGATCCATTTGGCTGGACGATGAAATTGGAGGATTAATCAGGGTTATCCTGGGATTTGAGAGTGCATCTGGCATTTTCTTTGGATTTTGGGACTCATCTGGATTATCCTGGGATTTGAGAGTGCATCTGGCATTTTCTTGATTTCGGGGGACTCAACTGGATTATCTTGGGATTTGAGGGTACGTTTGGCATTCTTTGGATTTTGGGGGGCTCATCTGGATTATTCTGGGATTTGAGAGTGCATCTGGCATTCTCTTGGATTTTGGGGACTCATCCGGCTTATCTTTGGGATTTGAGAATGCATCTGGCATTCTCTTTGGATTTGGGGACTCGTCCGGATTATCCTGGGATTTGAGAATGCATCTGGCATTCTCTTTGGATTTTGGGGACTCGTCCGGCTTATGCTTATCCTAGGATTTGAAGATTGATTAAGCTTATCCATCATGTTTTTTCCTATTCTCCTTGGATATGAGTGAGGATTAATAAGTTTCTTGTTGAATTGTTCTTGTGGACGGCTAGAGAGGGCTATAAGAATAACCTTCTCACAGACTTGGAGATTTAATCAGATTTCCCTTTTCGGTTCATTGGACATTTGTAGAGCGAATTGGCAGCTATACAGCCAGATTGTTCTGAAAGTTCAAATGATATTTTGTTTCATATAATTGATTGCGTCCAGCATGTGCGTTCTAGCTATCTTATGCGTGTTCAATATTTTATGCGGGATGTGCGTTCAAGTTTATGCGGGACGGTATCCTATGTGCGTATGGTATCTTATGCGCTTTCGGTAATTTGAGCGGGTACGGTTTTCATTTGTCAATTAGGGCCCACCCTTACCGTTGGAATAGAAAACTAACGCAAAATGGGTTCATACGCTTGAAAGCTCTCGAGCAACTTTAATGTTCGGGAGTTTTTATTGTTTCAGTTGAATACCACTTTTAGAAATGACTAGTTCATTCATGACATCCAGTGAACTTTTTCGCAAACTCATGTTGATAATGATACTCATTAGAGCCAAATTGAATTTATTTAAAATTTGCAAATGAATACCGTGATTCATTCCCTTTAGAGCAATTTTGTCGGAAGTTCGGGAATGATTACGTTTATTCATTCCCTTAAGAGCGATTTTTCCGGGAGTTCGGGAATGATTACGTTTATTCATTCCCTTAAAAGCGAATTTTTTCGAAGTTAGGGAACGATTATGGCTATTCATTCCCTTAAAAGCGAATTTTCTCGAAGTTAGGGAACGATTACGGCTATTCATTACCTTAAAAGCGAATTTTTTCGAAGTTCGGGAACGATTACGATTATTCATTCCCTTAAGAGCGAATTTTCTCGAAGTTCGGGAACGATTACGATTATTCATTCCCTTAAAAGCGAATTTTCTCGAAGTTCGGGAACGATTACGGCTATTCATTCCCTTAAAAGCGAATTTTCTCGAAGTTCGGGAACGATTACGGCTATTCATTCCCTTAAAAGCGAATTTTCTCGAAGTTCGGGAACGATTACGGTTATTCATTCCCTTAAAAGCGAATTTTCTCGAAGTTCGGGAACGATTATGGCTATTCATTCCCTTAAAAGCGAATTTTCTCGAAGTTCGGGAACGATTACGGCTATTCATGCCCTTAAAAGCGAATTTTCTCGAAGTTCGGGAACGATTACGGCTATTCATTCCCTTAAAAGCGAATTTTCTCGAAGTTCGGGAACGATTACGGCTATTCATTCCCTTAAAAGCGAATTTTCTCGAAGTTAGGGAACGATTACGGCTATTCATTACCTTAAGAGCGAATTTTCTCGAAGTTAGGGAACGATTACGACTATTCATTCCCTTAAAAGCGAATTTTCTCGAAGTTCGGGAACGATTACGGCTATTCATGCCCTTAAAAGCGAATTTTTTCGAAGTTCGGGAACGATTACGATTATTCATTCCCTTAAAAGCGAATTTTCTCGAAGTTCGGGAACGATTACCTTCTAAACGGAAGTTCGGGAACGATTATGGCTATTCATGCCCTTCTGAGCAATTTTTCCAGAAGTTCGGGAATGATTATTTCCATAAGTTACGTTTTGGGTGCAATTTTTCGATTGAATGGAACGAATAAATGTGTCATGTCTTTTTCTTAACCATCTCAACTACCCGTAGCAAAATTCTGCCACGAAAGGTACTTGACGCAATCTCAACTACCCGTCGCAATAAAACATCATCACACAAAGAACGAATTATAACTGCTCGTATGACCTTCACAGAAAAATCAGATTACAAGGGTCACATGGAACTATGTCACATGACCAAAACACAAAAAATCTTACACATAGGATACATTAAATCTTTCACTGAAGTCACAACGAAAATCATCTCACGAAAGGCACATTAAAAAATATTACCATCCTAATTGACCGGACACCACTCACGACAAACACAACTTTGAGAAATACATGGAAGGTGGAATTTTTTATACGTAACCCACCTGAATACCACCAACCTCGAAAAATCGAGTAGGAGGAGGTGATTAACCTCCGTCCTCTCACACCACCGTACGTACGGTTCGCGTATACTGCGGTTCAATTAAGATGGGTAACGCAAGACTTCCTTCCGCAAATAGCTTGTTTTCTTATGCCAGTAATCACTCCATCCTCCAAGAGGTTCTCCACGGAATTCACCGTTTCCTTCCTCAAGTGAGGTACTACGTTTTCTGTGTTCATCATGACTGACTGAATAGAAAGGGCTATTCTCTCTTCATTGTTCGGTCCTTCCAAACCGTTTTAGACCGATTTGTACGATGACCTCTGCTGACTTCTGATAGTTCAGCTACTCCTCATGAAGTAGGTTGTAAGAATACTTCACGTATCCATCAGACCTCCCTGGGTAAGGATGTAATCTTTCCTTCCATCTATCTGCTTCATTTACTCTGTATCAGCTTCGACAGAAAGGATTTTGTTGTCAAAGCTAACTCATCCAATGATACCAAGCCTTATATGAAGTTCGTGTTCCTCGGGATCTAGTTTCTCAGCCCGCTTTCATCAGATTCCGCGTCGCCACGGACACCCTTGCGTTAAGCTAACTACTACTTCTGCCTTCGTGGTTCGGTACTTTCACCCTATAGGTTACACCCATGCCAGGCGCACACGAAAAAGAACCGCTACTATTCTTTCACGGTTCTTCTATCACAATAAAACTCTGAAATAGCCTATGCTTATCCGATAACAAGCATGATCCGCTGATTTTGGAGTAGTTATTTCTTCTATGATTTATCCACCATTTAGTATCGGCTGTTTGCTGCGTATTTTCTCTAATTCGTATTGAGATTCATCACGTCAAAAAAACTTTGCCCATTAATTCCAAAACAGACCGCTCGTCAATTCTAAAACACGGCATCCCGTCAATTCCAAAACAGACCGCCCGTCAATTCCAAAACAGGCATCCCGTCAATTTCAAAACACGGCATCCCGTCAATTTCAAAACAACCCGCCCGTCAATTTCAAAACACGACACCGTCAACTAACAAAAATATTTCCATATAGCTTACCACCTACTCCACAATCGACGCTAACACTGCTTTTTGAGCGTGGAGGCGGTTTTCCGCTTGGTCGAACACGACAGAATTTTCTCCGTCGATGATTTCATCCGTCACTTCTTCCCCACGAACTGCAGGTAAGCAGTGCATAAACATATAATCATCTTTCGCGCCTTTGACGAGCTCTTCGTTCACCTGATAGTTCGCAAATTGTTTTCTGCGCGCTTCGGCATCGCCTTCCCAACCCATGCTCATCCATACGTCAGTATAAATCATGTCCGCGTCTTTCACAGCTTCATGCGGATCATACGTTTGAACGATCGTTGCGCCGGTCTGTTTCGCTTTTTCTTGGGCTTGTTTCAATACGAACGGTTTTATTTCACAACCTTGAGGGACAGCGACATAACAATCGATGCCCATAATCGCACATCCTATCAATAACGATTGCGACATATTGTTTCCGTCACCGACGTAAGCTAGTTTCAATCCATTGAACGTACCTTTTTTCTCATAAATCGTCATTAAATCAGCGAGCACTTGGCATGGGTGTGAATCTTCAGTCAGACCGTTAATAACTGGTACGGTCGCATTTTCAGCTAATTCTTCGACACGATCATGACCAAAAGTACGAATCATGATGACATCGACGTACCGAGAGAGAACTTTCGCTGTATCAGAGATCGTTTCTCCGTTTCCGATTTGAATGTCACGACTACTTAAAAATTGCGCCATCCCACCGAGTTGATACATTCCCGTTTCAAAAGAGACACGTGTTCTCGTCGAAGCTTTTTCAAAAATCATCGCCAACGTTTTACCTTCTAAATACCGGTGTGGCTCTCCGTTTTTCTGCATCTCTTTTAACTTTATCGCAAAATGGATTAGTTCCAATAATTCTTCTTTCGTAAAATCACCAATTTTTAAAAAATCTCTACCTTTAAATTTATGATGAACTTCCTTTACGGGGTGATTCATTGTAATACCACTTCCTTCTTGTATGCTAATGGTAACTGCTGCAATGCAGTCACTTGTTCATTTTTCGGATCTATTTTTGAAAAAGCACGTAACGTTTCTTCGGCTGTCATCACTAACAACTGAAATTCCAACGCACGTTCACGTTCCACGCTATTTTCTTCCGTACTGAAAATCGCAAATGCCTCACTTGATTTCATCCATTTTTCCAACTCTTTAAACCCTGCTTCGAAGTCTTCTTTATATTTGACATTTATTCCCATTTGCTTCAACGGCTCTTTTAACTCTTTCAACTGTGCGTCATTAGAAGCGATATAAATTTCTTTTTTTCGTTGCGTGAAAAATTTCGTCGCTAATTCTTCATTCCACAAAAAAGCTTTCGCCAAACTTTCGGACAATGTCTGCCCGATAGAAATAATTTCGCCCGTCGACTTCATTTCAGGTACGAGCAGTGGATCGACACCTGGCAATTTATGCGTTGAAAAAATCGGTGCCTTTACTGTATAAAATTTATTTTCCGATAACATTTTCATATCCGTTTTTAACGACTTTCCTAATAAGGGTTGCCGTTGCTAATTCAATCAAATTGACACCTGTTACTTTGCTTATAACAGGAACAGTTCGTGAAGCGCGCGGATTCACTTCTAAGACGTATAATTTCTCGTTAAAAATAACGAATTGAATATTGAAAATTCCTTTAAAATGAATTCCTTTCGCGATTTTTTCCGTATACTCAATGATCTGTTCCTTCATCGCATCGGACAGTGAAACTGGTGGTGTGACCGCCATACTGTCTCCAGAATGGACGCCAGCTTTTTCAATATGTTCGAAAATTGCTGGTATGAACACTTTTTCTCCATCTGTCACCGCATCGACTTCGACTTCTTTTCCCGGGTAATAAGCGTCGATTAATAGTGGATACGATTTTTCCGTCAAATAGTTGCGAATATATTTGGCTAATTCCATCTTGGAACGAATAATTGCCATCCCTGTGCCACCGATGACGTAAGATGGACGCACCAATATTGGAAATCCGATTCGTGCTGCTTTTCGTTCTAAGTCTTGATGCGATGTCGCTGTTAGTCCTGGAATATGTGGAACATCTATTTTCTGTAAATATTGATAAAATAAATCGCGGTCTTCTAACGTATCGATCGTTTCCATGTTGGAACCTAACAGCTCGACCCCAGCTTCTTCTAATTGCTTCACTAAGTTGATTGCAGTTTGACCTCCGAATTGGACGATCGCTTTATGAATATTTTCATGTTCCATCACAAGTAACACATCTTCAGCTGTAATCGGTTCGACGTACAATTTATCAGCCATTTCGTAATCAGTGCTGACTGTCGCTGGGTTATTGTTGATAAGAACCGCTTCATAACCAAATTTTTGCAACGTTTGGATCCCTTGTACAGAACAATAATCGAACTCGATTCCTTGACCGATCCGGATGGGACCAGAACCGATTATTAAAATTTTTTCTCGACCATTTTCAGTCGTGGTCGGTGCAGCGTGATATTCGCATGTCACATCATCCGCCATTTCTTCATCCGTCATCCACGTGACGTAATAATATTCAGCATGCTCATCTAAAGAGTCCGTGTAAGCTTTCACTGTCTTATACATCGGGAAAATTCCGTAATCGCGCTGTTTCGCTCTTACTTTTTCCGTAGTTGTATTCCACTTTTTCGCCAGCCATTGATCGGTAAAACCTGCTTTCTTTAAATCGATCAGTTGGTCGACAGTAACACTATCTACCGTTGCGAATTTCGCTTTCGCTTCAAGTCGGACGAGTTTTTCCATCTCGCCCAAGAAAAATGGATCGATTTTCGTCGCTTTGAAAATTTGTTCTTTATCAATTCCGCGACTCAGCAATTCCAAAATGGCAAAGAAACGTCGGTCATCAGGACGGATGATGAGTTTTTTCAATTCGGATGTGTTCATCTTTTCTAAACTCGGAAGCAATAAGCCATCGACGCCTAACTCGAGCGACCGAACTGCTTTTTGCATCGCCGCTGCGACGGTTTTTTCAATCGCCATCACTTCACCCGTTGATTTCATCTGCGTTCCTAAACGACGATCCGCAGATGTTAACTTATGAAATGGCCAGCAAGGAAACTTGACGACGACGTAATCCATCTTCGATTCGTAATTCGCTAGCGTCCCATGTTCATCCGTCAATTCATCTAACGTGTAGCCGAGACTTAATTTCGTCGCAATTTTCGCGATTGGAAAGCCAGTCGCTTTTGACGCAAGTGCACTAGAACGGCTCACCCGCGGATTCACTTCAATGACGATATATTGTTTCGTCTGCGTGTCGAATGCAAGTTGTACGTTACATGCACCGACGATTCCGAGTTCACTGACAATTTTTAATGATGCATCACGTAATAGAGCAATGTCTGCTTCCGATAACGTCTGAATCGGAGCGACGACGAGTGAATCGCCCGTATGGATGCCAACTGGATCGATATTTTCCATATGGCAGACGACGATTGCGTGATCAGCTTGATCGCGAACAATTTCGAATTCGATTTCTTTCCAACCAGCGATACTTTCTTCTATTAAACATTGGTTGATCGGACTTGTACGTAACCCTTTCGTGACAAAATCAATCAACTCGTTTTCACCTGTTGCGATGCCGCCTCCCGAGCCGCCTAACGTGTAAGCCGGTCGGACGATCAACGGGTAACCGACTTCGTAGCTGAATTTCAATGCATCGTCCAAATTATCGATGATGGTACTTTCAGAAATCGGTTCATCTATTTGTTGCATCAAGTTGCGGAACTGATCACGGTCTTCGCCACGGATGATCGCTTCGATCGGCGTCCCGAGTACTTTCAAGTCGTATTTTTCAATGATATGTTGTTTCTGCAATTTAAAAGCTAAATTCAAACCTGTTTGACCACTTACTGTCGGCAAAATTCCGTCCGGACGTTCTTTTTGAATAATTTTTTCGATATTTTGAACGGTCAACGATTCAAAATACACCTTATCAGCGACATTTTCATCCGTCATAATCGTAGCTGGGTTATTGTTTAATAAAATGACTTCACAACCTTCCGCTTTCAAGGTCAAACAAGCTTGCGTTCCTGCATAATCAAACTCTGCTGCTTGCCCAATCTGAATAGGACCTGATCCGATTACTAACACTTTCTTTATACTTGTATCTTTGGGCATTTTCTAAGTTGCCTCCTCAACATATTCATAGGATTGTATCACTTCTTTTATTTGTTCGACGGCGATTGTGATTTCATCTTTCGTTACCGTCAGTGGTGGTAAAAGGCGAATGACTTGTTCACCTGCTACTAACACCATTAATCCTTTTTCCAACAACGCGGGATGATGTTCGTTATTTCTCTTTACATTCGATGCCGACCATCAACCCTTTTTGACGAATTTCTTTAACGAATGGTAAAGGATTTATTTCTTTATTTAACTGACTTGCTAAAAAGTCGGCTTTTTCTTGTACTTCATGTAAAAATGTTTCAGCGAACACAGTAGATAGTACTGCTTTTGCGGCCGCCATTGCGAGCGGATTTCCACCGAACGTCGAACCGTGTGTTCCTGGCCCAAAAAATCTACATACTGTTCTTTTGCGACCATGGCACCGACTGGAAGTCCATTGCCGAGACCTTTCGCTAACGTGAAAATATCTGGTTCGATACCGTAATGTTCAAAACCGAACTTTTTTCCTGTTCGGCCGATCCCTGTTTGAATCTCATCGACGATCAATAAAATTCCCTTCTTGTTACAAAGTTGCGCCAACTCTTTGACGAACGTTTCATCAGTAGGGCGGATACCACCTTCACCTTGCACGACTTCAAGCATGACCGCCGCTGTATTGTTCATCGAGCAACTCTTTTACTGAGTCGATATCGTTATACGTCGCATAAGCGAATGTCGGTAAAAGCGACCCGAAATCCTGTCCTCACTTTTTCTTGCCCGGTTGCGGTCATCGTTGCAAACGTTCGACCATGAAAAGATTGCTGGAACGTCAGTATTTTATCTTTTCCAGTCGTTTTTCTTGCTAATTTGATTGCCGCTTCATTCGCTTCGGCACCGCTATTACTGAAAAACACGGCATCTCCTGGACTATTTTCTGTAATGAGTTTTGCGACTTCTTGTTGGATCGGTTGTTTATATAAATTGGATACGTGCCAATATTCATCTAGTTGTGTTTCTACCGCTTTTTGTACTTCCGGGTGGCGATGACCTAAATTACAGACTCCAATTCCCGAATAAAATCGAGATATTTTTTTCCTTTTGTATCTTCGACAATCGTTCCAGTCGCGCTTTTTACTTATAAATCGAAACGATTGTACGTCGGAAACAGACTCATGTTAACAACTCCTGCTATTATTATTCTATATCTAAAATTAGAATGTGGCGTAGCTTCTCAAGTGTTAATCGCAATTTCGCGTAGATCATATTTGAACTTCGCATACGATCCAGTGAAACTACGCGGAAAATTTTTACGTTTTCACTAAATCTGCTTTCATAATCGTCGTTCCCGCAAATGTCGTCTTATCGTTCAATTCTGATTTTTTTCCGTCTACGATCATCACTTCTTTTACATTCCCCATAAAACCGCTGACAGCCGCTTTTACTTTCGGAATCATTCCGCCGTAAATCGTGCCGTCTGCGATAAGTTGCTCAATTTCTTCCGTCGTGACAGATTCTAGCAGTTTTCCATCTTGTAAAATACCTGGAACGTCTGTGACAAAAATTAATTGTTTTGCCCCTAATGCAGAAGCGACTGCACCTGCTGCTGTATCTGCATTCACATTGTATCGTTTCTGTCGTGGTCAATTGCGATCGGCGAAATAATTGGGATAATCCCTGCTTCTAACAATTGCTTGATATAATCCGTATTTACTTTCGTTACTTCAGCGACGAACCCGTAACGCTCATAATCGATCGGCGTTGCTTCGAGTAAGTGCATATCAGAACCAGAAATACCAACTGCGTTTAAGCCCTATATCATTCACTTTACGTGTTAATGCTGGATTGACATTCCCCGATAAAACCATTTCGACGACGTCCATCATCGGTTCAGTCGTTTTCCGTAATCCATCGACAAACTCAGATGGAATATTTAATTGTTCTAACATCTTTTTAATGGCTGGACCGCCACCGTGAACGATGACAGGCTTCACACCAGCTGCAACTAAAGCTTTTAAGTTGTAAAAAAATGCATCTGATAAATCATCAATTGAACTTCCGCCACATTTTAAAACGATAATTTGTTCTTGTTCCACTTTTATACTCCTCTCACGACCGGTAACTTGCGTTAATTCTTACATAATCATACGTAAGGTCACAGCCCCACGCTTTTCCAGTCCCTTCTCCTATATTTAAATCGACGAAAATGTTTACCGTATCATTTTGTAAATATTTCGTCGCTTCTTCTTCTGAATATGCTGCCGTTTCGCTCTTCACCAGTAATTGAATATCTCCTAAGGCGATATCAATTTTTGTCTGGGTCGACATCGGCACCACTATAGCCGACTGCTGCGATAATTCTTCCCCAGTTCGCATCTGTTCCGAATACTGCTGATTTTAAAAGTGAAGATCCGACGATTGATTTCGCGATTTTTTTCGCATCTTCGTTCGATTCGCACCTGTAACTTCTACTTCAATGAGTTTCGTTGCCCCTTCCCCATCACGAGCAATTTGTTTTGCCAAGTCTTCACACGTTTTCTTTAATAACTCAATAAAAACTGGCCAATCTTGATGTTGCGGTGTTAACGTTTCGTTGTTTGCTAGGCCATTTGCTAGAACGATGACCATATCGTTCGTTGACGTATCTCCATCGACCGTGATACAGTTAAACGTCTCATCGACGACTTCTTTTAACGCATTTGTAAGTGCTCAGATTCGATCGCTGCATCTGTCGTAATAAAGCCGAGCATCGTTCGCCATATTCGGTTCGATCATTCCTGAACCTTTCGCTGCTCCTCCAATCGTAACGACTTCGCCATCAATTTGTGCCTCATAGCAAGTGGATTTCGCAAATGTATCTGTCGTTAAAATCGATTCTCCAAAACTTCTGCATCGTCTTCCGTCGTTCCGATCGATAATTTTTCAATATGCGAGATGATTTTATCCATCGGCATCTCCAGTCCAATAATTCCAGTCGATGCGACTGCGACGTATTGTTCTTCGATTCCGAATTTTTCTGCTGTCGTTTTTCTCATCGAATATGCATCTTTCTAATCCTTGTTTTCCAGTACATGCATTGGCATTTCCACTATTGACGACGACTGCTTGAATTTTTTTGTTCTCGGCGATACTTTCTTTCGTCACAGTAAGAGGCGCTGCTTGAATTTTATTTAACGTATACACTGCGGCGACATTAGCAGGTTTTTCACAAAATATGACACCTAAATCTTTTCGTTTTCTTTTTACACCTGAGTGGACTCCTGCTGCTTGAAATCCTTTCGGTGTGAGAATCGTACCTGATTCAACAAATTTAACGTGATTCATTCTCTATTCCCCTTTTATAGCAAATGAAGTTGTTTTTCTTCTAGTTGTTACGGGTAAACTGGCATAAAATCGATTCCCGTTTTTTCATCGATACCGAATAATTTATTCATATTTTGGACTGCCTGCCCTGAGGCTCCTTTTACTAAATTATCAATCACTGAAACTACCGTAATTCGATTCGTCCTCTCATCATATGCTAGAGAAATATCACAAAAGTTAGATCCATAGACTTCTTTCGTCGTCGGAAATTCTCCTTCTTTGCGGATCCTAACAAAAAAGTCATCTCGATAACTTTCATGGAACAACTCAAATAAAGCTTTCGTCGACATCGGTTCTTTCGCTGTTGCATAGATCGTCGACATAATCCCTCGTGTCATCGGGACTAAATGGGTCGAAAATGTAATTGCTTCTACAGAATCATTCCAACGTTTTAACATTTGCTCGATCTCAGGTGTATGTTGGTGACGATTTACTTTATATATTTTTACATTATCGTTCGTTTCCGCAAAATGAGTGGCCGGCTGATAATCCTTTTCCGGCACCACTTACCCCTGTCTTCGCGTCGACGATAATCGTCTTTTCATCGATTAAGTCATGTTGAACGAGCGGAGCGAGCCCGAATAATGCAGATGTCGGAAAACATCCTGGATTCGAAATGAGATGTACATTCGTTACATCTTCTTCGATCCATTCACTCAGTCCATACACTGCTTCTTCCAAGTACTCATCTTCCGCCGCTTCTATCCCGTACCAATTTTCGTAGATTTCTCTATTTGTAATTCGGAAATCTCCAGATAAGTCGATCACTTTTACTCCTTTTTCTAAAAATTGCGGAGCTAAATCTCTTGCAACCCCCGAGGGTGTCGCAGTAAATACGAGGTCAACTGCCTCTGCAATTTTTTCTATCTCGACCGTTTCTAATCGGTAATCGATGATGTCATTCATATGTGGAAAGTTGTTTGCTAATGCTTCGCCATGTTGACTTGATGCATGAACAGAGTGAATGGATACGTGCGGATGATGATGCAAAATTCGAACTAATTCTGCTCCCCCGTACCCCGTTGCTCCGATCACTGCTACTTTCATAATTATTCATCCACTCCTACCGAGTTACTAATAAATATTATTATATACTGTATAAAAATAAAATCAATAGTATATTTATAAATTTTTGTAAAATTTTTGACATAGTAAATAAAAAGGATTCCCGTAACGTTTTTAATTGCGATGAATTTTTATACATAAACTATGCATAAACATGTATAACGTTTCCATTTTTATCACGTTGTGAGAAGCGAAAATGTGGTACATTATTAGTAACTACATTTTTCGGGCGAAAGGTGAGGGGTATGGAGCAGAAAAATTTCGGGATTGAGGTCGGTCGGTGCAACTTTATTATAGTAAATCAAATTTACGGGAAGCAATTTGTACTATGCAATGTAGGCGGTGGGTTATCATGAATCGGACCAATTTCCGCTTTGAGACACAAGATGGAATCGAAATTAATGCTTATCGTTGGGAAAGTGATCGTCCGCATGAAATTCGTGGCATTATTCAAATCGCGCACGGAATGGCTGAACATATTTTACGGTATGAAGATTTTTGCAGGTTTATCGTCGAGCACGGCTTTATCGTCTATGGAAACGATCATCGGGGACACGGTGGTACGATTAAAGCCCCTGATGATAAAGGTTTTTTCGCCGAAGAAAATGGTTTTGAAAAAGTCGTCTCCGATATGAAACAACTTTCCGATATCATCCACAGCGAACATCGTGACGTACCTTTATTTTTATTAGGCCATAGTTTAGGGTCTTTTTTAACCCGCCGTTACGTACAACTTTTCGGTGATGATATTCGCGGAATTATTTTATCGGGAACTGGATTTAATAAAGGTATCGGGAAAATTGGTTTACAAATTGCGAAATGGGAAAGATGGCGAAAAGGGCCACGTACCCCAAGCCCACTTATGCATAAATTAGTTTTTTACGGGTTTAATGAAAATTTTACCCCGACGAAAACGAACTTTGATTTTTTAACGCGAGACGAAGAAATCGTTAAGAAATATGTAGAAGACGATAAGTGTGGTTTTACATGTTCGACTAGTTTTTACATCGATTTATTAACCGGGCTTGATCTTATTCACCGTAAAGAAGAAGTGAAAAAGACACCCCCGATTCTACCGATATTTTTAATTTCAGGCACGTTAGACCCTGTCGGCGACGATGGAAAAGGTGTGAAAAAAGTGTATCGACTGTACAAACGCGCCGGCTGTAAACGAGTCCGTATGAAATTGTATGAAAATGCCCGTCATGAAGTTTTAAATGAAATAAATAAGGAAGAAGTATATATAGATATTTTAAATTGGCTAGACGAAGTATTGAAAGGAGGATGTAAATGACACCTTCGATTTATAAAGTGATCAGTGCCTCGCGTGATAAAATGACGAAATCCCAACATAAAATTGCCGACTACATTTTAGAAAACCCTCATTCGATCCCGTTTATTACAGCGGCAAAGTTAGCGGAAATGACAGGTGTCAGTGAAGCGACGGTCGTCCGTTTTGCGACGTTTCTCGGTTTTTCAGGTTATAACGATTTGCAAAAACAATTAGCTACTTCGATTGAAAAACAATTAAATACAGTGGAACGGTTAAATATTTCAAGCGATTCTTACAGCGAAACAGAAAGAGCAATTTATGATATTTTCAACGAAGATATCAAAAATATTCAAACGACGATGCAACGATTGAGCGTTGAGGAGTTTGAACGAGCGGCGCAACATATTTTAGATGCGGAAAAAATTTATATTATTGCGAATCGAAGCGCGTATTCTTTAGGGTCGTTTTTACAATATTGGTTTAACATTATGCTCGGTAAAAGTGAGTTAGTTTCTACGACAGAAGCAATTTTCGATCAAATCCAACAAGTAAATGAAAAAGATGTCGTCATCGGAATTAGTTATGCCCGCTACACGAAAAGTACGTTAGATGCCGTGTCGTACGCTTCAGAAAAAAATGCGACGATCATCGCGTTGACAGATCATTTTTCTGCTCCGATTACAGCTTTTGCGAATATTTCTTTGTTCGCTGAAAGTAATATGCATTCATTTTTAGATTCGTTTGTCGCACCAATGAGTGTGATTAATACGTTGATCGCTTATATCGGAAACAAACAGCAAATGAATATTCAAGAGCGACTTGAGAAGTTCGAGGAATTGTGGGACCGCTACGATGTGTTTATTAAAATGGGTGAGTAAGGATAGAGAAGGTTTGAGTAATTGTGCAGCCAAATGTGTGAATTGGATGATATAAAGATGAGAAGGTTTTAGCTGTTGTGTTATATGTAGTTTTTCGAAAACCCTAATACTTCAATTTCACCACCGAAAAAATCACGGGTTGTGTTATATGCTGTTTTTCGAAATCTCGGATGAAAATGCTATCCATTACCGAAAATGCGGATTTATTGAAAATTCGGGAATGATTACGATTATTCATTACCTTTAGAGCAATTTTTCCGAGAGTACGGGAATGATTACGGCTATTCATTCCCATCAGAGCAATTTTTCCGAGAGTTCGGGAATGATTACGGCTATTCGTTCCCTTCTGAGCGTTTTTTTCGAGATTTCGGGAACGATTACAGCTATTCATTCCCTTCAGAGCTATTTTTTCGAGAGTTCGGGAATGATTACGGCTATTCGTTCCCTTCTGAGCGTTTTTTTCGACATTTCGGGAACGATTACGGCTATTCATTCCCTTCTGAGCGCTTTTTTTTCGAGAGTTCGGGAACGATTACGGATATTCGTTCCCTTCTGAGCGTTTTTTTCGAGAGTTCGGGAACGATTACAGCTATTCATTCCCTTCTGAGCGTTTTTTTCGGAAAGTTCGGGAACGATTACAGCTATTCATTTCCTTCTGAGCGTTTTTTTCGACATTTCGGGAACGATTACGGCTATTCATTCCCTTCTGAGCGTTTTTACGGAAGTTCGGGAACGATTACGGCTATTCATTCCCTTCTGAGCGTTTTTTTCGAGAGTTCGGGAACGATTACAGCTATTCATGCCTTCTGAGCAGTTTTTACGAAGTTCGGGAACGATTACGGCTATTCATTACCGTAAGAGCGAATTTTCTCGAAGTTCGGGAACGATTACGGCTATTCATTCCCTTCTGAGCAGTTTTTACGGAAGTTCAGGAACGATTACGGCTATTCATTCCCTTTAGAGCGATTTTTACGGAAGTTCGGGAATGATTACGTTTATTCATTCCCATCAGAGCAATTTTTCCGTGAGTTCGGGAATGATTATTTCTATTCGTTACGTTAGGGGCAAATTTTTTCGGTTGATGGGAACGAATAAATTTTTCATGATTTTTCTTAACCGTCTCAACTGCCGAGCATAGTGAAAAATCAATCAGAAAGAGCACTTGGAACAATCTCAATTACCCGTAGCAACGAAAATCCAACCACGAACGGCACTTGACACAACTCAACTACCCGTCGCAATAAAAATTCAACACGAACGTCACTTGAGACATTCTCAACTACCCGTCGCAATAAAAATTCAACCTCGACCATTAAACTAACTCACATGACCGTCACAACTAAAAAGTCCTCGTGAAGGACACATTAAATTGGCTCGCGTGACCGTCGAACAAAAAATCAACGTTCGAGGAGAACATTAAACTTTTCACGTAACTATCGAATGAAAATTTCAAAAACAAAAGGTACATTAAACATTTTCACGTGACCATCGTATAAAATTTTGAACATTCAATCATCACGTGTGTGACTTTCCAGGATAACCTCACACAATATTAAACCAAATTCCATACATGCGCACATCAGACTTTCCATCATAAAACACTACAATTTTCCTTTTCCCGTAAGTTCATTTTCAAAAACCTGCCCATTTTCCGTTTTTTTAGTTCAGGTTTATTATCCTTTTCATACATTGTATCAATTGAAACCTTTTTTACTTTCCATATATCGCCAATATTTAGCTGTTCACCGCATGAATTTTTTTAAAAATTCCGAGCAAGAAATTTCACATAAAAATTTTTCGTGGATTCCTAACACACCATTATTCACTAAAAAATTCACATAAATTTCCCTACTAATTACTGCAACAACAATTTTCCCACATTCATAAATTATCTTTTTTCGTAAAGATTAAATAAAAATGCAACTACATTCACTTAATATGAAGGATTTATTTCATTTTTAATTAGTTTATGAAATAATAGTTGCATTACAAAGAAAGTTAGCATATACTAATCATAAGAGTAAGGAAGCACTTTACCGAGATGACATTTTCACTGGCACTATTTATTTCATTATATTTTCCGGTAAAGTTGTTTCAGTACTTTAAAAAATAAAATGAGAGGCGATTATTCAATGGTCAGTGTCGAAACGAACGTCGATCACTACGACAACAAAAGTGAGTCTGTCAAATTATATGAACAGGCGCAATCTGTCATTCCTGGCGGGGTTACCGCGAACATCAAACATTTTTCTCCGTATCCAATTTTCATGAAAGGCGCAAAAGGGAGTAAATTAATCGATGAAGATAATATGGAATATATCGATTACTCCTTATGTTACGGAGCGTTAATTACCGGTCACGGACATCCGAAAGTTACCGAGGCTGCGATCAAACAAATGCAAGAATCTGGTACAGTCATTTTCGGTACCCCACATGAACTTGAAGTAAAAATGGCAGAAAAATTAATTGAACTTTATCCGAGTATGGATCAAGTGCGATTTACTAATTCTGGAACGGAAGCTATTTTGCTAGCGATCAGGCTAGCTGTTGCATATACAAACAAACCGAAAGTTGCGAAATTTGAAGGGCATTATCACGGTGGATTAAACCAAGTTCTCGTCAGTGTCAACCCGAGCAAAGAACATGCAGGGCAATCAGATGAGCCAACACCAGTATACGAATCAGCAGGAATTCCGGAAAATGAAATGGAAAATACGATCGTTTTACCGTTTAACGACTTAGAGGCTACGGAAAAAATTTTACGAAAACATGCGCATGAACTCGCATGTATTGTCATAGAACCGATCCAGGGCGGATTTATTCCTGCTGAAGAATCATTTATTCATGGATTGAAAAAATTAACTGATGAACTAAATATCGTACTTATTTTCGATGAAGTAAAAACTGGATTCCGCGTTGCATTAGGTGGAGCACAAAGTATTTACGGCATCAAACCAGATATTACTGCGTTAGGAAAAGTGCTCGGCGGAGGATTTCCAGTTGGTGCAATCGGTGGTAAAAAAGAAATTATGATGTTAAGTGCAGCGACGGCGAAAAGTGACGTATTCGCTGTCGGGGATAATAGTAGTAAAACGAAAGATGTCGTATTCCATAGCGGAACGTACAACGGTCACCCTGTCGTGTTAGCAGCAGGACTAGAGACAATTACGATGTTAGAAGATGGACTGTTAGATATTTTATTTAGTCATACGATGTACTTACGCAAGCGTCTAGAAAAACTTTACGCTTCATACCATATCGATATGCAAACGATCGGAGTCGGCAGCATCTTTAATATCGTCTTTACAAAATTTCCGATTAAAAATTACCGCGATATGTGGAAAGCTGACACTGCCTTCCGACAAGCAATTGATTTGGAATTATTAAATTTAGGGGTATATTTAAAACCGTTGAACAGATATTCGATGTCGATCGCTCATACGATCGATGATATTGAAAAAACGGTTCAAGCACATGAAAAAGCATTGAACAAAGTTTTAGATAACATGTACAAAAATAATGAAAAACTGAAACTTGCAAAAGTATAACTTATGATCGGCTGAAACGAATACTTCTGAAATTTATGGCAAGTAGAAAAGTAATTCTTCTTTCTCTACTTGCCTTTTTCATTTTTTTCGTTTGATCACACGTAGGAATCAATCGCAATTAAAATGATTTGGTTGTAAAAATTTTTTCCAGTTTTTTAAATAAAAGCAAAAGTTCCCAACTTTATTTTATTTCATTTGCTCGTTCAATTATACTTTAAGTTAGGATAGGAGGTTTTTTACATGAGAAAAATTAAAGTGATCGAATTAGGCGGGACGATTTCGGCAAAAGGAAAAGATCGGCTCGATTTAAAAGATTATGAATCAGGAGTTTTTACCGGAAAAGATTTTTTAGCGGAAGTACCTGAAATCGAAGAAATAGCCGATGTATCGTTCGAATCATTTTTACGTGTAAGCAGTACGGAAATTAATGCGGATCATTGGATTCAATTAAGAAATAAAATTGTTCACTATTTAGAGGAAGAAAATTACGATGGCATCGTCGTCACTCAAGGAACAAATACGCTTGAAGAAACTTCATATTTTCTCCATTTGACCATCCCTACAGAAAAACCAATCGTCGTTGTCGGTGCACAAAGACCTTTTACTGCACTAAGTACTGATGCCCATTTAAATATCGTCAATGCGATCCGCGTTGCTGCTAGCGACAAATCGTACGATAAAGGTGTACTCGTCGTTTTAAACGATGAGATCAGTAGTGCCCGTGAAGTGACAAAAACGAATACATATAGGCTTGAATCGTTCCAGTCTGGTCAGTTTGGCTATCTCGGATACGTCGATACAGACCGAGACGTGCATTTTTACCGTGAACCGACAAGAAAGCATACGAAAAATTCCGAGTTTGCCAACTTAGAAATAACAAAGTTGCCTGAAGTGGAAATCGTCTATTCCTATGCCGGAGCAACTGGTCATTTAATTGAACATATTACCGAAAGTGAAAAATTTAGTGGAATCGTAACTGCAGGAACTGGAGCTGGACTAATTTCGCCGAGTGAATTGGAAGCTTTACAAAAAGCGACAGATGCTGGACTAGTCGTTGTCCGCAGCAGTCGTGTCGGTAATGGTCGGGTCGTCGCAATCGATCCTTATAAGGAATATTCATTTGTTAGTGGCGACAACTTATTACCGCAAAAAGCTAGAATACTTCTAATGCTATCATTGTTAAAATATAAAAATGTAGAAGATATTCAAAGAGTGTTTGATGAGTATTAAAGCGAGTGAGATTGAGATGCGGAAAAATTTGTACCAGTTTACACACTGCATTAATGGGCGAAAAAACCTTGTCGATATCAGCTTAAAAAATTTAAATTCTTTGTTTGCTTGAACCACTGATAAATATACTGACCGAAACGCTAAAAAATCGCTAACATAATCTTGGCATTCACTCACTCTTACCTCCTTCGAACTTGTGAACAAAGTAGGTATTGGTTCCTTCCTTCACTAGATCACGTTGTGTTGTCATTATCTTCATCAGTACTATGACCCCCTCCGACTCCCTCTCTACCATCCACCACTTTCACCTATCAGGCTTATAGGTTTCTTCTTTACTTCCTTATGGAAGTGTAAAGGAGGGTCTCCCCAGTTCCGTTAACTACTTTCCTAACATGTCGCTCCCCTTACCCCGAGGGATTCTTCGGTGCTGTTCTTCCAAGTTCTTCACACCTTCCATGGTTTTCGCCCATATCTCCCAGGCTCAACTTCCCTTTGTCCTCCATACGAGGGTCTCTTTTAACGAGGCGGCAGGATTCACTTTATGTTACAACCTGCTAGGTTGCTCGCATCTCTCACGGGATTACTTTGTCACAGGGCTTCAACCTTAGGATTTCTCCACCAGTTGCCTGTCAGCTACTAAGCGACTTGGCTCTTACTTAGGTCGGACTTGCACCGACTAGCAATTAACGGCTTGCTGGGCACGCACCATTAGAAAAAGCACACACTAGATTTTTTCACCTAGTGTGTGCTTTCTTTTTGTAAAATTACTTCGTTACTTTCTCTTCCTCAAATAACATTGTACCTTTTTCTTTTAAGTTGTTGTGGAAGGAGAATGCTTTATCTAACATATGTGGCGTATGTCCACCGACTTTTTCTTTCGCTTCTTCAAAGTATGCACGTAATTGATCTCTGTACATCGGATGAGCTACTTCGATAATCTTTTCAACACGTTTTCTCGGAGGTAATCCACGAATATCTGCGTATCCATGTTCTGTAATGATGACATCGACATCATGTTCTGTATGGTCAACATGTGATACCATTGGTACGATCGCTGAGATCTTGCCGTCTTTCGCTAGAGATGGTGTGACGAAAATTGTATATCTAGCGTTACGAGCGAAGTCTCCTGATCCTCCAATACCGTTCATCACACGGCTTCCGTTCACATGTGTTGAGTTAACATTTCCGTAAATGTCTACTTCAATAGCTGTGTTGAATGAAATTACTCCTAAGCGGCGAATATTTTCTGGGTGGTTTGAAATTTCTTGTGGTCTGAAGAGAATTTTGTCTTTATATTTTTCTAAGTCCTCAGCTAGTGTGTCAACTCTCTTTTTAGATAATGAGAATGCTGTACCTGCAGCAAATTTAACGATACCTGCATCGATCAGATCAAACACGCCGTCTTGCAACACTTCAGAATATACTTCAACATCTCTAAACTGTGCATGTCTCATACCGTTTAACACAGCGTTCGCTACAGATCCAACACCTGACTGTAAAGGTGCTAACGAGTTCGGTAAGTTACCTTTTTCAACTTCACTAGCTAAGAAGTCTAATAAGTGGTCTGCAATTTTTTGTGTCTCTTCATTTGGTTCGAATAATGGGGAAGGAATGTCTGGCTGTTCTGATAAAATGACACCTTTAACTTTGTCCGGATCTACTCTAATTCCAATTTCTCCAATACGGTCAGATACACTGTACAGTGGAATCTCTTTACGCTCACCTTGGTCAGGCAATACATAAATGTCATGGATTCCTTCGTACGCTCTAGGCGCTGTCGTGTTCAGCTCTATGATAACGTTTTCAGCTTTCTGAACGAAAATTGGCGAGTTACCTACTGACCCAGTTGGAATGATTAAACCTTCTTCTGTAATTGCTGCTGCTTCGATAATCGCGTAATCAATTTTTCCTAAAGTACCTTTTCTTACTTCTTCTGCTGTATGAGATAAATGTTGATCGATATAATACATTTCACCAGAGTTAATTTTATTACGCATTACTGGGTTACCTTGATAAGGTAGACGCAAGTTAATGATTCCTGCTTTAGCCATTGACTCATCTGCAGCTGGACCTAATGAAGCACCTGTGTACAAGTTTACTTTGAACTCTTCGTTTTCTGCACGCTTCGAAAGTGCCATCGGAAATTCCTTCGGCTCACCGAAAAGTGTGAATCCACTCATACCGAGAGTCATGCCATCTTCAATCCAGGAAGCTGCTTCTTCGGCTGAAACAATTTTGTCTAAAAACGCTTTATTCCTGATGAATTGACTTAAATCAACTCCCACAAAAATCACCTCTTCATAATTATTTTAATGTTACATATATTCTAACAATAAATAGTGAACAATTCATGTCCTTACGAGTGAAAGGGCTTATATGCTTACTAAAGCACAATTTTTTTAACATAAAATACATTCATTTTTTAAAAATATTTCACAATTCTGAATGATAGTGTAATACGCCTTCGTTTTACAGACCTCTGTCTCCATTAAAAATATATGTTTGTTCCGAAAAATTAATGTATGTCTAGTGAGAAATCATGCAATTGTCATGAAAAAACTGGATAGGGTGAATTTAATTTTTCTCATGTTTTTTGGAAATTTAGACAGATATTATGGGTTGGATGGAGGATTTGGAGTTTAGGTTTTTCGGCAAGATTCATTTTTGTATTTAGAATGAAAAAATCTATCAGTAATGATTGTTTTCGTTATGGGGATTAATTACAATCATTCGAGAATTATTAGTAATATTAATTAATGAAAAAAAGTTCGCATATGTTTAGCCTGATTTATTAACAAAAATGCGACATTTTCAAAATTCGGAGTCGAATATAGCGCAAATTTTCCTGGATCAATTCCGGCTTAAGGAAAGCATGATAAAAACTCTATCTATTGGGGGTCACTTCGTTCATTCTATTCGTTACCTTTAGTGCGATTTTTTTGGAAGTTCGAGAATGATTACAGCTATTCATTCCCGTTAGAGCGATTTTTACGGAAGTTCGGGAATGATTACGGCTATTCGTTCCCTTCAGCGCTATTTTTTCGAAAGTTCGGGAACGATTACGGCTATTCATTCCCTTCTGAGCGTTTTTTTCGAGATTTCGGGAACGATTACAGCTATTCATTCCCTTCTGAGCGTTTTTTTCGACATTTCGGGAACGATTACAGCTATTCATTACCTTCTGAGCGTTTTTTTCGAGAGTTCGGGAACGATTACAGCTATTCGTTCCCTTCTGAGCGTTTTTTCGAGAGTTCGGGAACGATTACGGCTATTCATTACCTTCTGAGCGTTTTTTTCGAGAGTTCGGGAACGATTACGGCTATTCGTTCCCTTCCGAGCGTTTTTTCGAGATTTCGGGAACGATTACGGCTATTCATTCCCTTCAGTGCATTTTTTCAAAAGTTCGGGAATGATTACGGCTATTCATTCCCTTCAGTGCACTTTTTTCGAAAGTTCGGGAACGATTACAGCTATTCATTCCCGTCTGAGCGATTTTTTCGAAAGTTCGGGAACGATTACGGCTATTCATTCCCTTCAGTGCACTTTTTTCAAAAGTTCGGGAACGATTACGGCTATTCATTCCCTTTAGAGCGATTTTTTCGGAAGTTCGGGAACGATTACGGCTATTCATTCCCTTCTGTGCACTTTTTTCAAAAGTTCGGGAACGATTACAGCTATTCATTCCCGTCAGTGCACTTTTTTCGAAAGTTCGGGAACGATTACAGCTATTCATTCCCTTCTGAGCGTTTTTTCGAAATTTCAGGAATGATTACAGCTATTCATTCCCTTCAGTGCACTTTTTTCAAAAGTTCGGGAACGATTACGGCTATTCATTCCCTTCAGAGACGATTTTATCGATTGAAAGGAACGAATAAATTTTTCATGTTTTTTCTTCTTTCATTCATGTTATTCGATAGATCTTAACTACCCGTCGCAACGAGAATTCTACCACGTAAGGTACTTGACGCAATCTCAACTACCCATCGTAATAAAGTTCACCTATGAAAAATACATTAAAACTTCTCGCGTGACCATCGTAACTAAAATCAACTCACGAAGGGAGCATTAAAGCATCTCACGTAACTGTCGCAAGAAAAATTGACGCTCGAAAGGTAGTTGAATCAAACGTTTAAACATTAAGCTCTAAAATATTGAACATTTTTCCGATTAGCGCTTAATTTCCCAGAACTTCATTGAATCGTATTGCCGATTCATCGAACTAAATACCACAAATTGCCAAAAAGTCCACTAACCTTATCTCCATACCACAAGCATCGCACATGATCACGATTCACACCCTACCACCACACTAGACGTTACACCAGTCCCATACTAAATAATTAGCATGATGGACGACACCCATTTGATCCGTTTCTTTATATCTAACTTCGATCTCTGTCCGATTTTTCCCCACACCAATCATAAAAAAGCTGCCCAAAAGGCTGTGTTCGCAACCTCTTAGACAGCTTCACTTCAATTTTATTAGTTCGTCACTTTCTCATCTTCAAATAACATTGTTCCTTTTTCTGCTAAGTTGAGGTGGAAAGAGAATGCTTTATCTAGCATATGTGGTGTTTGTCCACCGACTTTTTCTTTCGCTTCCTCAAAGTACGCACGTAACTGTGGTCTGTACGTAGGGTGAGCGATTTCGATCATCTTTTCTGCACGTTTTCTTGGTGGAAGTCCACGTAAGTCTGCGTATCCTTGTTCTGTAATGATAACATCTACGTCGTGCTCTGTATGGTCAACGTGTGATACCATTGGTACGATTGTAGAGATCTTTCCGTCTTTTGCTAGAGATGGCGTGACAAAAATTGTATATCTAGCGTTACGAGCGAAGTCTCCAGAACCACCGATACCGTTCATCACACGGCTTCCGTTCACATGTGTTGAGTTAACGTTTCCATAAATGTCTACTTCTAATGCTGTGTTGAATGAAATAATACCTAAGCGACGAATGATTTCTGGGTGGTTAGAAATTTCTTGTGGTCTGAATACCACTTTACCTTGATATTTTGCTAAGTCTTCTGCTAATGAATCAACACGTGTTTTTGATAGCGAGAAGGCTGTTGCAGATGCGAACTTAACGACACCAGCATCTAAAAGATCAAAGATTCCGTCCTGTAACACTTCAGAGTATACTTCCACGTCTCTGAACTGAGAATCTTTCATCGCTTTTAATACTGCGTTTGCTACTGAACCTACTCCCGACTGTAACGGAGCTAATGATTTCGGAAGACGACCTGCTTCTACTTCACTTGCTAAGAAATCTAATAAGTGCTCTGCAATTTTTTGTGTTTCTTCGTTTGGTTCGAATAATGGTGAAGGAATGTCAGGTTGTTCAGATAAAACGATACCTTTTACTTTTTCAGGCTCGACTCTAATACCTTTTTCACCGATACGTTCTCCTACGCTGTATAAAGGAATTTCTTTACGTTCTCCCTGTTCTGGTAATACATAAATGTCGTGCAATCCTTCATATTCTTTCGGAGCAGTTGTATTTAATTCAATGATAACGTTTTCTGCTTTTTGTACAAAAATTGGCGAGTTACCTACAGATCCTGTTGGAATAATTAAACCGTCTTCAGTAATTGCAGCCGCTTCGATAACTGCATAATCGATTTTACCTAAAGTACCTTTTCTTACCTCTTCCGCAGTATGAGATAAATGTTGGTCAATATAATACATTTCACCAGAGTTGATTTTGTTACGCATGACGGGGTTACCTTGATAAGGGACACGTAAGTTAACGATTCCTGCTTCAGCCATTGATTGGTCTGCAGCTGGACCTAATGAAGCACCAGTGTATAAGTTTACTTTAAACTTTTCTTTCTCAGCGCGTTTTGAAAGCGCCATCGGAAATTCCTTTGGTTCACCGAAAAGTGTAAATCCACTCATTCCGAGCGTCATACCGTCTTTAATCCATGATGCAGCTTCTTCCGCCGATACAACTTTGTCTAGAAATGCTTCGTTTCTAATATACTGGCGTAAATCAATTCCCATTAAAATCACCTCTACTGTTTTAATTTACACTTTGTTAATATTTTAACAAATTTTTGTCGAAATTTCATAATATTTGTCTGAAAGGGCTTTAATTATTACTCAAATACAATTTTTTCTGCCTAAAAAACAGGAAATTCTATTAAAATCCTAATATCTCTCTAACATGTTTCGCGTAACTTTGACTAACTGGAACGCGTGAATCATCTGTCATCACTAATATAAAAGTAGAATGGACATCTGGATGGATTTCTTTTATATGGTGGATATTGATGATATATGAACGATGACAGCGGATAAAAGTATTTTTCGGTAAATTTTGTTCGAGTTCGGTTAAATTAAACCGATGTGTTCCTTCGGTATGGACTGCGGTCACATTCGTCTTTCGATTTTGCGCTTCTAAATAGATCACTTCATCTAAATAAATCGGTACCCAACGATCATCTTGTTTCACTGTTAAATATGGTGCAGATAACATTTGGGGTTTTTGGGGAAAAATTGCTGTCATAGCTCCTAGCAACTTTTTTTGCCTTATGATCGGTTGCGAGATCGCGTAATAAGGCACACCGAAAATAGATTCATCTTTATATTCCATCACTCTTCTACGTTCTTTTATCGCTTTATACGTCACAGTCTCAGGGGTTACCGGATCTCCTTGTTTTATTTTCAAATCGATATCTAAACTCGGTTGATAATAAATGAATTCACTCACATTGGCGATAGCGATTGAACTAGAGTTCGGAAAAAGATGATAATAATTGTTAAACAACAGTTCGACAGTGTTCTTCTCCATCAAATCCCCCCAATCGCCATAAGCAGGATCGTTCATTCTAAGTATAACATGTTTATCTATCTGGTAGGCACTTCATCCTATTTGTTACTTTTTGTCAACTGAAAAGTAGTTTTTCAAGCTTTAACGGTTCGATATAATTTCCTTTGCGATCATAAACGCGCATATTTCCACCAGAAATTTCATCGATTAACATCATTTCTCCGTTCATTTTATCTTTGCCAAACTCTAATTTGATGTCGTATAATTCAAGTTCTTTTTGGGCTAATTCATCTTTTACGATATTGGCGATCTGTTTGGTAAGTTGGATCATTTGCTCGAATTCTTCTTCCTTCAATATCCCTAACATAACGAGTGCATCTTTTGAAATTGGCGGGTCACCACGTTCATCGTCTTTAATCGTTATTTCGACGAAAGCGTCTAATTTTTGTCCTTCTTCACAATACGCTCCATATCTTCTAAAAAAACTTCCGACTGCTCGAAATCGGCAAATGACTTCCAGCCCATGACCGAACATCTCCGCATCTTTCACCGTCATCGAAACATCGTCTAAATTCGCTTCAATGTAATGAGTAGGAATGTTTTCTTCCGCTAATTTTTCAAAAAAATACTTCGTCATCTTCAATGCTGATTTTCCTGCTCCAGCGATCGTTAGACCGACTTTGTTTGCGCCGGGATCGAAAACACCGTCTTCACCAGTGACGTCATCTTTAAATTTCAGTAAAATATTTCCGTTGTCTAGTCGATATACATCTTTCGTTTTTCCTTCATAAATTCGTTCCATTTTTTATTTCCCTTCATGCTATAATCCTACTTTTAGTATAAAATAGTTCATCTTAAAAATAAAAAGAAAACTAAAGGGATACACATCAATTTTCAAAGTTGTGTCTTGTGAGCGAATTCCCAAAAAACAGAGACGATGGTAGAGGAACATAGGGGGCTTTTAAATAGCTGAGCTTGGCACTGATCAAATTTTTAAAAAACAAAAAGGAGATAAGGACGAGTAATCCTTTCTCCTAATTAAAAATTGGAAGTGATATGATAATTAAAACTCCGAATACAACAGTCAAATACGTTAGTGAACAATAAAACATTAAATTCGCGTGTGTTTCATCGTCTTTGCTGAAAAATCCACTCATTGCGACAGCAAGCCAAAGAACGTTTAAAATCGTCGTAAGTACGACAAAGAAAGTACCTAACGATGTTAAAAAGAACGGCAACGGCAACAAACATAAAATATAAACTAAATTGTGGATTTTCGTCGTTTTAAATCCTTGCACGACAGGGAGCATCGGAACTTTCGCCGCTTTGTAATCGTCGTATCTTCTCATCGCGATCGCATAAGTATGCGGCATTTGCCAAATAAATAAAATGATCGCAAGTACGATCGGTACGACATGAAGCGTCGATTCAATCGTCGCCCAACCGATCAGTGGCGTGACTGCTCCAGAAAGACTGCCGACGATCGTATTTGAAACGTATCTTCTTTTCGTCCAAAACGTATATAAAACGACGTAAATAAACCAACCAAGAAAGCCGTAAATCGCCGCTTCAATCGTCGTAAATAGTAAAAGAATTTGCCCGAGAATAGATGCGACGATACCCATGATAAGTACAGTTTTCAACGAAAAGTTGCCTGTCACAGTCGGGCGTTTCGCCGTCCGTTTCATCGCGCTATCAAGGTCTACTTCGTACCAGTTATTCAAAATGAGTGCACCAGCCATGATCAACGTTCCACCTAAAGCCATATATACGAACTTGTCCCAGTAGTCTAAAAATGAAGCGTTCGTTACATATAAAGCAATCCAAAATCCGCTCAAGATAGGTAAAACGTTTGCAACTAGTACGAGACCCTTTACTAAATATTTTAAATCCGTTAGTATTCCTCGTATACTCGTTTTTTCCACTTTTATTTCAGTCGAGTAATTCAATGAACTTACACCTCACAAATTGCCTAATCATCACGACCAAAAAACATATTAGTTCATTTTTATTATATCATGTGAAAACATTGTAATCTAATTAAAGTTATAACAGAATTAGCACAATCATTTACATTTGTAATAAAATGTTCATTAGATATTTTTTCAAATAGAGGAGTGTCGCAATGTTAACTGGAAAAAAGATTGCCGTGATCGGCGGGGACGATCGCTACTTACATGTCATTTCATATTTATCGAAAAAAGGTGCTACCATTTACGCTGTAGGGTTTCAAGAAATAAAATTCGAGCAAAATCATGTTCAGCAAGTAGATTTACAACATATAGATTTTCGAACTTTAGATGGGATCGTCTTGCCAATCGGTGGTACGAATCGATTTGGAGCAATTTCTACTTATTATGGAGGAAAGGAAGCAATTTTAACAAAAGAAATCGTCGTACAAACGAAACCGACTTGCGTCATTTATACGGGAACTGCGAGTGATTATTTGAGAAATTTAGCTGCAGAGTGCGAACGTAAATTAGTTGTTTTATTCGAACGTGATGATGTCGCGATTGCAAATTCGATTCCGACGGCTGAAGCGGCTTTACAACTTGCAATGGAAAATACGAAATATACGATCCACGGCGCGAATGTTTTAGTCGTCGGTTTCGGAAGAATTGGAGTGACGATCGCTCGATTATTTCAAAATGTCGGCGCCAATGTTTCTGTTGCCGCTCGAAAGGATGCCGATTTTGCGAGAATACGAGAAATGCGGATGAGCGCGATTCGTATGGAACGTTTATCAGATGCGATGGAAAATACCGATATTTGCATTAACACTGTTCCTAAGCTCATTTTGACAGAAGAAGTTTTAGGGCGTATGAATCGAGAAGGCCTTATTATCGATTTAGCATCTAAGCCAGGCGGAACTGATTTTGAAGCTACTGAAAAGTTGGGAATTCAAGCGCTCCACGCTTTAGGTTTACCAGGAAAAGTTGCCCCTAAAACAGCCGGGCTCATCCTCGGTGAAACGATTGCAGAATTAGTAGTTCGTTCGGCGAAATGATAGCGGAATTAGTAGTTCGTTTGGCGAAATGATAGAGGGATTAGAGCGCGTTCCGTGAAAAAACAACAAATTTAGTAGCACTTGGGAGTTGGAATTGGGATTAGCACTTGTCTTCATACAAGGGTGATGAAACCGAGTTTAGTGTGTTGGGGCGTATTTAATTGGTTATAAAATAATAGTGCGTTGAGTCCAAGAATAGCACTTATCTTACTCTTGGAATGAACGGATAGTGGGTTTTGTTGTACGGTTTTTCCTTCTGACGTGTTTGGATAATGTTTAGCAGAGTAGCGACCATTCATTTCCGTTAATGCAATTTAGTATCCGGGGATTATTTGCGCTATTCATTCCTGTAAGAGTAGCTTTTTTAGGACTTATTACAGTTCATTACCGCCTCCAGGAAAGCAATTGAATAATGAAAAATTCTAACTTTTGAGATTCACTTCATTACGGCTATTCGTTCCCTTCTGAGCTTTTTTTCGAGAGTTCGGGAACGATTACAGCTATTCATTCCCTTCAGCGCGATTTTTTTCGAGAGTTCGGGAACGATTACGGCTATTCGTTCCCTTCAGCGCGTTTTTTTCAAGAGTTCGGGAACGATTACGGCTATTCATTCCCTTCAGCTGCGTTTTTTTCGAGAGTTCGGGAACGATTACGGCTATTCGTTCCCTTCAGCGCGTTTTTTTCAAGAGTTCGGGAACGATTACGGCTATTCATTCCCTTCAGCATGATTTTTTCGAAAGTTCGGGAACGATTACGGCTATTCATTCCCTTCAGAGCATTTTTCCGAGAGTTCGGGAACGATTACAGCTATTCATTCCCTTCAGAGCGATTTTTTCGAGAGTTCGGGAACGATTACGGCTATTCGTTCCCTTCAGCGCGTTTTTTTCAAGAGTTCGGGAATGATTACACTTATTCGTTAAGTTCAGAGTTGATTTTATCGATTGAAAGGAACGAATAAATTTTTCATGTCTTTTTCTTAACCATCTCAACCGCCATCGAAAATCAATCAGAAAGAGTACTTGAAGCAATCTCAACTACCCGTAGCAATAAAAATTCAACCACGAAAGGCACTTGAGACAATCTCAACTACCCGTCGCAACCAAAATTAAACCTCGAAAGGCACTTGACGCAATCTCAACTACCCGTCGCAACCAAAATTAAACCACGAAAGGCACTTGAGACTATCTCAACTACCCGTCGCAGAAAAAATCGCTCTTTGACGGTCACATTAAAAGTTCTCAACTACCCATCACATACAAAATTCTCACATGAAAGGAACATTAAAACGGCTCGCGTGACCTTTGCCTAGTAAATTCTCGCATGAAGAGAACATTAATACTTCTTGACCGTTGGAAGAAAAATTACCACACGAAAGGCATATTAAGCAACCTCACGTGACCCTTCGTTACAAAGTTCCACGCAGAAAGGGCACATTAAAACACACCATTACCGTAACAGCGGAAATAAACAACGGTGGCCATATGAAACTTTTTTCGGAAACTACCGGCGCACGAAGAACGTTTTTCAAGGAGAGCCTTTTCTTTTATCATCACTTTCAAACCAGAGAGCCGGGCAAGTTACTCTGTATGAATACTTTCACCCTGATTAATCTTTTGCCGATGAACGATTTTTCATTTCACCTTACCAAAAAAGTTTCTGTTATAATATGATAGCGTGTATGATTCATAATTCATTTGGAGGACATACGATGGCAAAGTTATTTTTTTACTATTCCACAATGGCAGCAGGAAAAAGTCTTGAAATTATTAAAGTAGCTTACAATTACGAAATTCAAGGGAAAAAAGTTATTACGTTCACGTCTCATTTAGATGATCGGCACGAAAGAGGAAAAATATGGAGTAGAGCTGGATTTGAAATAGATGCTCATGTTTTTGACGATGATACAAATATAAAAGAAGTCGTTTTATCATTTGAAGAACGACCAGCATCCGTTTTAATCGACGAGGCGCAGTTTTTAAATAAAGCGCAAGTGTTGCAATTAACGGATTTAGTTGATGATCACGAAATTACCGTCATGTGTTACGGACTAAAAAACGACTCGTTCAATAACTTATTTGAAGGATCTAAATATTTGCTTCTTTATGCGGACAATATAAAGGAATTGAAAACGGAATGTTGGTTTTGTCATAAAAAAGCGACGATGAACTTACGGTTTGACGAACAAGGTCATCCTGTTTATGAAGGAAAACAAATAGAAATCGGCGGAAACGATAAATATTTGCCAGTTTGCCGTAAATGTTATAAAACGGTTGAGCGCGTGGAGCTAAGATAACGCAAAAAATCACCGACTAAATAAATAGCGAAAGAAAAAAGATAAAGGTAGGTTTCCTGCTCTTCATCTTTTTATTTTTACTTGTTTTGCAGATGCAATCGATTCGTAGCAAGCATCGATTACTTTCATATTTTCATAAGTATTTGCCATATCGAGTTTTAATTCTTTTTTCCCTTCTAATATTGCTTGCGAAATATGCTCTACTTGCAATCGGTATTGATCTCCATAAATCGTTTCAATTCTCATACCTGTTACATTTTCTATTATGATGATCCCTTCTCCTCCGTGCAGATCTGGTCGGAAAGCGCGAGGAACATAAATCTTCCCCTTCGTACCAAAGATTCTATATTCTTGACGCATTTCTAAATTAAAACTTGTATCAAATGATGCACGAACTCCATTTGGAAAAGTGATATATCCTACAGTATCCGTATCAACTTTCGATTCTTCATCAATTACTGCTTGAACATGCACCGTTTCAGGCTCTTTGCGAATGATGTTTCGAATCGAATGAACTGTATAACAACCTATATCGTATAAACTTCCGCCACCTTTTTTACGATCTGTTCTAATATTTGTACTTCTTTCTTCTTCTGGTAAATAAAATGTAAAACCAGCTTGCATATATGATACTTCTCCAATTTCTCCCTGGTCGATGATCTGTTTTACCCGGTCATGTTGCGGATGAAAATAATACATAAATGCTTCGAGAAATAACACATCATTTTCTATAACAGCTGATCTCATCTCTTCAAATTCATCAGCATGAAGAGATGCCGGTTTCTCACATAAAATATGTTTTTTATGTTGTGCAGCTTGGATGACCCACTCTTTATGTAAGTGATTCGGTAAAGGAATATACACAGCGTCAATATTCGGATCTGCTAAAAGTTCTTCATAACTACCATATGCTTTGTCAATTTGAAATTGTGCGGCTACCGTTTCCGCTTTATTTAATCCACTGCTACTTGCAATCGCTTTCACTTCTGCGTTAACTGAACGTTGAAAGGCAGGGATAAGCGCTTCTTGGGCAATCGTTGCCGTACTTAAAATTCCCCAGCGTACTTTTTTCAAAATTAAATCCTCCTTGTCCTCTCTTGAAATTATTATGATTATAGAATGTAGCATATATTCGGTCAAGCGTATTTTAAAAAATTAGTTCCTCTATAATTTCAAGATGCAATGATAGAATATTATTTGTTACTCGACAACAACCGCAGTTCCGTAAGCCAATACTTCAGCCGAACCACCCATAATTTCTGCAGTTTGGTAACGCATTCCGACAATCGCATTTGCGCCTAATTTTACCGCTTCTTCAACCATTCTTTCCACTGCTATTTCACGTGCTTCTACCATTAACTCTGAATACCCTTTAATCTCGCCGCCGACTAACGTTTTCAGACTTGCTCCAATATCTCTACCGACATGTTTTGTTTTCACGACATTACCTTGGACAAGACCTTTTACTTCTACGATTTCTTTTCCAGGAATGTCATTTGTCGTTACGATCATCATATTGTTTTCCTCCCATATCCACTTTTCATGAAAAATTTGTTACGATAAGTTATAACTAGTATAACAAAAAGAGAGGTAGCTTATGAAGAAGAAACAGGTCTTAAAAAATGATTGGGCACCTTTATTAAATGAAGAGTTTACAAAACCATATTATTTAAGATTAAGAGAATTTTTAAAAAATGAATATCGTACACGGACGATTTATCCTTCAATGTACGATATTTTTAACGCATTACATTACACACCTTTTAGCGAAGTGAAAGTGGTCATTTTAGGGCAAGATCCTTATCATGGACCGAACCAAGCACACGGATTAAGTTTTTCCGTACAAAAAGGTGTACCACAACCACCTTCACTCGTTAACATTTTTCAAGAGTTAAAAAATGATCTCGGTATCGAACCACCTAATCACGGTTGTTTAATCGATTGGGCGAAGCAAGGTGTGCTTCTGTTAAATACAGTATTAACAGTCCGTGCTGGACAGGCACATTCGCACCGAGGAAGAGGTTGGGAAAACTTTACCGATCGAGTGATTGAAACATTAAATGAGAAAGAACATCCGATCGTTTATATTTTATGGGGTAGTGCGGCACAAAGTAAACAAACTTTAATCGACACGTCGAAGCATTACATCATTAAATCACCGCATCCGAGCCCTTTATCCGCTTATCGCGGCTTTTTCGGTAGCAGGCCTTTTTCGAAAACGAATGAAATATTGAAACAAAATGGTTTACAGGAAATAAATTGGGAAATTAAATGATATATGTTTGATGAGTGGATTGATTAAAAAAAGCAAGTTGATAGTTTATTCTACTTGCTTTTCTTTGTGGATCGAGGTGGTGGCGGTTAGCGGTTTAGTTTTATTCCAGTTATGATGAAGATGAGAAGCTATTTTCTTTGTGATTTTTTAGGAGCAAAGATATTTACTAGTTTTATTCATTACCTAGCTACGAATTTTTCTTGAGTTTGGGAGTGATTACGGCTATTCGTTCCCGTATGAGCAGTTTTTACGGAAGTTCGGGAATGATTACGATTATTCATTCCCTTAAGAGCGATTTTTTCGAAGTTCGGGATACGATTACAGCTATTCATTCCCTTAAGAGCGAATTTTTTCGAAGTTCGGGTATGATTACAGCTATTCATTCCCTTAAGAGCGATTTTTCCGGGAGTTCGGTATGATTATGGCTATTCATTCCCTTAAGAGCGAATTTTCTCGAAGTTCGGGAACGATTACGGCTATTCATTCCCTTAAAAGCGAATTTTTTCGAAGTTCGGGAATGATTACGGCTATTCATTCCCTTAAAAGCGAATTTTCTCGAAGTTCGGGAACGATTACGATTATTCATTCCCTTAAAAGCGAATTTTCTCGAAGTTCGGGAACGATTACGGTTATTCATTCCCTTAAGAGCGAATTTTCTCGAAGTTCGGGAACGATTACGGCTATTCATTCCCTTAAAAGCGAATTTTCTCGAAGTTCGGGAACGATTACGATATTCATTCACCTTAAAAGCGAATTTTCTCGAAGTTAGGGAACGATTACGGATATTCATTCCCTTAAAAGCGAATTTTTTCGAAGTTCGGGAACGATTACGGCTATTCGTTCCCTTCTGAGCGTTTTTTTCGAGAGTTCGGGAACGATTACGATTATTCATTCCCTTAAGAGCGAATTTTTTCGAAGTTAGGGAACGATTACGATTATTCATTCCCTTAAGAGCGAATTTTTTCGAAGTTCGGGAATGATTACGGCTATTCATTCCCTTATAGAGCGATTTTTCCGGAAGTTCGGGAATGATTACGGCTATTCATTCCCTTAAGAGCGATTTTTCCGAAGTTCGGGAACGATTACGGCTATTCATTCCCGTATGAGCGATTTTTTCAGAAGTTCGGGTATGATTACGATTATTCATTACGCTCAGAGACTATTTTATCGATTGAAGAGAACGAATAAATTTTCATGTTTTATTTTCTTAACCGCTTCAACTACCCGTAGCAACAAAAATCAACTCACGAAGGGCACTTGACACAATCTCAACTACCCGTAGCAACAAAAATCCACACTCGTAAGGCACTTGAGATTTAACTCAATCGCAACGAAAATTCATCCATCAAAAGCACTTCCGATAACAACGATAACTCATACTCTAAGGGTACTTTCGATTCACGAAGCTTTATTCTACTAAATAAAGATCCTCTCCAATTTTAGTATGATATCCATTATTGTATAAGCCAGTTGCAACACACCACAACAATTCCGCAACCCCACTCATACAAATTAATAAAAGGGCGCTGGAAGCGGTCAGCGTGAAACTGACCTTTCCAGACAGCCCTATTATTTCCTCACTAAGTTTTCGATATCGCTATCATTATATTCAAAATGCACCCAGCGATTTTTTATCGCAGTAATTGCTGCAAGGGTACGATCTGATACATTCATTTTTCGTAAAATACTTGCAACGTGGTTTTTTACAGTGGATTCAGAAACTTCTAGACTCTTTGCGATACCTTCATTGCTTTTTCCTTCTGAAAGCAATTGTAAAACTTCGCATTCTCTTTTCGTTAGTAAATGTAATGGCCGTTTTACGCTTTCTGACGAAGAGCAGGAATTTTCTGTAAGTTTATTTTTTATTTCCTTGCAATTAGCTAAGAAGTAATGCATCGCTTCTGGATGATACCACATTGTTCCGTTTAAAATAGCGTGAATCGCATCTATAAATAAGTCTACATTCATTTCTTTTAATAGATATCCACTCGCTCCAACTTTTAATGCTTGTAAAACGTTGTGTTCATCTCGTTGGGCAGACATAAAGATTACTTTACAATTGGGAATTTCTTCTTTAATAAGATGAATTCTCGAAAATAATTGTTCTGAATTCGAACTAATATCTATTAAAAGAATATCTGCTTCAATAGAGTTCATCAATCTATAAACATCATCGACCGTTTCACCTTCAGCAACTACTTTAAACTTTTCTTCTTTCTCTAAAATTTGTTTAATCCCTGTACGAAAAAGACTGTGATGATCAACTAAGATGATTTTTACATTGCTAGAGCTCATGCTCTCCCCCCTTTTTACAAAAAAACGAATAACCTCCACCTTATCAATATACCACAAAATGCCCAATAAATCATACTTTTTCACTATTAAAATTGTAAAATAGTACAAATTACAAAAAATGCAGATATTATTCTCTATGCTATAAGTCCTTATCGATTTCTTACTAATTTACTATTTTTTATACAAATGAATAAGATATAGATGAAAATTCCGACCGTTGCTCCAAAACTATCAATGAATACATCTCTTATCTCTGCACTTCGACCTGGTATAAATAATTGATGCAGTTCATCAGATATCGCATATAACATACAAATAATAAGCGCGATCCCACCGACACGCCACATTGGTTTTTGCAAATCTTTTCTCACTGTGCCGTTCCGCGTTAGATCGTTGTTCGGTCTTACGGTATTACTCGATCTTATGAAACTCATTTCGTCTCTAAAAACATTACCACCCTTTGACGTGTGCGTTTCCGTAGAAATACTTTGCTTAGTGGAAATGTCCCTTCCTACAAGACCGTTCTGCTTTCTTCCTTTATCGCGATTCAGCTTCCTACAACGATCCCTATCTATAGAATCGCTACGCCAAGCACGAGCAAACGACTTCGATATTGCGTGCAAAACTAAAACTCCTAAGATAAAATAAGCAGAAAAATGCGCCGCTTTTCTTACTAAAAAGTGGAACGTATTTACGTCATTTAAAGGAAGGATTATAGAAAGTGCGTTAATTAACAACACACTTATACTTGAACTTAATTCACTCGATTCATCTGCCGGTTGATGGGAAAGATAAAAGATAACGCTCATCCATAAAAGAACCGGAATCCAATGGAAATGTTTTTTTACTACGTTCATTTGCATCATCCGTTTCAGATAGTTTAGTTTTTATTTCATTATCATACTATGGATTCGGATAATTTTCACTGCACGAAAAGTACAATTCACAACCTAATTTGAACTTTTCATATTGTTTTAGTATGCTTAAACAGTTTGTTTAGTATCATGATAACACGATTTTCATCCTTATATTGCGGCTAGTGAACGTAAGGAGGTTGGAATAATGACTACGTTAGAAAAATTGATCGAAGAAGGAGAACAGTTAAAGCAAGAACTGAAAATAAACGACTGGGGAGGAAAAGTGTTAGAAGGCGAAGATCTTGAACGTTGGAGTGCAAAATCGGTTCTTTACATGGATAACCATGCGGATAATGAGTTTTTACGGGAGAAAGTGAAAGAAAATGCCCGGGATTTAACGGAAAATGGGTATAAAAAATATATTGCGATTTTAGGAATTTTAAAAGCGATCCATGAATATAAATAATTTTTTCTATTTGATACATAAAGTGCTATCTTAGTCGAATACATGATTAATAGATAGCGCTTTTTTTTCGTTCATTTGTAACAATGTTCCCGTAACTGAATGAATTTGCTACTCATATAATATAGTGAACGCAATGTTCCTTAAATGTACATAAAATGTAAAAAGAATGTCCATATTGAGAGGTTATTTTTCGAAAAAAAAGGGTAAAATTTTCATAGCGGTATTTATTGAGAGGAGAGGAGGATTTTAGAGGATGGACCTTGTTACTTTATTAGTTTGCGTCACGATTGCGTTGTTTTGTTTTACGACTGTTTATTGGATGAAGGCGCAAGAAAAGAAACATCGATTCGAGAAAACGCAACGAGTCGATCTATTTTTACAGAAAAACAATATTAACGTAAACAGATTTTTCAGTGGTTATCAAAGCGATTTAATACATGATGCAGCAACAAAAAGTTTTTGGCACTTTACACTACCATACAATGAATTAGAGTATAAAAACATCCCATACGATAATATATATAGAGTAGATTATAAATTAGATGGCGTAGTAGTCAATTCAGTAGTTAGACCAGGACCATCGAAACGAGAACTAGTTGGCTCAAATGGAACGAAATTACCGACAGAGATGCAAAGTTTTATCCAATTGAAAGATGACATTCGTGCAGCGAAAGAAGTGAAGTTGACAATTTTGCTCGATGATCTGAATGCTACTTCAATCGATGTCGTTTTCGCACAACATTATTTCCCTAAAGAAGTGAAACGAATGAAAAACAACGAGGCTTTAGCTTGGTTTCATATTTTCAAAGAAGTCATCAATACGAATGCCGAAGAACAAAGGAAGCGAGCGTAATGCTACTTCCTTTTTCTTTATTCTTTATTCCACATTTCACTCAACAACTTATAAGAATGGAACTTATCTGCTTCTCGATGTGTAATCGTAACGATCATCCATTCATCAGCTTGATACTGCTCTTGGAGATGCTCCATTTTCTTTTTTACTGTTTCCGGATCGCCGATAATCATCGTTTTGCGCATCTTATCTATTCGTAATTTTTCTTTTTCAGTAAAAACGTAATGTTTCGCTTCGTCAACTGAAGGTACAACTAAACTTCCATCCATTTGCTTTTCTTGCAGCAAACTCCAGACGAGTGTACTTAATGCAATTCTTTTCGCTTTTTCGTTCGTGTCGGCACAAATGACGTGCACAGCGACGATGACGTAAGGTTCGGAGTCCGTTTTTTGAAAATGACGTCGGTAAGTTTCGACAACTTTCGGTCCATCCGCCTCAGTCATAAAATGACCAAAAGCATAGTTCATCCCTTTTTCCGCTGCTAATAGCGCACTTTTTTCACTCGTCCCTAACAACCAAGTTTGTGGCGGGCTATCAGGTACAGGATTCGCGAAATTTTTCCATATATATCGTCTTCCGGAAACCGATCATGTAAAAAATTTAATAATTCATCGATACTTTGCGAATAGCGATTTACTTGTGCTAAATAATTGTCGGAAAGTGCTAAGGAAACTTCCGCCGCCCCACCTGGTGCGCGCCCCAGCCCTAAGTCGACCCGGCCGGGAAACAATGTCGCTAGTAAATTGTACGTCTCCGCTACACGAAACGGTTTATAGTATGGCAACAAAACTGCTCCAGCGCCGATTCTTATTTTTTCTGTTTGAGAACCGATCACACCGAGCATCACATCAGGATTCGAACAGGCTAAGCCGAATAGATCATGGTGTTCTGCAATCCAGAAACGTTCATAGCCTAACTTTTCCCCGAGTTGGGCGAGTTTAATCGATGATTGTAATGCGTCCCGTGCCGTTTTGCCTGATGAAATTGGAGCTTGATCTAACATACTTAATTTCAAACTATTCACCTCAGTTATATTATGTGACACTTATCCTTTACTGGAATATTAAAACATATTTCGCGTCTATTCTTAGTCATTTACTGCAATTTCCCGCGCGCGTCCACCTTCCATTCAGCAACTACTTCTCCGTTGCGATGAACGACGTAACGGTCAAATAAATTTGCAACGACACATGCGTGATTTGGAATGACTGTTAATTTTTTACCTAATTGTAAATCAATTTCCTCTTTCAAAGGGATGACACCGTGCTCTTCCGAAACACGTTCGATGATAAGTTCCGGATATTCTTTCACAAAACCGTGCCCGACGACAGTAGCAAGTCCGTGCGCCCCTTTATCGAGCGCTAACGTTTTACTGCCTGCATCGATAATGACGCGATCTTTTTTAATCGAATATACACCTGTTAAAACGGTCAATGCGCATTGCTCTTTTTCCGCAATACCTAAGCCGACTTGAACCATATCATAAAAGATTGCATTCCCCGGCCTTATTTCCGTAATCCCTTCTACTTTTCCAGCTTGTTTAAAAGTTGGTGTTGAACCGATGCTACGATGTTTGATAGGGATTCCGATCTCTTCACACAATGTCGCACTTTTTACGACAGCATCCGCTTCAGCCTTTGCAATCGAAGCAATTTCTTCAGGCGATTTTGCACCGTAAGCATGACCAGCATGGGTAAATACACCATTTAACAACAATGCCTTTTGATCCTTGATGAAAGATGCAAGTTCTACGACTTCTTCGTTCGGTTCCACACCGGCCCGGTTTAGGCCGCAATTTACTTTCATCCAAACGTCTAAAGTGATGTTTTCATGTTGAAAAAATGTACTGAGCGCCTCGGCTTGTTCGATTGAATCGACTGCAACTGTAATTTTCGCCTTGTTCATTAACTTGTGTATCCGCACTAATTTTTCCTTTCCCGAAACTGGAAATGCAATTAAAATATCGTCAATGCCGCCTGCTGCCATCACTTCCGCTTCCCCTACTGTTGCGACCGTGATGCCGATTGCTCCCGCCTCAATTTGTCGTTTAGCAATTTCGATGCTTTTATGGGTTTTTACGTGCGGCCGATAATTGACACGAGCTTGTTTGGCAAAATTCACGATATCTTCAATATTTTTTTCCATTTGGTTTAGGTCAAGTAATAACGATGGTGTGTCAAGTTCAGTAATCTTCATCATATTTTCCTCCTTATCATGAAAAGTAAATGAAACTTGCACGTATTGTATGATCAAGTTCCAATATGCCGAATGAATAATATGGCAATTTTCGTTTATACGTCGGAGAACCTGGATTCATAAGTAATGTTTTACCGACATAACGAAGCATCGGAATGTGAGAATGACCAAAAATAATGATGTCCATTTCTTGATTTGAAAAAGCTTCTAACACACGTTTTTCCGTCGTCTTCTTTTCTCCGTGTCCATGGATGATACCGATGTTGAACGATTCAACTTGTATCGATTGTTTTAATGGAAAATTTGTTTTAACTTGTTCTGAATCAACATTTCCATACACTCCAACTACTTGCGAAAAAGTAGATAACTCCTCATATACTTCCATACTATGCCAATCACCAGTATGGATAATCAAATCAGCCGTTTCACATGCTGATACGAGTTCAGTCGGCAAGTTCCGTCCTTTTACTGGTAAATGGGTATCCCCGTCACGACAATTTTCATGCCGGTAATTCCTTTCAAGTTAATTTGATTAAATCGTATCATACCTTATAAAACGCACAAAATAATTACTCGTAAAATCGCCTTATTTCTTATGCCTGAAAGTTAAGATTTCAATCGATGTCACTCTCGCACTTACCCTTTTCGACATGAAATTACATAAAATGTAAAATAGATAAAAACCATTTTTATAGCATGATTGCTATAAAAATGGCGTAAGGATCACTGATACTCTTTTATAATTTTCGTCGTTGCCTCAAGATCTGTCACATCATTTAAGGGAATCTTATATAAACGAGTTAGGGAAGATTCATCGTCGTCATCATTTGCTACAGTTACGAACACTTCCATATTCTCCATTTTTGCTTCAGGTATCCCTTCATGTAAAAGTTCCTCTTTAAAACTAATTAACCATTCAGCTTCCTTACTCCAATATTGATCATTATCTTCCCAACCTCGTAAACTTTTACGAAAAGAAACCCTCGTAATATGCGTACCTAATACGTCACGATAATATGGAATAACACCATCTTCTACCGGATCTAATATCGTATAAACTGCCACACGTGTATGTTCATCTAAAATTTTAGCAAGATCTTCTTCTATTTCCTTTTCCCAAAAAGAATGTGGAAAATAATCAGTTATTTCAGATGTCTCCGTATGATACACCGCATAGAACTGTATGTCTTCCTCATCATTCGGGTAAAAATAACTGCGAACTTCTTTGCTACAATCGGCACCTAGTCCTGTACAAGCTCTTTCCGTCTTGATGGCCGTGAATGGTCGCTCATATTTTTCTTCCAAATACCGTTCGATTTTTTCTTCAGCTTCGTCGTAATTTATATTCGGGAGAATTATTTCTTCCTGGAATGAATCGAACATATTAGAGCACGCCGACATAAGCACTAAAAGAATGATGAACAAGATAAACTTATTTATAAGTGTTATTCTCATTCATTCGAACACTCCAACAAGTTAACGATTGATCACAATTTCAACGCGTCGATTCCGTTCTCTACCTTCTTCCTCTTCGTTTGAAGCAATCGGTTTAGACATCCCGTACCCTTTTTTAGAAATATTCAAATGGCTTAAATTTCCGTGATCGATCAAGTACTTTTCAACTGCAGCAGCACGTTCTTCAGAAAGTTGCAAATTATATTGTTCATCTCCTTGATTGTCTGTATGTCCATTGATTTCGATCGAAGTGCCATCATCCAGCTCTTCTAATAAATCGATCACTTCATCTAATACGTTTTGTGCTTCCGGTTTTAAATCACTTTTATCAAAGTCGAATAAAATATGATCTGGTACTTGTACTTTCAACTCACCATCTTCTTCCGTAAGCGATGTATTTTCCGGCGGTTCCACCCCTAAATCTTCTGGTTCGAAGAAGAACTCGATCATCTTGCCACCTTCCTCATAATCGACGACATATTCTCCCGACAATTTTTCAAAGTTTTCACCATACGTTTCAAGGATTTTCGTTTTCGGGTCATGACTTTCTTTATCCGGCCTGCTGAACACATGAATGAATCCTTCATCTGTCAAGGAATCATATGCTACTCTGAGCAAGAACGTCCCGTCTGGTTGTACGTATGTTCGGTTATCCAATCCTTGGGCTTGTGGCAAAATATCGTCTGGATGAGCGAAGTAAGCTCCTTTGATTTCCGTTCCTTGTAATAAATTGGACTTTCCATGGATGTAAAAAAAGCGATGATCATCCGTCAATTCGTCTCGATCCAAATTTCTGTATCTCCATAATCGTCAGGTAGCGGCTCTCGTTCAGGCGTTTCTATCACATATTCTTTCACGTCATCACCGACTAAAAATATAGACAGGAACATACACCTCTTTATATACTTCATCAAAAACTTCATATTCGTACACGAATGGTCCTTCGAATTTTTCTCCATATTTTCCGTACACATCTTCAAATTCCAACGAGTTACCGAACATGCTTGTTGTTGATACTTAATTCCAGTTCAATATAAGAACCACTATAATCTTTATAAAAATTGTCAGGTAGCTCTAATTCCGTTTGAAATGTACCGTCACTATGGACTTCTGCACCTTCCCAATTTTGGAAAACTTGCGGCATTGTAAATGGCTTCGAATACATTTGCACACCGATTTTTGTACCAGGGATTAGATTCGTTTCTCCTTCCACGCGAATTTTATCTTCTTCCATAAACACTTTTCCGTCTAAAGTAATATGGTAATCCACTTCTTCATCCGTTTTCTCTTCGTCCTCTACTGTTTCTTCGGGATCTACTTCAACGTCTTCTACAAAGGACTCTTCCTCCTTATTTTCGTCTGCCATTGTCGACTGATCCTTTGAACAACCTACGAACAAACAAATCATCGTCACAAACATCAACGACAAAAGTTTCTTCTTCATCTTCTTCCCCTTGCCTTTATTATTAATAATTGTAATATTTTCATTATTTAAAATAAAAAGTACTCTATAAAAGAGTACTCACTAGTAACATATAAATCAATCAGACTTTTGCCTAATTTTTTCTAGGTTGTTTGTTTCATTTTACTTTTCAGTGACCAGTCTTTTGTACTTAAAAGTCTTGAAACAATGTTTCCACACTTTTCGTCCCCGCTTCAAAATGGATTTCACCTTCATATGCTAAAAAATCGATTGCATATTGTACAGTTGCAGCAACACCTATTTTTAGAACAGTCTCATCGATATCGAAATGGCTATTATCATGTTCTGCACCCGTACCTAATGCTTCATTTTAGTCCCTAAAAATGCAAATACTCCCGGAAAATATTTTTGATAATATGCGAAAGGTTCTGAAGCCATCCAAGCCGGATGCGATGACAACACATCTCGACCGAGCGCATTTTCAATTGCACGTTCGGCAATTTCCGCACAGTCTTCTTGATTGTAAACTAAAAATGTCACGTGCGATCGGCTCGGTTATATATTCAAACGTACATCGATGAAGTTTACACGTCGCTTCCAAGATTCTTTTAAATTCCATTACGGCAGCCCGTCCTTGTTCAACATTTAGATATCTCGCCGTTCCGGAAAATTCAATTTCATCGGGGATGACATTTGCTGCATCACCTGCAGAAATCATTCCGACTGAAAACGTGATCGGTTCGTGCGGGTTTAACGCATTCAACCGCATCGATGTCAATGTTTGATAAAAATGTACGAAACAATCTACCGGAGAAGTTGCTAAATCTGGACGCGAGCCATGCCCACCTTTTCCCTTTATTTTGATGCGAAAAGGAAAGGCTGCTGCCATGCGCGGACCAGCGTCGACAGAAATTTTCCCAGAAGGTAAATCGTTTTTAGTATGGATCCCCCATACACCATCAATACCGATTCCCGTCAGCCGTTTTAATAAAGCGTAAATCCCGCCACCGATTTCTTCTCCTCGCTCAAACACGAGTAGCACTTTTCCGTTCAGCTTGTCACGGTTGTCTTGTAAAATTTTCGCCGCACCTAATAACATCGCCAATAGCATCGTGACCAAGCATGAGCAACACCGTCTATTTTCGACACAACTTTTTTCGGCTGCTTGACATTCAGCGGCGATTTTTGCACCGGAAGGGCATCTAGATTAGCACGCAACATGACCGTTTTTCCCGGACGAATCCCTTCAATCGTACCGATGATCCCACCGTCCGGCACAACTTCATATGGTATCTTCATTTCTTCCAATCCCGTCTTCACTTTCTCCATCGTTTGAAATTCCTTCATGCTGACTTCTGGATATTGATGAAAATGGCGTCGCAAATCGATGACGTAATTTTCTACACTTTTCACCACTTCGAACAGATTCATTTCACAACCTCATTTCTTTCCATACTTCATATCTATTATCTATTGTTTTTTTAAAAAATGTTGCTCTGATGACTTGTGCATGTTAATCAAATAAAAAATCCCCCTTCAATTCAGGGGGAAATCGCAAAACATCCACTTTGCTAAGTCTATTTTCACCGCTATTAATATTTCATCCTTTCAGGCAGCATGCGAATAGATTCGTTTAACATATCTAGTTTACCTTCAATGCGA
>CAVYBX010000014.1:0-20643 GCA_963766835.1 uncultured Bacilli bacterium
CCGCGTAATAGAGTCCATCATTAAATTGACGTTATAACCGAGATTGCGAAAATACTCGCTAATTGCTGTAGCGGTATAGGCACCTTTTATCCGCATCAAAGCCGGTTGGTCGGACGTTGCGACGACGATGATCGATTTTTTTAATCCTTCTTCACCTAAATCTTTTTCGATAAACGTCATACTTTCTCCCACGTTCACCGATTAGGGCGATGACGTTAATATCTGCACCACTGTTTCTCGCGATCATCCCTAATAAAGTACTTTTTCCGACTCCGCTTCCGGCAAAGATACCGATGCGCTGTCCTTTTCCGACAGTTAGTAAACTGTCGATCGCCCGAACACCTACTTCAAATCGGTTCACGAATCGGCGGTCTCGTAAAGGATTCGGTGGAGCTTGTTCAGTTGCATAGTGCTTTAAGCCTTTCGGAAGCGACGATTTATCGAGCGGCATTCCTAATGCATCGATCGTACTCCCGATTAAACTCCGCCCCACTTTAATCATGAGCGGTTTTCCCGTCGCTTCTACTAAACAACCTGGTCCGATTTCATTCACTTCGGTATAAGGCATTAAAATGACTTTTTCATTGTGGAAGCCGACGACTTCACACAAAATCGGTTTTTCAATGTTCGTTCATGGTGAATAAGACAAACTTCACCGATATTCGCTGCCGGTCCGACCGATTCGATCATTAAACCGACGATGCGGACGACTTTACCGTATCTTTTATACGTATCTGTTTCTTCTATCACATTCGTTAACAATTCTATATCCATTATTGATTCTCCGTTAACTTTTGTTCTAAGGCATGTTTTATTTGTTCAAGCTGTAAATCGATACTAATGTCGATCTGTCCATACGGATGGCTTATGATACAGTCACCTTCGTTCAGTTTCTGATCGACGTAGATAGAGAGAATTTCTCCGTCTTTTAAACTTTGTTCTAATTCATCTTTCTGATTCATGACTAAATCGTAATCGTTCGGACTTACATGGATTGCGACATTGGAATGGTCTTTTAAGTCTTCCATCGCTTTACGAATGATAGAGGTTACGTACGTTTCGTCTTGTTCGATTTCTTTCGTAATAATTTTTTCCGCTGTTTTGATCGCCAGTGTAATGATCGCGTGTTCGTGTTTTTCTATCGTTCTGTGATAATCTTCTGTAGCCTTTTGGACGATATTATTCGCTTGTTCAATTAAAACATCGTACTTTTGAAGCGCTTCTTCTTGCGCTTTTTGGTAACCTTCTTCATAGCCTTGTTGTTGGGCTCGTTTTCTTTCTTGTTCTTTTTCCGTTTGCCATGCTTCTTTTTCTCGATCTACTTGTTCTTTAATATCAAATAAAATCTTTTCACGTTGTTGTTTTAGCGACGCAATTTCTTGTTTTAAATTTGCTATTTCAATTTCTAATGCTGTTTTTACATCTTCGCCATTTTTTGTAGGTGTCATTTCAGTATCTAGTTTAGAAATCGGAATTTGTTTTATGGCGATAATTTTTTTATTAGAAAGATGTTCATGTTGGTCGATTTTTTTAGACAATAATATCGTCTCCTCCACCGCGAGCGATCACGATCTCACCAATTTCATCTAACCGGCGAATCGTACTTACGATTCTCGACTGCGCTTCCTCGACGTCACGCAAACGTACAGGGCCCATATATTCCATTTCTTCTTTAAATGTTTCGGCCATTCGTTGTGACATATTTTTAAAGATGACTTCTTTCACTTCGTCACTCGCTACTTTCAGCGCTAATTGTAAATCTTCATTATCGACTTCGCGGATAACACGTTGAATTGCACGGTTATCTAAAATGACGATATCGTCAAAAATGAACATCCGTTTCTTAATTTCTTCCGCTAATTCTGGGTCTTGAACTTCGAGTGTATCTAAAATCGTCCGTTCTGTACTACGATCAACTTCGTTAAGCACATCAACGACAGCTTGAATTCCACCCGTTTGTGTATAGTCTTCTATTAAAGAACTTGATATGTTCTTTTCTAACACTCGTTCCACTTCTGTAATAATATCTGGCGAAGTAGAGTCCATCGTAGCAATTCTTCTTGCGATATCCGCTTGTACATCTTCTTCTAAAGCAGATAAAATTTGTCCAGCTTGTTCAGGATCTAAATATGAAAGTATTAACGCAATCGTTTGCGGATGTTCTCCTTGAATGAAATTTAATAGTTGATTCGGGTCTGCTTTCCGGGCAAAATCGAACGGTCTTACTTGTAAAGATGCCGTCAGTCGATTAATGATGTTTAACGCTTCTTCTTTACCGAACGCTTTTTCAAGCACCGTCTTTGCATACGCTACTCCGCCTTGTGAAATGTAGTCTTGCGCAATCGCAATTTGGTGGAATTGATTGATAATATCTTCTTTTAACTCAGAATCGACTTTACTGACATTTGAAATTTCTAAACTTAATTTTTCTACTTCTTCTTCTGTTAAATGTTTATATACTTCTGCAGAAACGTCAGGTCCTAAGGAGATTAAAAGTATCGCCGCTTTTTGCCTTCCAGTTAATGGTTTTGATTTCCTAGCTATTTTCATCTCCTCCTAATCATCTGCAAGCCAACTTCTAATTAATTTCGCAAAATCTTCAGGATTGTCTTTCGCCATTTTTTCAAGCTGTTCTTTTTGAATATCTGTTTCAGATTTTGGTTGGCTCGTAATATCAGGTACTTCTACTTCTTCTTCTGTATCGATGATCGGTTCTTCGATCATTTCCTCTTCTTCCTCTTCTCTTCTTCTTCTATATAAAATGAATAGTAATACGATAATTGTAATGAGAAGCGCTGAGCCAACGATATAAACCCACAGCGGAATTGCTGGTGAATCGTCGATTGGTCCATCATGTCGACCATTAAATTCTTGGAAAACGATCGAAATGTTATCTTCTGGTTCGACCTCTTCTCCATATTCTTCATCGATCGAAGTAGTTATCATCGAGTTTAAAATCGATGCGATTCCTTCTTCTACCGCATTTTGTTCTTGTAATGAGAGAAGTTGGACTTCATCATCTTCATATCCTGTCACACTATCGATAACGACTTGAATTCCTAAGTCACGAATTTTATATGGAGCTTCTGCAATTTCTCGATGGATATGGTTAAGCTCATAATTGACCGTTTCTTTGACCAACTCATAATCCCCATCTTGTCCTTCCAGCGCTACCGGATAGTTAGCGATATCTTCTTCTCCTACTCCGACGACGCCACCTTCTCCTTCTGCTCCTTCAAACGTTTCGTGAATCGTTTCGATACTGACAGGAACTCCTTCCATGTTGTCCACATCTACTGGTTCGACTAGTTCTTCAACACGATTTTCTTCCGTAAAATCGATATCCGCTGTCACTGATACGACGACACGATCCATTCCTACCATAACACCGAGCATTTGTTGCAATCTTCTTTGTAAATCTCGTTCAATTTCTCGTTTTACTTCCTGTTGATACGTAAAATCATCTCGCGCACCACTTGCGACAGATTGATCGAAATACTCAAAATATTGGTTCATGATGACGATATTTTCTTCAGGCAAATTTGGAACAGCTTTTGACACGAGATGATAAAGCGATTCGATTTGATTCCCTTCAAATTCATGACCGAATTCAGTATGTATGACGATCGACGCACTAGCTTCTTCCGCTGCATCACTCACAAAAACTGACTCTTGCGGTAAATTAATCATCACTTGCGCATCTTCTATACCATCGATACTTTTAATTAAATTTGCTAGTTCCGTTTGCATCGCATCTAACTTCAACATATTGAACTCATTATCGGTAATTCCCCATGAAGTATTTTCACTAAAAAAAGAATAGTCAATATTTCCACTATTTGGTATTCCTTGACCAGCCAAATCAACGAGGAGTTGCTCGCTTTGTTCTTCTGGAACTTTAATCGTCGTTCCACCATCTTCTAACTCATATGGAATATTTCGACTTTCAAGTTCTTCTGTAATTTGCCCTGCTTCTTGTAGCGAAAGATTTGAATAGATCGGAACGTATTTAGTTGTAGAAGTTAAAATCGTTATGACTGCAATTAAAACTATAAGAACACCTGAAATAGAAAAAAAGATAACCTTTTGTTTTTTCGTACTATTTTGCCATAATAATTTTGCCTGTTCCTTCAGTTGATTCAATTTTTCCTTCATATAATCCCACCGGACTTCACATAATTAAGTAACTTCTTGCATTTTAAAATATTAAACTTGCATTCTCATCATTTCGTTGTATGCATCGATTACTTTTTGTTGTATTTGAACGGCAGTTTCTACCGTAATACTCGCTTTTTGTGCAGTGATCATTACATCGTGTAAATTGTCGATTTTTCCAGCTGCGAACAGCTCTGTTTTTAAGTTCGATTCATGTTCTGCTTTACTTACATTTTCTAATGCATTTTTTAACACTGTTGCAAAATTGTTGTTACTTTCCACCTCTCGCTGACGTAAAGTAGGTTCCGTCGTTCTTGTAACAGGTGGAGTTGTTCCAATTGGTAAAATAGAATGATTCACGTCTTATACACCTCAATTAGTCTTATGATGATAGGCTTACAGTTTACTATTTTCCTATTTCTAAAGCCTTTAACAACATATCTTTCGACGCATTTAAAGCTGTGACATTCGCTTCATATGATCTCGTCGCACTCATTAAATCGACCATTTCTTTTAATGGGTCTACATTAGGATATTGTACATATCCGAGTTCATCCGAATCAGGATGTGTCGGATCAAATACAAGTCGAAAAGGTTCTTGATCTTCTACGATCCCTGTTACTTTCACACCATTTATCGGCTGAGAATTACCGTACCGAGCTTTATGTAAATACGTTTTAAATTGATTCGATTGTGGTTGCATCGTCACTAATTTACGACGATATGGTTCGAATTCGCCATTTTCGTTCACTCTCGCCCGCGTCGTATGTTGATTCGCAATATTCGACGCAATGACGTCCATCCGGAGACGCTGTGCCGTTAACGAGCTTGCACTCGTATTAAATGAATGAAAAACTGACAATATTACCTACCTCCTCTAATGACAGTTTGCAATGTAGAAAATTTCCCATTTATTCGGTCAATTAAACCGCGATAATAGATTTGGTTTTTTGCTAATTCTGACATTTCTTTGTCGATATCGACATTATTTCCGTTGTGGTTGTACATATGATGATGATTTGTCACAATTTGAAAAGGAGTTCGATCCGTTTTGAATGGAATATGTTTGGGATGAGTTATTTTTGCTTCAATTTGATTATGTAATGCCTCATTTAATACGTTTTTAAACTCGACTTTTTTCGATTTGTAGTTCGGTGTATCGACGTTTGCGATATTGTTCGTAATGACATTGTTTTTTAACGCCGAATAATCTAACGACCTCTCTAATGTATTTACCGTTTGGTCAAAAAGTTTCACGCGACATTCTCCTCAGCTAATTTTCGACAATTTTATCATAACATAAATTGTTATTTTATATCGAATTCATCCATTATTTTAGATGATATTATTTTGAAAGTCTACTAATTATCTATTAAATTTTACCCACATTTAGATAGTTGAATCTTTTGAACTACAATAATTAGTATATTTATCCTAATTTTCGACACAAAATAGTCGAATTTAATCTAAATTTTTTATTCAATTTTTCGCCAAAATTTTCACAAAAAATTAAAAACCGCTACAATATCGTAGCGGTAAATATTGAAATGGAGTTTTTATTAATTGGAACGGATTTTTTCTAATTCTGCTAAAAACTTTTCGTTTAAAACTTTTATATACGTTCCTTTCATTCCTAACGATCTCGATTCAATAACACCAGCACTTTCTAATTTACGTAGTGCATTCACGATGACGGAACGTGTGATTCCGACACGGTCAGCAATTTTACTTGCAACGAGTAATCCTTCTTTTCCATTCAACTCTTCAAAAATATGTTCGATCGCTTCTAATTCACTAAATGATAGTGAGCTAATCGCCATCTGAACGACTGCTTTACTTCTAGCTTCAAGTTCGATTTCTTCTGCTTTCCCTTGTAAAATTTCCATCCCGACAACTGTTGCGCCATATTCGGCTAAAATTAAGTCGTCATCGTTAAAACTTTCTTTCAGTCTACCTAAAATAAGGGTTCCGAGCCGTTCGCCTCCACCAATAATTGGAACGATCGTTGTAAGACCGTCACGGAACAGATCACGGTTTTCATAAGGGAACACAGTATAGACGCTATCCGTTCCAATGTTCGCAGTCGTTTCTTCAATATTAAGTAAATTTTTCGTATACTCTTCAGGAAACTGTCTTTCTTCCAACATTTTCTTCATTCGTTCGTTTTCAATTTCCTGGTTCGTAGCTACACCGAGTAACTTACCTTTTCTACTTAAGACAAATACGTTTCCATTGATTACTTCTGATAATGTTTTTGCCATTTCGTTAAAGTTAACTGGTTTACCTGCTGTTTTTTGTAATAATGCATTAATTTTTCTAGTTCTTTCTAAGAGATTCATGACTTCCATCCTTCCGTTAATTCACTTGATGTTTTTTATTTTTTCATTTTGGCGATAAACATGAATGAATAAACAACACGAGAATTTACATTAAAGAATAAATTGTCTTAAATCTTTATCTTCAACAATATTCGCTAACTTTTCATTCACGTATTGTTTCGTAATTTCTACAGTTTCTAAGTTGATATCTGGTGCTTCGAAAGATAAGTCTTCCAACAATTTTTCTAAAATCGTATGCAATCTTCTTGCACCGATATTATCAGATTCTTGATTCACTTGATAAGCTATCTCTGCAATTCTATTTACAGCTTCGTCCGTAAAGACGATATTTATACCTTCTGTCTTTAATAAAGCTTTATACTGTTTTAATAAAGCGTTTGAAGGCTCTGTTAAAATTCTCACAAAATCTTCCACAGTTAATTTATTAAACTCCACTCTAACAGGAAATCTACCTTGGAGTTCAGGAATTAAATCCGATGGTTTCGCCATATGGAAAGCTCCAGCAGCGAAAAAGAGAATATGGTCTGTTTTTACCGGACCGTATTTCGTCATCACGGTTGAGCCTTCGACGATTGGTAAAATATCACGTTGGACTCCTTCACGTGATACGTTCGGACCATGGTCGCCACCAGTACCGACGACTTTATCGATCTCATCGATAAAGACGATACCAGCTTGTTCGGCACGTTCCACAGCTTCTTGTTGTGCTTCTTCCATATCGATCATCTTCTGCGCTTCTTGTTGGATTAACACTTTCCGCGCTTCTCGTACTGGTAATTTACGTTTTTTCACTCTTCGTGGTAGTAATTGACTAAAAGCATCTTGCATGTTCATACCCATTTGTTCCATCCCAGAACCTTGCAACATGTCGAACATCGAAGGTGGTGGTTCTTCGATTTCCACCGTCACGATCTCGTCTTCTAGTTCGCCCAGTTCTAGTAATTTTCTCACTTGTTTTCTCTTTTCGAAGATGTTGTTTTCTTCGCTTTTCTCTGCGTCTTGATCTTCTGCATCTTCCATACTAGAGAATAACATTTCAAATGGGTTTTTTACCGATTTTTGTTTTTTCGTATTCGGAACTAATAAAGTAACTAACTTTTTATTCGCTTCTTCTGTCGCTTTATCTTTGACAGCTTCCATTTTTTCTTCTTTCACGATTCGCATCGCCATTTCGACTAAATCGCGAATCATCGATTCCACATCGCGACCGACGTAACCTACTTCGGTAAATTTCGTCGCTTCTACTTTGACGAACGGGGCTTTTACTAATTTCGCCAGTCTTCTAGCTATTTCTGTCTTACCTACACCTGTTGGACCGATCATTAAAATATTTTTAGGCGTTACTTCATCGCGAATCGACTCATCTAGTTTCATCCGTCGATATCGGTTTCTAAGTGCTACGGCAACTGATCGTTTCGCTTCTTGTTGACCAACGATATACTGATCTAACTTTTCGGCTATTTCTCTAGGAGTATAATTGAATTCCATTTATTCGACTCCTTTCCGTTACTCCAATACTTCCGTCACAATTTCATCATTCGTATATACACAAATCTCACTAGCAATTTTAAGGGCCGCTTCGGCAATTTCTTTCGCGCTTAAATGTGGTGAATAACGTGCTAAGGCACGACCTGCACTTAATGCGAAATTCCCTCCCGAACCGATCGCTAAAATCCCATCGTCCGGTTCGATCACTTCGCCTGTTCCAGAAACTAAAAACATATTTTTTTTGTCCATGACGATGAGCATTGCTTCTAATTTCCGCAACACTTTATCGCTGCGCCATTCTTTCGCCAGTTCGACAGCAGCCCGCATCAAGTTGCCATCATATTCTTGCAACTTTCCTTCGAATTTTTCAAACAAAGTAAATGCATCTGCGACAGAACCAGCAAATCCAGCAAGCACTTGACCTTTAAAAAGTGACCTTACTTTTTGTGCTTTCTGCTTCATGACGACTTGATTCCCTAAAGTTACTTGACCGTCGCCACACATCGCACTTTCGCCATTATGTTGAATAGCGAATATCGTCGTCGCATGAAATTCATGATTCATGATCGCACGCTCCTCTACATCATGCTACTTACTTCTTTTTGCCCGAGGATGACTATTCATATACACATTACGCAATTTATCTTTCGTAATATGTGTATAAATTTGTGTCGATGATAAATGTTCATGTCCTAACAATTCTTGGACTGTACGCAAATCTGCACCTTCATTCAATAGATGAGTGGCAAATGTATGACGCAACTTATGTGGGTGCATCTTTACATGAACAGCCGCTTTTTTGACGATAGATTGTAAAATATAGTAAATTCCTCTCGTCGTCAATGGATCTCCTCGAGCATTTAAAAAAACATAATCAGTAGTTTCATTATCACTTTTTTCTAATAGCTTACGTCTTCCATCTTTAATATATGTTTCTAAAGCTGCTTGTGCATATTGTCCAAACGGAATGTATCGTTCTTTACGACCTTTCCCGATGACATTGATGAAGCTTAACGTAAAATCAATTTGATGTAAACGTAAGTCTTGACATTCACTAACTCGTATCCCTGTAGCATACAAAAGTTCTAAAATCGCCTGGTCTCTTTGGCCAAGTGGTGTAGAGCTGTCGCAAACTTGAAAAATTTGCGCTAGTTCTTCTTCGTAAAAAAAATCTGGTATATGTTTCTCTTGCTTCGGAAGAGGAATATGAATAAATGGATTGTTGCTGATCGATGCGTCTTTTTCTAAAAATTTATAAAATGACCTTAAGCAGGAGAGAATTCGCGAGACAGTCTTCCTGCTTAATTTTCGATCATAAAGTTCCGTTAAAAAGACGCGTACTGTTTGTTGATCAACAGCTTGTAAATCGGAAATATGTTCTTTTTCAAGAAATTGAAAAAATGTAACGATATCTCGTTCATAAAATTCAATTGTGTATTTAGAAGCATTTTTCTCAACTTCTAAATATTCGATAAATTTCTTTAAAAACTTATAAGTAGACACATTGCCACTCCGTTAATTTGTTAGTAGATAGTTTGACCGAATTAAGCATATCATATTAAAAAATACCTAGCAATAAAATTAACGAAATTGTAACAAAATTCAGAATAGCATTCTCGAAAAATTTGTTTGGGACTTAAAATGAAGTTATAATGTCCCAAACAAATATGTTACATCTTTCAGAAAAAATAGTCAACAATAGAGCAACTGTTATTGTTGATCTTCTTCATAATCACAATTCCTACATTTAATTTGTACTTGCTTTTTCGTCTTTTTTCAACTAAATATTGTTCACATTTCGGACAATTTCAACCGATCGGTTTATCCCAAGAAACGAACTCACAATCTGGATACGATCACACCCATAAAAAAGACGATTTTTTTTCGATTTTCTTTCAACAATCTCGCCTTTTTTACAACTCGGACATTTGACACCTATTTTCTTTAAGATAGGTTTCGTATTGCGGCAGTCCGGAAAATTTGAACATGCCATAAATTTCCCGTAACGTCCCATTTTATACACCATCGGATTTCCACATTTTTCACAATCATTCCCCTGCTGGTTCATCTTTTATTTCTACTGTTTTCATCTCTTCTTCTGCTTTCTAAGTCGAACTTTAAAATCTTGATAAAAGTCATCGATTATTTCGATCCAATCTACTTTACCTTCTTCAATTAAATCTAAATTTTCTTCCATTTTCGCGGTAAAGTCAACGTTCGATAATTTCAGGGAAAAATTCATCTAAAATTTCGATGACAATTTCGCCAAGTTCAGTCGGAACGAACGGCGTTCTCTAAGCGTAACGTACCCTCTCGGTTGAATCGTATCTAAAGTCGGTGCATATGTCGATGGGCGACCGATTCCTGTTTTTCTAACGTTCTGACTAGAAGTAGCTTCCGTATAACTTGGAGGTGGTTGGGTAAAATGTTGTTTCGGATTGATGTCTTTAAAAGTGACATTCTCTCCTTCCACGAAATCTGGTAAAAATGTTATCTTCTTCTTTTTTACCATCATCGGTTACCTTCGATGTAAATAGTCATAAATCCTGGAAATTTAATTTTTGAGCCTGTTGCGCGAAATATCAACCCCATTATTTCTAAATGGACAGTCATCGTATCCATAATTGCAGGGGCCATTTGGCTCGCTAATAAAGCGTTCCTAAATCAACTTATACAATTTAAATTGATCTCGTGATAAATATTCTTTTAAAGAATTAGGCTCTCTTAAAACAGAAGTTGGCCGGATCGCTTCATGGGCATCTTGAGCACTTGTTGTTTTTTTACTCCTCGTCGCCGCTTTGACATATTGTTTGCCAAATTTTCTTCAATATATTGTTTTGCTTCGTTATGTGCCGAATCTGAAATACGTGTCGAATCGGTACGCATATACGTAATAAGACCGTAATCCTACACTTCTTTCCCTAAATCAATTCCTTCATACAGCTGTTGGGCAATCATCATCGTTTTCTTCGCACGGAAATTTAACTTCCTTGCAGCTTCTTGTTGTAAGTACGAGGTAATAAATGGTTTTCTGGATTTCGTTTCCGTTCCGTTAATTCACTATTTACATCAAATTTTTTTCCTTTAATTTGTCTAAAATACGTCATTACATCTAGCTTTATTTTTTAACTCTTTTTTTTTCCCGTCGATACCATAAAACTTCGCTTCAAAATGAACTTTCCCTTTCAAAAATGTACTTTAATCGTCCAATACTCTTCTGGCACAAATTTTTAATTTCATTTTCCCGTTCGATAATTAATTTTACCGCAACGGACTGCACTCGACCAGCACTTAACCCTTTCTTTACTTTTTTCCATAATAGCGGGCTAATATTATATCCGACGAGTCGATCTAATATTCTCCGCGCTTGTTGGGCATCGACTAAATCAATATTATTGTACGCGGATATTTAAACGATTCTTTAATCGCTTCTTTCGTAATTTCGTTGAAAACGACGCGACATTCCGAATCTTCATCGACGTTTAAACTATGTGCTAAATGCCAGGCGATAGCCTCTCCTTCCCGATCAGGGTCAGCCGCTAAGTAAATTTTTTAGCTTTTTTTGCTCTTTTTAAATTCTTTTAAAATTTCCCCTTTGCCCCGAATCGTTATATATTTAGGTTCGTATTGTTTTCGACATCTACACCCATTTGACTTTTCGGCAAGTCTCTGACATGTCCCATCGATGCTTTCACATTATATTTTTTGCCTAAATATCGTTCTGATCGTTTTTGCTTTTGCGGGAGATACTACAATAACTAAGATAATCTGACATAATGACGTCCTCCTAAAATCTTCGACGTTTATATAAAATGAAAACGTAAATTTTTCTAAATTGAAATCTCCACTAATAGTAAGGAGATAGAGAAGTTTTGTCAAATATAGCGATTTTTTTCATACTTATTCATGTATGATTTATAGTATGATAAATACTCATTTTCATACATGTTACATGAAAAAATTGTCTTTTTTACGTTATTTAAAGTCAGCAAAAATATCCTCTGCATTTATAACTAATTTTGCACCGTCTTGAATTAACTTATGACACCCGACCGTTTGTTGTAAAACGGTGAGCCAGGTACGGCATACACTTCTTTCCCTTGTTCTAACGCTTGGTCTACCGTTATAAGTGTACCACTTTTTTCTGTTGCTTCAATTACTAACGTCGCCATACTAATTCCACTAATTAAGCGATTTCTCTCCGGAAAATGATATTTTCTAGGCTTTTGTTCAGGAGGATATTCCGTCATCACTAACCCTTTTTACTTATTTGTTCAAATAAGCGAAGATTTTCTTTCGGGTAAAAATGAAAAAACCCACTCCCTAATACAGCTATAGCTTTGCCACCATTGGCGAGGGTTAACCGGTGCGCCAAACTGTCTATGCCGTAAGCTAGTCCACTAACAATGACCCAATCTTTTTCTACTAATGGCCGGATAAAGTGTTTTAACTTTCCAAAAGCTTCTTGCGACGGTTTACGCGTTCCTATCACGCTAATGATACGTTTTTCATGTAAAAGAGCAATATTGCCTAGACAGTATAATACGTAAGGCGGATCGGGAATATGTAATAGTTGGGCGGGGAACTCTTCGTCCAAACGGGTAATAACGGTCATCAATTTTTGATCACGAATCACTAAATCTTTTAATGAAGGGGAATGAAGTCGTTCATAAATGAAATTCGCTTTTTGCGATGAAATCGAAAAAAAATTACTAATTTCTGGAGGAGTTAATCGGAAGTATATTTTCGTATGTAGGGTCATCATCGTGAAGTTTTGTAAGCATTCTGCGCGTCATATAGGTCGACTTAAACAGGATTAAGCGGTTGCGTATCTCTTCCAAATAAAAAACACTCCCTCTCAAGATGCAACAAATTACTAAATATTTAAAAGAATCGTTGAAATAGATTACGCTCGTTTTAAGCGAATCTATTCCAACGATTTCTCATCACTACGTACAGTATATTTTAATGTGTTTTACATTTTTCTGCAAGACCGGTTTCTTTTAGTAAATTGATCATCGTTTCACCCATTTTCGCAGGTGAATCAGCTACTTTAATACCACATTCTCGCATGACACGTTTTTTCTCGGCTGCAGTACCTTTACTACCAGAAATGATCGCTCCGGCATGACCCATTCTTTTCCCTGGAGGTGCAGTCGCTCCACCGATAAATCCAGCAACAGGTTTTTTCATATTTTCTTTAATCCAACGTGCCGCTTCTTCTTCAGCGGTACCACCGATTTCACCGATCATCATGACCGCATACGTATCTGGGTCGTTGTTGAATTCTTCAAGCACATCGATGAATGATGTGCCATTCACCGGGTCGCCACCGATCCCGACTGCTGTCGATTGTCCGTATCCTGCTTTTGTCAATTGGTGAACTGCCTCATATGTTAACGTTCCTGAGCGCGATACGATTCCGATATGTCCTTTTTTATGAATGTAGCCTGGCATGATGCCGATTTTACATTCTTCAGCTGTAATGACTCCAGGACAGTTAGGACCGATTAATCTTGTCTTTTTACCTTGCATATAGTTTTTCACTTTCACCATATCTGAAATTGGAATATGCTCTGTAATACAGATTGTCAATTCCAACTCCGCATCGACTGCTTCCATAATCGCATCTGCTGCAAACGGCGCTGGGACGTAAATGATCGAAACTGTAGCGCCCGTTTCTTTCACCGCTTCTTCAACTGTATTGAAGACAGGTACGCCTAATACAGTCGTTCCACCTTTCGCTGGTGTAACACCCCCTACGATTTTCGTACCGTACTTTAACATTTGTTCCGTATGTTCCATTCCCGCAGAACCAGTAATTCCTTGAACAATGACTTTCGTATCTTTATTCACATAAATAGCCATAATGAGAAAACGTCCTTTCTTTTCCGATAATGTTAAGTAATTATTGAACAGGTTTCGCTTCTTTAACTAATTGAACGATTTTCCGAGCTCCGTCTCCCATCGAATCTGCCGCAGTAATATTTAATCCAGATTCATTCAATAACTTCTTCCCTAACTCAACGTTCGTTCCTTCTAAACGAACGACTAAAGGGATTTTTAAATCGAATTGTTTTGTCGCGGCGATAATTCCTTGCGCGATATAATCACACTTCATAATTCCACCGAACACGTTAACTAAAATCCCTTTTACTTTCGGGTCTGATAAAATAATTTTAAATGCTTCCGCAACTTTTTCAGGTGTTGCGTCTCCACCGACATCTAAGAAGTTCGCAGGATTTCCGCCTTCATATTTAATGATGTCCATCGTCGCCATCGCAAGCCCTGCTCCATTTACCATACAGCCGATATCTCCATCTAGTTGTATATAGCTTAAATCGTACTTCGATGCTTCGATTTCATTACGATCTTCTTCATCTAAATCTCTTAACTCTAAAACATTTTTTTGGCGATAAAGTGCGTTGCCATCGAAATTCATCTTTGCATCGAGCGCCACGACATCGCCTTCTTTCGTCGTGACGAGCGGATTGATTTCAGCGATCATGCAATCTTTCTCAATATATGCCCGATATAAATTCAACAATAAATTAGCGACTTTATTAATATATCGATAAGGAATACCTAAATTAAATGCGAGTCTTCTTGCTTGAAAACCTGTTAGTCCAATTGCTGGATCGATCACTTCTTTAAAGATTTTTTCCGGGTGTTTTGCAGCGACTTCTTCGATTTCCATACCGCCTTCAGCAGAACCCATCAATACGACTTTCGAAATGCTTCTATCCAATACAAGACCGATGTAATATTCTTGATCAATATTACATCCTTCCTCAATAAGTAGACGTTTTACTTCTTTTCCTTCTGGTCCTGTTTGTGGTGTCACTAATACTTTCCCTAAAATTTCTTTCGCATAGGCTCGGACTTCATCTAAATTATGGGCTATTTTTACACCTCCAGCCTTACCACGTCCACCCGCATGAATTTGCGCTTTTACGACAGTGACATCACTATCGATTTTTTTTGCGTACTTTACTGCTTCTTCAATCGAATAAGCAACATGTCCTTTCGGTACGTTTACTCCGTACTGTCTTAAAATGTTTTTGGCTTGATACTCGTGTATATTCACTTTTATGCCTCCGTTTTATTTTGTTATCCAATATTATTGTAATAAAAACAGTCTTAATATACAATAAGGAACGCTTATATTCCAAGATAGTAAAAACTTATCACTTATTTTGATTTCGATTGTAATTTTGATCTAGCTGATAAATAAAAGCAAATACTTCGGCGACTGCTTCATACAACTCTTCTGGTATAACGTCGTTGATATTCAATGTCGACAACAGTTCCACCAAAGAAGGATCTTCGACGATCGGAATATGATGTTCTTTCGCTTTATCGATAATTTGATCGGCAACGCGACCCTTTCCTAATGCTGTTAGACGCGGTACGGCCTCAGACAATTGATCATATCTTAAAGCAGCTGCTTTCTTTCTTTCATTTTTCATATTCTAAAATCAAACCTTTCTTTCGTTCGCTCAACGACGATGTTCGGTTCGTTTCTTTTTGCGTCTTCCGTTTTTTCAGTAACTAACGGTTTCCATTTAATTGTCGACAGTTGAAAATTCAACTCGTTTAATTTTTTTTCTAATATTTGAACGAGGTTTTCTCGTATTATTCAAACGATTTACATAGTCATTATAAACCGTTAAAGATACGATTCGTTTTTGGACGAACATATCGATGACTGTTTCACTAATATTTTGTAATTGTAACATGAATAGTATACGACAATGATCCGCATCTAACGTCCCGTCTTCATTTTTCTTCCCTTCAAACTGGAAAAATAAATCTTTCGGTAGCGCAAATTTTTCTCCCGGTAATTGTAACATCGCTTGGATCATATTTTGTGATTCATAAACGGATTGTAATTGCAAGCCGTTGATGAAATGGATCATTGGCTGAATTTTTTCATTAACTGTACTATTTCCATCTTGCAACAAATTCATGAGCAATGTTTTTACCGTTTGCGTTTGTTGGAAAGGTTGATCGACTCGATTCGCTAATAATCGCTCTATATTTACTTTTATGTGATGTTCATCTAACATTCCGATCGACTGGATAAATTGTTGCACATACGATAAAAAACGTGTTTTCATCAACGTATGAAGTTGATTTGATTCTTGTTGGAAAGCTTTAACAGCCTCTTCAAACAGTTGGTACATCTGTTCATTCGTTAACAATTGGACGAATTGAGTAAATGTCGGTTGGGTTGTTTGACTGTTTTGTCGTAATTGTTCAACAAAGGTTTTTTGGATCACCTCAGGCAATAATGGAACGATTCTCGTTTGAATTTGCCGTTGTAACGGAACGAACTCATCATTCGTCATACTTCCAGACTGTAACGAAGGAAATTGGTTGACTGATCTCTTTAGCAGTCGACTTTAAATTTGAAGCTTGATTGATCAATTTCAACAAATAGTCGTTCAATTGTTTTACCGTGAACGTATCTGTACTTCTGAAGAAAAACTGAACAATTTGTCCAACTCGTTCGCGGATAAATGGCGTCGATTCATTTGGAAATACATTTTTCGCCACTGACTGAAGTAAAGTCTTCAGTTCATTTTTAGATATCGTTTCTGCTTGCAAAAAATGAGTAGAAAAATCATTTTTTTGCGGACGGGAAAGTATTTGTTCTATGAGGCGTAGTAACTGTTTTTGGACATCTGTGGAAGGCAGTTTTTGTAAGTCGGTTGACAGTTGATTCAATAAAGGTGCAAGCTCGTTCGTTCTTAAAGTATATAACGCTTGAAACACATTTTCATTGATTGGTAACCTTTTCACAAACATTTCTTGTAAGATTGGTAATGCTTCTTGTTTATCGTTCATAGAGTTTAATATATTATTCGCTTGTTGTAATTGTTGTCTCGTAAACGGTATTTTTTCAGCTAACAACGTCCGTAAAAATTGTATGACATGACGATTCGTTTTTAAACCGAGTTTATCTAAAAGTTGCAATAAATTTTGCTCGATATTTTGTTTAAAAGCATCACCGATTACTCTTAATTGGATCATTTGGTTTTCACTTTCGTTCACTTGGAAAAAATATTTCTTCCCGACGATTAATGACGTATTAATTTCCGCAATTAAACGATATGTCCCAATCCGAATTTCTGCTTTATTTTCCGGATAAATTTTTACAATTTCGCCTTGAACAATTTGTCCATTTCGTAAAACGAGTGGTTGATTCGTTACAGGTGAAGTGAACTTATGACGGTTCACATGCATAATCGTCATGACGAGCCCTCCTTTTTTAACACCAATTCTTGAACGGGAGAAAAACTCTTACGATGATAAGGTGTTGGACCGTATGTATATAATGCATCTAAATGAGTTTTCGTTCCGTAGCCTTTATTGTGCTGAAAATCATAAGCAGGATATTTTTTTGCAATTTTATCCATCCATTCATCACGTGTCACTTTCGCTAAAATACTCGCGGCTGCAATTGAACAACTTTTCGCATCACCTTTTACGATCTCATTGCAAGTGAACGATATATCATTTAATTTCACAGCGTCGATCAGCGCTAAATCTGGTTTGAGAGATAGATTATTTAAAGCTGTTGTCATCGCTTTTTTCGTCGCATTTAAAATGTTGATACGATCAATTTCGTCATTATGTACCACAGAAATAGAATAACTTAGCGCTTTTTCGGTAACCGTTTGAAACAGTTGTTTCCGCATCTTTTCCGTTAATTGTTTCGAATCGTTTAAATCAATCTCGATAAAGTCTTCAGGTAAAATGACAGCTGCCGCAACGACTGGACCAGCTAACGGTCCTCGTCCCGCTTCATCGACACCAGCTAATAGAAACCGTTCATGCGCTCGGAATTGTTGGTCGAATCGATACATCTTCATAAACTGTTCTTTACGGTTTCTTCTTTCAATTTGTCTTTTTTCATATAGTCCGACTAATCGTTTCACACCTTTACGTGTATCTAATTTCAATTGCTCTAGTATCGTATCATCTATTAAATCGTCATCGATTAACCGTTTAATTTCTTGAATCGTTTTTGTTTTCATGACAATACCCCTTCAATCGTAATATCGTCGAAAATGTTGAATTCGTTAATAAAAAAACTCCTGGAAAATTAAGTTTCTTCCGGAGTTTCTAACGTAATTCGTCCGAGACGTCCTGTACGAAAGTCTTGTAGCACAATTTCAGCCACTTTATCAAAATTGACTTGACCGCCGCTTTCTAACGCACCACGTCGTTTACCAATATGAACGAACGTATCCCACATATCTAAACTTTCCTCTAGTCCATAACGTTCAAATAATGTGTTAGGATAATGGTCGTTTAAATAATTAATCATGAATGCTGCGACGTCCTGATTCGGCACTAATTCATATTTAATCGTACCGGTGGCGGCAAGTTTCATTCCAATTGATTCATCGGCAAATTTCGGCCATAAAATGCCAGGTGTATCTAACAATTCAAATTGGTTTCTAACTTTAATCCATTGTTGTTGTTTCGTAATTCCCGGACGATCACCAATTTTAGCAACTTTTTTATTCGCTAATCGATTAATTAATGTCGACTTGCCTACGTTTGGTACGCCAGCAATTAACGCACGGACTGAACGTGGTTTTACTCCTTTATCGATCATTTTTTGTTGTTCTTCTAATCCGGTTTCTTTCACGAGCGAAATTAATTGAGTAATATCATCTTTATGATTCACATCGATAGCAATAGCTTTAAGATCGTTTTTCTTAAAATATTGTAGCCAGCGGTTCGTTACTTCTTCATCTGCTAAATCTCTTTTCATAAGGACGATTATTTTTCGTTTATGTTGAATCGATTCTTTTAGCATCGGATTCCGTGATGAAAATGGTGCTCTAGCATCGACAAGTTCCATGACGACATCGACTAATTTTAAATTTTCTTCTATTTCTCTTTTTGCTTTTGCCATATGTCCAGGAAACCATTGAATCACTTGTGATACACCTCAATCTTCGACTATTTGAATTCTATGTAACGGCCAGTAGATTAAGTTCGTTTTCCCGACAATTTGATCGATTTTTACAAGTCCTAATGAACGGCTATCTGTAGAATTATTCCGATTATCTCCTAGTACTAATACGTAGCCTTCTGGTATCACTTCATGGCCGGCCAGGTAACATTTCCAACGTAAAGTCGTTCGTTACGATATCGTTGTTCCTTCTAAAAATGGTTGTTCCACTTCTTCTCCATCAATATATAATACATTATCTTTTACCATCACATGTTCACCAGGTAAACCGATCACTCGTTTTATAAAATCTTTATCTTCTGAAGCATGAAAAATAACGATATCAAACCGTTCAGGATCTTTAAAATGATAAATAAATTTATTGACGATCATTTGATCACGATCATAAAGGGTCGGTTGCATGGAGGGTCCATCTACGATAATAGGAGAAAAGAAAAAACTCCGAATAATTAAAGCAAGTATTAAAGCAATAACGAATGCTTTCAACCAATCAAACCAATCACTGGTTCTTCTTCGATAAGACATACATTCTCCTCCAACAGCGAAAATAAAAAAGATGTATCTTTAACATATAAATTGTAATGTAGGCAATTTAGTTTATTTTTACCCCAATAAATTAAAGGTAAAAAAATCATTCATTTTAAAGTTAAAAAAAGAGCTTTTCACCAATCAATTTGGTTTGAGCTTCTTTTTTCTGGTTTAAAATCGTTTTTATTACTATTCTTTCTTTAATACGTGCCGCTTTACCGCGTAAATTGCGCATATAGTAGAGTTTTGCACGACGAACTTTTCCACGACGGACGATTTCAATTTTTTCAATTCTAGGTGAGTGTAACGGGAATGTACGTTCAACACCTACACCGTAAGAAATTTTTCTAACAGTAAATGTTTCATGAATTCCACCGTTTTGTCTTTTAATGACGACTCCTTCAAACACCTGGATTCTTTTCACGTGAACCTTCAACAACTTTCGCGTGAACTCTTATACGTATCACCAGGACGAATATCAGGATGGTCAGTGCGTAATTGGTCTTTAGTAATCTCAGCAATTAACTTTTGCATGCTTGCTTCACTCCTTCCAAACTAATGTTCATACCGAGTGATATCGATAGCGGAACATCGTTTTTCACTGCTTTTTCACATTGTAAGCACATTCTTTAATATAGCATATGTTTCTTTGACGTACAACAAAAATAGTAATAAACGTAGCGAAAAATTTAATCGTTCGCCAATTCTTTTTTAATTTCTTCTAGTAAAGCTTTTTTCTTCATCCCGTCAATTATTCTTCGCTCGATTAAATCAGGTCTTCGTTCGTACGTTCTTTTCAAGGACATCTTCTTTCCGCCATCTCTCTATTTCCGCATGATTTCCTTGCAGTAATACTTCTGGAACTTTCATTCCGTTAAAATTTGCCGGCCTCGTATAATGTGGATGCTCTAAAAGTCCAGTTGAAAAGGAATCTTCTTTCGCTGAACGTTGATTTCCTAATACGTTCGGCAACAATCTGTACGACGCTATCGACGACGACGAGTGCACCAATTTCTCCACTCGTTAACACGTAATCACCGATCGATATTTCATCGGTTACTAAATATTTTGGAATCCGTTCATCATACCCTTCATAATGACCGCAAATGATGATAAGATGTTCTTCTGTTGCTAGTTCTT